>SYIF01000085.1 GCA_005798855.1 Actinomycetota bacterium | reverse complement strand
GGTCTTGAAAACCGCAGCCCGGCAGCAGTGCCAGGGCCCCGGGTTCGAATCCCGGTCCCGCCGTACGTAACGTGTTGTGGTACCCTTGAGGTGGTCTTGAAAGTTGGCACCACCACCATTGCGGAGAGGCAGCCGCTCCTCGCCGACGCCGACGTTGCTGCTCAAGACGAGCGCAGCTCAATTTGCCCATCCGCAGTCTCGGAATCCGCGAAACGTAGACTGAATCGTTGCCCCCTTCGCTCAACGGGGTGATTCCACGGAACGTCTAACATGGTGGGTTCTTCGCCATCGCCTGATTGTCGTCGTGTTCTGGTTGCTGTCGCTCGGTGGTGGCATGGCCAGCGCAGCGGGCATCACCGACGTGCTGTCGCAGGAGTTCGCAGTGCCCGACAAGCCGGCGTTTGCGGCGAACGAGGCGATTGTCGCGGACTACGGCAACGGCGGCGAGATGCCACCTGTTGTGCTCGTCACAACGGTTCCGGAGAGTGCGAGGATCAGCGACGCTGCAACCACCGCCGAGCTGCAGGTCGTGCTCGATTCGGTGATGAAGTCGGCACCAAATCTACGTGTGATCGGCTATCCCGACACACAGGATCCACGGTTTGTCAGCGAGGACGGAAGGACTACGTTCGCGTACGTCTATGGACCGGCCGCTGGTGGGTTTAGTGAGGCTCCGGTAGCGTTGCCTGCGATCGAGGCAGCCGTTGCGGACGCCACGGTCGCTGGCGCCCCGATTACGTTGACCGGCATCCCAATGCTGACCGGCGAGAGCGGCGGCGGTGAGGGGCCGAGTCTGCTGATCGAGGTGTTGTTCGGCGGCCTCGGCGCACTCGCAGTGTTGATCTTCGTGTTCGCATCGTTCTTAGCGCTGACGCCGCTTATGGTCGCGCTCGTCGCAATCCCGTCCACGTTCCTCGTGCTGGGCATCCTCGCGCGCCTGACTGACGTCTCCATCATCGTGCAGTTCCTCGTTGGCCTGATCGGCCTTGGCGTCGCGATCGACTACGCCCTCCTGATCGTGACGCGATGGCGAGAGGAGCGTGCGCTCGGCGCCGAGGGTGACGAGGCCCTCGTGCGAGCGATGAAGACCGCCGGGCGAGCCGTCGTCGTCTCTGGCATCACCGTGGCAATCGGACTCCTCGCGCTCGTGATCCTGCCCGTGCCGTTCCTGCGCAGCATCGGCTACGCGGGCATGCTGATTCCGACGATCAGCGTGCTGGTGTCGATCACGCTGCTGCCGGTCGTGCTCGCCACTGTTGGCCACCGCTTTGAGTGGCCGCGCATCCGAAAGGAAGACACCGCGAGTCGCGGTTGGACACGCTGGGCCGAACTTGTCGTGCGGCGTCGCTGGATCGCTGCGATCGTTGGCATTGCGATCCTCGCGATACCGCTCGTACCCGCCTCGCAGATTGTTATTGGGGAGCCCGCTGCAACCTCGCTGACCTCGTCTGGGCCGCCGCGCGATGCCCTCCTCACCCTCCAAAATTCGGGAATCGGAGATGGTGCGGTGACGCCGATGGAAGTGATCGCCACGACCGCCACGGCAGCGGCGACCGCGCAATCGCTCGCCGCCGTCGAGGGAGTCAGACTCGCCGTCGCGCCCACTGCGGCCGGCTGGCAGGCAGACGGTACGACGTTGATCGAGGTGATTCCGCAGGATGACGGCGCCACACCTGAGGGGCGGGCGACGATCGATCGCGTTCGCGCTGCCGCAGAGCAGCTCGAACCAGCGCCACAAGTCGGAGGTGTCGGCGCTCAGAATGACGACTTCATTAGCGCCGTCTATGGGTCGTTCCCGCTGATGCTGCTGATGATCGGCATCATCACATTCATCTTCTTGGCCCGCGAATTCCGCTCGCTGCTGCTCCCTTTGAAGGCCATCATTCTCAACCTCTGCTCCGTCGGTGCGGCCTGGGGCATCATGGTCTGGGCGTGGCAGCAGGGCAACCTGTCGGAGCCGATCTGGGGAATCGAGGCGACCGGCGCCATCACCTCATGGCTCCCACTGATGGTGTTCGCGTTCCTCTACGGCCTGTCGATGGATTACGAGGTCTTCATCTTGGCGCGCATGCGCGAGGAGTACGACGCCACCGGCTCGAATACGAAGGCGATCGTGACTGGCATTGGTCGCACCGGCAGGCTCGTCACAAGCGCGGCGCTGATTCTCTTCCTCGCCTTCGTTGCGCTCGGCGCCACGCCCGAGACGGCGGTGCGGATCTTCGCAACCGGCTTAGCGGCCGGCATTCTGCTGGACGCCACGTTGATCCGTGCGCTGCTCGTACCGGCTCTGGTGTCGCTCTTTGGCAACTGGAATTGGTGGATGCCTGTCTGGGCCGCCAAGATCCTTCGGGTCGAGCCGTCGCTGCCGAACCGCAACCCGGGGTAGCGGCACTGCGCACGGCGGATTGACGTGCCCATAGCCGGTTCCACGCAGGTGGAAACAGCACCAGAAGCGCTCCCGCCAGGCGTTATAGTTTCCGCATGGATGGCGCACACGACCTCGGTGGCATGCAGGGCTTCGGCCCCGCGACATGGCCGGGCGCAGAGCAGGCGCTGCCAAACGATTGGGACGCCCGCGCCTTCGCCCTCGCGGTGACGTCGAGTTCGCAGAGCACCCACGCCTTTCGCCACACGATCGAGCGGATGGGACATGGGCGCTACCTGTGCGTCTCGTACTACGAGAAGTGGCTGCACGAGGCGGAGCAGGCACTGGTCGAGACCGGGGCGATTACGCATGCCGAGGTGGACGCGTGGGTCGATCGAATCGCAGCCGGCGAGGAGCCGCCTCGTCGAGATGATCCCGACGCGACGGCGCAGCTACTCGAGGCGATGGCCACCAGCCACCCAATGCCCCCGGCGGCAGCCGCAGCATTCGCCGTCGGCGATCGTGTTCGCGTGCGGCGCATGCGCCCTACGTGGCATACGCGCTGCCCGCGCTATCTGCGGGGTGCGACCGGCGAGATCGTCCGCGTGCAGGGCGATGACGGTGTGCCCGATGTCAACAACGCCGAGCGCGAAGCGGTCTACGCCGTCCGTTTCGATGCGCACGACCTGTGGGGCGAGGACACGGGCGACCACGTCGTCCTTGCGGACCTTTGGGAACGCTATTTGGAGGCCGCGTAATGCATGACCATGACCACGACCACGATCATGACCACGACCACGATCATGGCGATCATCACCATCCGCGGCCAGCGAGCGAGATCGAGTTGCGGGCCCGGGCACTCGAGGCGCTGCTCGTCGAAAAGGGGCTCGTCTCGAGCGACGCCATCGACGCCGTCATCGATCGCTACGTCAACGACGTGGGCCCGCAGAATGGTGCGCGTGTCGTAGCCCGTGCCTGGACCGACCCGGCCTACCGCGACCGCCTTCTCAGCGATGGGACCGCCGCGATCGGCGAGCTCGGGTACGCCGGCGAGGAGGGGCACACGATGGTCGTCGTGGAGAACGCCCCCGACGTTCACAACGTGATCGTCTGCACACTCTGCTCGTGCTACCCCTGGCCTGTGCTCGGCCTTCCGCCGACGTGGTACAAGAGCGCGCCTTACCGCGCGCGCGTCGTGGCCGAGCCACGAGCTGTCCTGCAAGAGTTCGGCGTTGAGGTGCCCGCGACGACGGAGATTCGGGTCTGGGACTCGACGGCGGAGGTCCGCTACCTCGTGCTGCC
>SYIF01000084.1 GCA_005798855.1 Actinomycetota bacterium | reverse complement strand
CTTCGACATCGAGATCGTGTTTCTCTATCCGATCGCTGTCAACCTCAACATGCTCGGCGCCTTCGGGCTCGCCGAGCTGGCAGTCTTCGTCGCGATCCTCGGAGTTGGGTACGTCTACATCTGGCGCAAGGGAGCACTCGAATGGCACTGAGGCCCGACGCACCACACGATCTTCCGCATACCGTTCCGCCGACGCGGACGCCGCCGAGTGGCGCCGTGGTGATCCCGCCGGCACAGGTGCGGCGCTCGCTGCGCTCGACAGACCTTGATCAGGTTGTCATGACGACGTCGCTCGAGAAGATCTTCAAGATGGCGACCGCCAACTCGATGTGGCCATTCGGCTTCGGACTCGCCTGCTGCGCGATGGAGATGATCGCGATGATCTCGTCGGCGCGCTACGACGTTGCCCGCTTCGGTTCCGAGGTCGTGCGCGCCACACCACGCCAGAGCGACCTGATGATCGTGTCGGGCCGTGTTGCGCACAAGATGGCCGAGCCGATCCGCCAGCTCTACGAACAGATGCTCGAGCCGAAGTACGTGATGGCGATGGGCGCCTGCTCGTCGACCGGCGGCATGTTCTCGAACTATTCGATCTTGCAGGGTGTCGACAAGATCGTCCCCGTCGACGTCTACGTGCCGGGTTGCCCGCCACGCCCCGAGGCCGTCGTTGAGGGTCTGATGGTCTTGCAGGAGCGCATCAAGTCGGGCATCCCATCGTCTTCGATCAATCAGGAGACGCAGTCCTGAGCAGCGACCTCCTGCAGATCAATTCGCCCACGTGGGGCGAGCCGGACAATGGTGCGGGCGATCGCCTCGAGGCCGAATTTGGCGTGGGTGTGATTATCCGCCGTGTCGAGCATCGCGGCGAGCTGACGCTCGACATTCCTGTCGACCGCCTCCTCGACGTCTGCGGCTTCTTGCGCGACCACGAGGGCTACGACCTTTTGTCCGACGTCACCGTCGTCGACTACCTCGGCTATCAGGGCGAGGTTGCGGGCTACTGGGGCGGTGGCTCCGACGGGCGCGACATCAACCACTACTCGCACTCCGGCAAGGGCGCTGTGCCCGAGGCCGCCGGCCCGAAGCGCTTCGCGGTTTCGACGACGCTGTGCAAGGTGATGACCGTCACGGACGGCAACCATCGCCGCCTCCGCATCCGGGTCTGGCTCGACGACAACGAGAGCATCTCGACGCTGATTAGCGTCTATCCGTCCGCCGACTTTCATGAGCGCGAGGCGTTCGATCTGATGGGCATCACCTTCGAGGGGCACCCGAATCTCCGGCGCATTCTGATGCCGGACGACTGGGGTGGCCATCCGCAGCGCAAGGACTATCCCATCGGCGGTGAGCCAGTCCAGTTCTCGGACGAGGTGTAACGGATGGCTGCGACCGAACTCCCACGCACCTGGCCGACGCAGAAGGTCCTGCAGCCGACGCCGTCCGAGCTGTATCCGTCGAGTGACAATCCGGACCTGCTCGAGATCAACCTCGGGCCAAACCACCCGTCGACCCACGGCGTGTTGCGTGTCGTCACGACGCTTGACGGCGAGATCGTCGTCGGCCTCAAGTGCGAGGTCGGTTACGTCCATACGGGCATCGAGAAGAACATCGAGCAGAAGACGTACTGGAAGGCGATTCCGTACGTCCCTCGCATGGACTACCTGTCGTTCTTTAGTGGCGAGACGGCGTTCTGCATGTCGACCGAGAAGGCCCTCGAGTTGGAGGTACCGCGCCGCGCCGAGTGGATCCGCGTGTTGTTTCAAGAACTCGCTCGCCTGCACTCTCACCTGGTCTTCCTCGGCACCGGCTCTGTCGATCTTGGCGGCATCGCGCTGCTTTTCTATTGCTTCCGTGCGCGCGACGAGGTCCTCGATCTGTTCGAGATGGTCTGCGGCGCTCGCATGCATCCGCGCTACTGCCAGGTCGGTGGCGTCGCCGAAGACCTGCCGAAGGGCTTCGAGGCGATCTGCCGGAAGTTCATTCCGTTTATGCGCAATCAGCTCGACCAGTACGACGAGCTGATTGGCGCGAACCCGATTTGGCTGGGTCGCACCAAGGGTGTTGGCGTCCTCTCTCCAGAGTTCGCGATGCAGATGGGTCTCACCGGACCGAACCTGCGCGCCTCGGGCGTTCCCTACGACCTACGTTCTGCAAACGGTGGCTATGGCGCCTACCGCGAGCTCGACTACACGCCGGTCGTCGAGCAGGGCGGTGACGTCCACGCGCGCTTCCGCGTTCGTATCGAGGAGATGCGTGCCTCGGTCGACCTGATCGAGAAGGTGCTCGACGGCATGCCAGGTGGCCCGATCATTGCCGATGATCGCAAGGTCGTCTTGCCACCACGCCACGAGCTGCACACGTCGATGGAGTCGTTGATCCATCACTTCAAGCTGGTCACCGAGGGCTTCACCGTCCCGGCCGGCGAGGTCTACGCACCGATCGAGTCGGCGCGTGGCGAGTTTGGCTTCCACTTGATTGCCGATGGTGGTCCGAAGCCGTGGCGCGTTCGTCTGCGCAGCCCCTCGCTCGTGCTTTTGCAGTCGCTCGCTCCACTCTGCGAAGGCGTCTACCTCGCCGACCTGATCGCCATCCTCGCCTCGATCGACCCGGTGCTCGGAGACGTAGACCGCTAGTGGCCGATCTCTACACCCAGATCCAAGACGAGATCGCTAAGTATCCGGACCGACGCAGCGCGATTCTGCCGGCGCTGCGCCACGCGCAAGAGCACTATGGCTGGCTCTCGCCCGAGGCGCTCGAGAACGTTGCTGATGGACTCGACCTGTCGCCGGCTCACTGTCTCGCCGTTGCTTCGTTTTACGACATGTTCTTCTTGCAGCCCATTGGCGACCACGTCGTCGAGGTCTGCACGAATCTCTCCTGTGCCCTCGTTGGCTCCGACATCGTGCTGCGCGCATTCGAGCAAGAGCTTGGTGTCGTTGCGCCGGGTACGACCGCCGATGGCAAGGTCACTCTGCGCCGCGTCGAGTGTCTCGGCGGCTGCGGCTGGGGCCCCGTCGTCTCGGTTGACGAGGAGTATCACGAGCACTTCAAGACAGATGACGTCGCACCGCTGATCAGCGAGCTGCGAGCCACACCACGACCCAGTGAGAGCCATGCCTGAAGCACCAACCTTCGCGCAGCCGGACGCATCCGCGCTGCTTCTGCCATTTGCCGGTAGCCGCCGCGAGATCACGGAGTATGAGGCCAACGGTGGCTACGACTCGCTGCGCAAGGCCGTCGGTATGACGAGCGAGCAACTCGTGGACGAGATGATCGCTTCGAACCTGCGCGGCCGCGGTGGTGCAGGCTTCCCGGCCGGCAAGAAGGCCTCGTTCCTCGCCGGTGGTGCCGAGCGCTATCTCGTCATCAACGGCGACG
>SYIF01000083.1 GCA_005798855.1 Actinomycetota bacterium | reverse complement strand
TTCATTCGGCGGACGAGAATCTGCATCATCCGCTCGATCTCGGTCTGGCGTCCAACGACAGGGTCGAGCTTGCCTTCGGTCGCCAGCTTCGTCAGGTTGCGACCGAACTGGTCGAGCAACTTCGACGACTTCTTCGACTCGGGCGAGCCGGCACCGGCTCCTGCACCAGCGGCAGCGCCACCGGACTGCGAGCGGCGACCCGGACCCGACAGCATGCGGATGATCTCGTTGCGAATCTTCTCGGCGTCGGCATCGAAGTCGAGCAGGATACGGGCCGCAACACCCTCGTTCTCGCGGACGAGTCCAAGCAGGATGTGCTCCGTGCCGATGTAGTTATGACCGAGCGAGAGCGCCTCGCGAAGTGCCAATTCGAGGACCTTCTTCGCGCGGGGTGTAAACGGAATCTGACCCGTCGTGACCTCTTCGCCCTGGCCGACGATGCGCGCAACATTCGCGCGGACGTCCTCGACCGTAATGTCGAGGGAGTCGAGCACGTGCGCGGCGAGACCCTCTTCCTCACGCAGCAGGCCGAGCAGGATGTGCTCGGTGCCGATGTCGTTGTGCTTGAGTGCACGGGCCTCGTCCTGTGCAAGGACGACAACTTGGCGTGCACGCTCTGTAAATCGTTCGAACATTGTTGGCCTCCTACCTGCTTTTTCGCAGGGTCCCGGTGTGCGGATTCCACCACTTCACCGGTAAGTTGCTCACACTACCAGAGGGTGATTCCCACCCGTTCGGTCGAATGACCCGGGTTACGTCTTACGTGCGCATTGCGGGAAACAAGATGACCTCGCGGATCGTGTCCTGCGCGGTCAACAACATCGCCAAGCGGTCGATGCCAAGCCCCACACCACCGGTCGGCGGGAGGCCGTATTCGAGCGCTGTTACATAGTCCTCATCGACGGGGTGCGCCTCTTCGTCGCCCGCTCGTCCAGCAGCGGCCTGCTCCTCGAAGCGGGCGCGCTGATCGTCAGGATCGTTGAGCTCCGAGAAGCCGTTGGAGATCTCAATGCCACCACAAAACGCCTCAAATCGCTCAACGATCCCCTCCTCGCCCGGCTTGCGGCGGGACAACGGCGACAGCTCAACCGGATAGTCGACAAGGAACGTCGGGGCAATCAGAGTTGGTTCAACATAGTGCGAGAGCATGTGGTCAACGAGTTGCGCCCACGTCTTATCGCGCGAGGTGTCGACACCCTGGCTCTTGAGATAGTCCACCAAGGGCTGCGGATCGCGACCCAGCGTGAGCGGGTTGATGCCCGTCTTCTGCTCGATGGCCTCGCCGAGCGTGAGCCGCTGCCAGGGAGCGCCGAAGTCGATCTCCTGGTCCTTGACCGTCACCTTCGTCGTGCCACAGACGGCCAGCGCCGCAGCCGTGACGATCTGCTCCGTGCGCGTCATCACGTCTTCGCAGTCCGCGTACGCCTCGTAGAGCTCGAGCATCGTGAACTCGGGATTGTGCTTGTGGGAGACGCCCTCGTTGCGGAAATCCTTGCCAAGCTCGTAGACGCGCTCGAGGCCACCGACCACAAGACGCTTGAGATACAGCTCGGTTGCGACACGCAGGTAGAGGTCGCGATCCAACGTGTTGTGGTGTGTGATGAACGGACGCGCAGCCGCACCACCGTAGAGCGGCTGAAGCACCGGCGTCTCGACCTCAACGAAGTTCGCGTCGTCGAGCGTGCGGCGAATGCTCGTGATCATTTTGGCGCGCGCCACGAAGCGATCGCGCCCCTCGGGGTCGGTCATCAGATCGAGGTAGCGCTGGCGATGCCGAACCTCGACGTCCTGCAGTCCGTGGTGACGATCGGGGAATGGCAGGCGACATGGTGCGAGCTCGACCCATTCGCCGACTTTGACACTCAGCTCACCTCGGCGCGTTCGTGTCGCGATGCCGACAACGCCAATCAGGTCACCAATCGAGACGGAGCGAACCTGCTCGAACGCCTCCTCACCGAGCTCCTCAAGGTCGGCTAGCAGCTGGACACGACCAGACATATCTTCGAGGTCGATAAACGACAGGCCGCCTTGGCCACGACGACCGAGCACGCGCCCAGCAATACGCCACGACTTCGTGCCTGCCTGTTCGGGCTCGAGTCCGTCCTCGGCCGTGCGTAGACCACCAATCGCGTCTCGCTCACCGAACCGGTGCGGAAGGGACGCGAAGTCCATCGAGTCCTACACGCGCGAGATCGCGGTGATCTCGTACTTGACGGTGCCCTTTGGCGTGATGACGTCGACCTTGTCGCCCTTCCTGCCACCCAGGACGGCGCGACCAATTGGCGACTCGTTGGAGAGGCGGTTCAGGTCGGGGTCGGCCTCGGCAGAGCCCACGAGCTTGAACTTCATTTCCTTGTTGCGAGCTCCCTTGATGCTGACGGTCGACCCAATCGCGACAACGCCAACCTTGAGGTCGGCTTTCTCCACAATGGTCGCCTCGCGCAGCTGCTGTTCAATCTCCGCAATCTCGTCTTCGATCTTCGCCTGCTCGTTCTTGGCGTCGTCGTACTCAGAGTTCTCAGAGATATCACCGAAGTCACGGGCTTCCTTGATGCGCTCAGCAACTTCACGACGACCATCGGTCGTTAGGTGCTCATAGCGCCTCTTGAGCTCTTCGTAACCCTCAGCGGTGAGGACGATTTCCTTAGCCACGGACCCTCCGGCAGGTTGATCGGGGCGCCGAGATAGCGCCAGACGAATCGCATGGTACACAGGGAGAGGCGTGGGGTACGCCGGGCCTCGGATACCCTGCGGCTATGGCGATTGATGTGCGCAGCCTCACAGATACCTGGCAGATCGGTTCGGTTGAGATTCCGAGCCGTATTGTGCTTGCTCCAATGGCGGGCGTTTCGGTCCAGGCTTTTCGTCGCCAGGGCCGTCGTTTTGGTGCTGGATTGGTCTGCTCGGAGATGGTTTCCGCGTGTGGTCTCGGCCACCAGAACGAACGGACAATGAACTACCTGCGGATCTCGCGTGACGAGAAGCCATTGGCCGTGCAGATCTTCGGGTCCGAACCCGCCCTGATGGCGGATGCCGCTCGGATGTGTGTCGACGCGGGCGCCGATCTGATCGATATCAACATGGGTTGTCCTGTCCGCAAGGTCACCAAGACCGGTGCCGGTGCGACGCTGATCTCCGACGGTGCCGAGCGCGGCGCACGCGTCGTGGCCGCTGTCGCTGAGGCCGTCGACGTCCCCGTCACGGTCAAGATGCGCCGTGGCGAACTAAACGAGTCGCGCGACTTCACGATCGCCGGCCCCCGCTTCGTCGAAGCCGGCGCCCAGGCGTTGACGCTCCACCCACGCAGCGCAAAGCAGATGTACACGGGCCACGCCGACCACGCCTTGACGGCCGAGCTCGTCGAGCTCGTCTCGGTACCTGTAATCGCATCAGGCGACATCACCTCCCGCGAACGTGCTC
>SYIF01000008.1 GCA_005798855.1 Actinomycetota bacterium | reverse complement strand
GGCGTTGATCTCGTGCGCGAGCAGATCCTCGTCGCCTCGGGTCAGCCGCTGTCGTTTGCGCAGTCCGACATCGTCATGCGTGGGCACGCGATCGAATGTCGTGTCAATGCGGAGGATCCAGGCAACGGCTTTACGCCGTCGCCGGGCAGGTTGCTTCGTCATCGACCACCGAGTGGTCCGGGCATCCGCGTCGAGTCGGGCGTGGAGGAGGGCGGCGAGATCAACGACCGCTACGACCCGATGGTCGCGAAACTGCTCGTCTGGGACACGTCGCGTGAGCGCGCGATTGCCCGCATGCGTCGCGCGCTCGATGAGTACGAAATCGTCGGCCCGAAGACGCTGCTGCCGATGCACCGCATCGTCATGCGCGCACCCGAGTTTGCGGCGGGCGAGACCTGTGCTGGTTTGGTCGAGGGCGCCTGGGCCGATGCCTGCGCTGCCCTCGCCGACGAGCCGACCGCTGCGCCCACTGGGTCCGCCAGCGGCACGACGATTCCGCGCCATGTCCCCGTCGAGGTCGATGGGCGACGCTACGACGTGGTGCTGCGCCTGCCGGCTGCGGCTGGTGCCGAAGAGGCTCGCGACCGCATTCGTGCCCGCCAGAGTGGCGGCGCAGGTGGTGCTGCCGAGGGCGTGATCATCTCGCCGATGCAGGGCACGGTGCTGCAGCTCGAAGTCGCCGAGGGCGATCATGTCGAGGCCGGCCAGGTCGTCGCGGTCGTCGAGGCCATGAAGATGGAGAACGAGGTCACTTCGCTGCAGGCCGGCACGGTCGAGACGGTGCATGTGCAGGCGGGGCAGGGCGTGCAGGCCGGTCAGGTCTTGCTCGAGCTCGCGGGCGCGTAGTTCCACAGACATTGCAACAAAAAGATCTATCCCGGTCTTCGCATTCTCTATAGTTCCGTGCAATGGGACAGATCGATACAACTGTGTGGGAGGACGAACCCGTCTATGTACGCGACGCGGTCTTCGAGCCGATCGACACACCGACGGCAGTTGCTGAGGTAGCGCGACGGATTCGTCAGGCGATTGTTCTCGGTGTGCTGCGCGACGGCGACCGACTGCCGGCCGAGACCGAGTTGGCCAAGCGCATTGGTGTCGGTGTGATGACAGTCCGCGCGGCCCTCTCCGAATTGCGCGCCGACGGTCTGCTCGAGACGCATCGTGGTCGTCTCGGCGGCTCGTTCGTGGCGTCGAGCCACATGGCGTTTCTGTCCGGGAGATCGCCAACGAACCCGGAGACGTTCCGCAACAAGGCGCAGGTCTTGGGCGGTCTCGAGGCGCACGCCACGTTGCTCGCAACGGCGCTGATCACCGAGGACGAGCTGTTCATCCTTGGCGAGCTTGTCGACGAGTTCAACCAGCCGCACACGACGAGTGAGGTTGGTGTGCTCAACAATCGTTTCCACCTGACGATCGCCGCGGCCTCCGGCAATCGCCTGCTGGTCTCGGAGATCAGCCAGCGCCGCGCCGAGCTCTACGCCGACGCCTTCGCACTCGCAGAAGTCGAATTGCCGTTACCTCCTGGCAACGATGCCCACCCCGGAATCGTCGAGGCGATGACAGCCCGCGATGGCCAACTCGCATCGACGCGCATGTGGGAGCATCACGAGTTCACCATGGACGGGGTACTCACAGCGCGACGCGCCTAACTCGCGATCAGCTTCCTATTGGGGTCAGACCCTTTTAGGAGGTTAGAGGCCGCTCGATTGCTTGATTCGTTGATCCGACTTCCTACAAGGGTCTGACCCCAACAGGAAGCTGATCACCGTTGCGAGCGCGTAGGCCGTCCACGCTATCGTGCTGGGGATGCCTACGTTTCCGAATGAATTTCCACCGCCGTACGATCCCGCGAACGCGGTTGATCAGCCGGCAGCACCCGAAGACCTCAAGATTCCCGCCGGTGTCTGCATCGTCGGTGGCGGTGCGGCGGGTCTCGCTTGTGCCGTCAAGCTCGGCCAGTTGCTGGCCGACGATCTCGAGTCGCTCGAGAAGCTCGGCGAGGTGCCGATTGTCGTCATCGAGAAGGGCAAGGCCGTTGGCAGCCACTCGCTGAGTGGCGCGATGGTCAACCTGCAGCCGCTGCGCGATCTGTTTCCCGACCTCAAGGACGAGGACTTTCCGACCTACGGTGCAGTCGACAAGGAGTCGGTGCATTTCCTGACGAGTCAGAAGCGGCACATCAAGCTGCCGACGCCGCCCGAGTTTAAGAACCACGGCAACCATGCGCTGTCGCTCGCGACCCTCAACAAGTGGCTTGCCGAGCAGGCCGAGGCGCTCGGTGCGTACGTGCTGCCCGAGACGGATGCGCAGCAGTTGCTCGTCGAGGACGGTCGCGTCGTCGGTATTCGCACCGGCATCAAGGGTCTCGACAAAGAAGGCGTTGAGAAGCCCGGCGCGGCTCCCGCGACTGAGGTGCTGGCCCAGGTGACGGTGCTCGCCGAGGGCGCGCAGGGCAAGTTGCGCGAAGCCGCGATGACGGCCTTCGACGTTTCGAGCCCGTACCCGCAGATCTACGCGCTTGGCGTCAAAGAATTGTGGAAGGTCGAAAAGCCGCTCGATCGCATCATCCACACGCTTGGCTGGCCGCTGCGCGGTGCTGGTCGCTATCGCGAGTTTGGCGGCTCGTGGATTTATCCGATGGGTCCGGACCAGGTCTCGATCGGCCTCGTTGTCGGTCTCGACTGGGCCGACTCGTCGCTCAGCGTCCATGACCTGCTGCAAGAGCTCAAACTGCATCCGCTAGTTCGCAACATCTTGGAGGGTGGCGAGCGCCTCGAGTGGGGTGCGAAGATCATCCCCGAGGGTGGCTATTACGCGATGCCCGACCAACTCAGCCTGCCGGGTGCGCTGTTCGTCGGCGACAGCGCTGGCTTCGTCAACGTGCCGCGCCTGAAGGGCGTGCACTACGCGATTCGTTCGGGCATCCTGGCCGCGCAGGCGATCCACGCTGCGCTTCGGGCTGGGCACGACATCACTGCGCACGGCGCTTTGGCTGCGTACGACTCTTCGGTCCGTAATGGCGAGATCGGCAAGGACTTGTACGAGGTCCGCAACATGCGCCAGCAGTTCCAGAAGGGTCTGGTCTTGGGCGGCTCGATCGTGCCGCTGATCACCGCCTCGAAGGGCAAGATTCCCCTGGGCGCAACAGCCTTTACAGACGACGCGAAGCACGAGGTCGAACACCTCAACAGTCGCTACACGGCGCCCGATGGCACGTACACGTTCGACAAGTTGTCGAGCGTCTTCCTGTCGGGCAACAAAACGCGCGACGATCAGCCGAACCACCTGCGCATCCACGAGCCGCGGGTGCCGCGCGAGCTCGCTGAGACGTGGATCAACATGTGCCCGGCCCAGGTCTACGAGATCGTCGAGGGCTCCGAGTCGCGAGACGGCATGGTGCGCATTCATATGGATCCGTCGAATTGCGTTCAGTGCGGTGCCATCACCGCCAAGGGTGGCCGCTTTACCCCGCCCGAGGGCGGCAGCGGCCCCGAATACCAGAAGATGTAAGCCGAGGGGCACCGTGGATCTGTACGAGCATCAAGGCAAAGAGCTGTTCGCGAAAGCGGGCATCCCTGTCGCCGAGGGGCGGATTGCGTACACCGTCGCCGAGGCGCGCGCGGCGGCCGAAGAGTTCGGCGGCACGGTCGTCGTCAAAAGCCAGGTGCTGGTTGGAGGTCGCGGCAAGGCGGGCGGCGTCAAGGTCGTCAAGAACGCCGACGAGGCCGAAGCTGCAGCCCAGGCAATCCTCGGCCTCGACATCAAGGGGCACATCACGCGCCGCCTACTGATCGAGCGCGGCGTGGCGATCGCCAAGGAGTACTACGTCTCGGTCACCTTCGACCGTTCGGCCAAGATGCCGCTTTTGATGCTGACCACGATGGGCGGTATGGACGTCGAGGACGTCGCGGCGAATCATCCCGACATGCTGGCGCGCCTGCACGTCGATCCAGCACTCGGCTATCGCGGCTTCGACGGCGTGCAGTTGATGGCCGCCGCGGGCATTCCGGTCGATGAGCGCAAGGCTGTGGGCGCGATGCTCGCACAGCTGTACGGCGTCTTCCAATCCGAGGACGCGATGCTGGTCGAGGTCAATCCATTGGTCTTCCTCGAAGACGGCACACTGCTTGCAGCCGATGCCAAGGTGACGATAGACGACAACGCGCTTTATCGCCATCCAGATGTGGAGGCGATGCGCGACCTCGCGGCGATGGATCCGCAGGAGCAGGCCGCGCGCGAGGCCCACCTCGCCTACGTCAAGCTCGATGGCGACGTCGGCATTCTCGGCAATGGTGCGGGCCTCGTGATGAGCACCGTCGACGTGATTGCGCAAGCCGGCGGCCGTCCCGCTAACTTCCTCGACGTTGGTGGTGGCGCGAGCGCCGAGAAAATCACGACAGCGCTTGAGATTGTGCTCAGCAACGACAGGGTCACTAGCGTCTTGTTCAACATCTTCGGTGGCATCACCCGTTGCGATGAGGTCGCCAAGGGCTTGCTCAGCGCGCTCGAGAAAACCGAGATCCGCGCACCGATCGTGGTGCGCCTTGACGGCACGAATGCCGAGGAGGGACGCGCGCTGCTTGCAGAGGCGGCCCGCCCAGAGATCACGGTCGAGAAGACGATGCTCGAGGCCGCGGCGACTGCTGTCCGCCTCGCCAAGGAAGCGAGCTAGTCATGGCCATTATTGCTACCAAGGAAACGCGCCTGGTTGTCCAGGGCATCACCGGCCATGAGGGCACGTTCCACGCGCTACGCAACCGCGACTACGGCACCAATGTCGTTGCGGGCGTCACGCCGGGCCGTGCCGGGCAGGACGTCGAGGGTATCCTGGTCTACGACTCTGTGGCCGATGCCGTGGAGCACGAGGGTGCCAATACGGCGCTCGTGATTGTGCCACCGCGCTTTGCGGCCGAGGCGATTCTCGAGGCCGCCGAGGCGGGCGTGGCGCAGATCATCTGCATCACCGAGGGTATCCCTGCCCACGACATGCTCGAGGTCTACCACTACATTCGACCACGCGGCATTCACCTGCTTGGGCCGAACTGTCCGGGCGCACTTTCGCCGGGTATCGCCAATATCGGCATCATCCCGGCCGAGATTTTCAAGCCCGGTCCGATCGGCTTGATGTCGCGCTCTGGCACGCTCACGTACCAAATCGGTGGCGAGCTGGCAGCCAAGGGTCTCGGCAACTCGACGATCATCGGTCTCGGTGGCGACCCCGTCATCGGCACCTCGTTTATCGACGCGCTCGACCTGTTCCAGGCTGACGACGACACCGAGTACATCGTGATGGTCGGCGAGATTGGTGGCAACGAGGAGGAGAAGGCGGCCGAGGTGATTGCCGAGCGCATCACGAAGCCCGTCGTCGCCTACATCGCTGGCTTCGAGGCGCCCCCAGGCAAGACGATGGGCCACGCAGGCGCAATCATCTCCGGCTCGGCGGGCACGGCTGCCGCCAAGCAAGAGGCTCTCGAAGCCAAGGGCGTCCGCGTCGGCACAAACCCAACCGAGGCTGCCCAAATCATGGCCGACCTGGTGGCCAAGCACTAGCCACCCAACCCCAATGTCCAGAAGGGGCCAGACCCCATCTGGACATCTGGTCATGCACGGCTCGTAACCTAACGCGCTCGAATGTCCAGAAGGGGTTAGGCACCATCTGGACATTCGCGTCGCATCGTTGTCCTGTCGGAGCGTGCTGCCGTTCGAGGGGCGGCCAACCATGTCCAAAAGGTGCCAGGCACCATCCGGACATTCGAGTCGCGCTAGAGCGTGACCAAGACCGACGTCGCCTCAGCGTTGTCGGCGGCGGGAAATTCGAAGCCCATCACGGCCGTGCCGCCGAGCGCCTCGGCGAGGCGCTTGAGGGTGTCGGGCCGCGTGCGGTGCTGGCCGCTTTCGATGCGCGAGATCGAGGACGCGGTCGTACCCATGCGGCGAGCGAGTTCTTCCTGTGTCACGCCGAGCGCGCCGCGCCGCAAGATCACCGCGGTTGCGAGGTCCCTCATCGGGCGGTAGAAGTCGTTGAGGCGGCGGTATTCCGGATCCTCAGCACGCTTCGTGGCAATGCTCACCTCGACGGTCATTCCGATCGGACTGACCCACTGTTTGCTGCCATTTACGTTACTCATCGTCAAACCACCTTAGCACGCGTGCGAAGTTAGGATTCGGTTCATGGGGCATCGCTCCCAGCTGGTCGTCGACCAATGCGAGGCGATTCGTTCATCCGTTTCTTGAATGAATTCCAACGCCAGCCGGCGATTGCGATGTCACTCGTGGGAATCGCCCTTGTCGACTTTCGAAACGCATGAAGGAGCACAATCAACCGTTCGGATCGACAGTAGAGAATGCGGTAATGAGCACTGCCGAAATGACACCGAAGTTCATGCAGGTCGGCATCAATGTGAGAGCTAAAAGGAAACGGCAGATTTGGGTTGGCATCATCGAGATCATTGAGACGGTCAATCTGAGCATCGAGAGCATCCTGTTCAGCCCGGGGGAGTGACGCAATGAATTGCCGTACAGGCTCGTTACCTTGTTCATCGCGATAGAAGATCGCGGTGAGTCTGCGCTGGGGGTCTCTAGGCTTTGGCATCGGCTGGTGTCCTCGACGCTACGTGCGCGCGCTCGACCGAAATGACGCGGACCCAATCAAGGACGCCACGATTTGAACCGCGCCCCAGCCGCACGCACCCCAACCCCAGCCGCACCATCACACCCGCCGCATCACGCCGCACGGATTCGTAGACTGCGGGACATGGCCACTATCTCCTTTGCACGCGGCGTTCCGTCCGCAGACCTTCTTCCCGTCGACGAGATCAAGAGCGCCATTGCGCGCGCTATGGACAAGGATGCGACGGGCATGCTGCTCTATGGCGACCCGATGGGTTACATGCCGCTGCGCACGTGGATTGGTGATCGCTGGGGCTTCGATGCGGCCGGCGTCTTCGTCACGAACGGCTCGCTGCAGGCCTTCGCGTTTCTTGCCGAAGTGTTGTTTGCCGGCTCGGGTGGTCGTGCCGCTGTTGAGGCTCCGACCTACGACCGCACGATCCTGACGCTGAAGCGTTTTGGCGCGACCGTCGACGCGTATCCGCTGCTCGAAGACGGCATCGACGTCGATGCCCTCGAGGCTGCGATCAAGGCCGGCAAGACGCCCGGGCTGGTTTACATCATCCCGAACTTCCAGAACCCGGCCGGTAATGTCACGACGCTTGCCGTCCGTCAGCGCCTCGTCGATTTGGCTGCCGAGCATGGCTTTTGGATCTTCGAAGACGACCCGTACGGCGATCTGCGCTTCTCGGGCTCGGACGTTGCTCGCATGGTCGATCTCGATACGGCTGGCCGCGTGATCTACTCGACGTCGTTTACGAAGACGATCGCCCCCGGCGTCCGCGCCGGTGCCTTGCTGTTGCCAGAAGAGCTGCGTAAAAAGATGGCCTATATCGCCAACCAGACCTACATTGGCGCTGTGCACTTTGCCCATGCCGCCGTCGCCGAGTATTGCGCGGCCGGCGAGTTCGACAAGGGCCTCGACCGTGCGCGCCCGCAGTTGGAGGCCCGCAAGGACGCACTCGTCGCGGCGCTTGACACGCACCTCGGCGACCGCTTCTCGTATCGTGCACCCGAGGGTGGCTATTTCCTCTGGGGCAAGCTCCAAGGCGTCGACTGCGATGCGCTGCTGCCGAAGGCGACCGAGGCTGGCGTGCCGTTCGTCAAGGGCTCCGACTTCTTCGTCGACGGCTCTGGCAAGGATCACCTCCGTCTCGCGTTCTCGGCTGTCAAGCCCGAGGAGATGGACGAGGGCATCGCTCGCCTCGCGCAACTGCTCTAGTCGTCAATGCGACGAAGGGGTCAGACCCTTTAGTCGCATGACCGCAGAACACGCTTCGACTCTGACAGTGGACCGTGCGGGAATACGACTAAAGGGTCTGACCCCTTCGTCGCATTAGAAAGCTGATCGCCTGACCTACCCCTCGTTGTGGCGGCGGTGGCGACGGCCGAGCGTAAGCATGCCCACGATACCGAGTACGAGGCCGAGTCCAGCAGCGGCGATCATCACCCAGATCAGTGCGGTCGTCGTCGAGAAGGCGACGAACGAGACGCTGACCTGAGCTGTGTTGACCAGGCTGAAGGCGAGCAGATACACCAGCACGATGGCGAACACGATCAGGAGGATGTACGGCTTGCGATCGCTCTTCTTTGGTGTGCTGTCGCTCACGCAGGCAGACTAAGCGATTACAGTGAGGCTTGCGCGGCCAGACTTGCCACCACGGGACGCTCGATCAGCTGTGCCTGGGGCGGTGGAACGAGGCCTTGACGCTTTGCCAAACGGAAGGTCGCGCAGGGCTCGGTACGGGGCAGCGCGCAGAGGTCATGCACGCGGAAATAGCACTGATTGCATGTGCGCGCAGACATGAACGACGACTCCTCCGGGAACGAAATACGGTTGCGAGAAGGCTCTCCTCAGCAACAACATCAGGTTACGTTTAGGGGTCTAGCGGGGCAAGTGGTTTCAAGCCGAATTCCCCGCAATATGCGGGTTTTTTCGGCTACGACGTCGTGGCGCTATCGATGGCGTGTAACGCATCGGTGAAGTTACTGACGCCGATCACGCGCACGCCGTTCGGCGCGTCAGCGCGAGCATCGGCAACGTTGGCCATCGGCACGAGAAAGAGGTCCGCGTCGACGCGCCCGGCACCAATTGCTTTCTCACCGACTCCGCCGATCGGCCCGACCGTGCCTTGCATGTTGAGGGTGCCAGTCGCTGCTACTCGAAGGCCCTTCAGGTTTGCGTAGCCCTTGCCGGCGCTGTAGATCTGCAATGCGAAGGCGAGCCCGGCGGAAGGTCCACCAACACCTTCGATGGCGTAGGTCACCTTGCGCGTCGACACGACGACTGAGGCTTCGCTCGGCACGATGCCAAGCATCGGGGTGTTCTTCGGTCCCTTGATGGTTTGCGTGGTGACGGTTTCCATCTCGCCGGCGCGATGCAGCGTGAGCGTGACGGGCTGCTTGGCACCGACGACTGTCAGTGCCGCTCGTAGTTCGTCCGTCGTATTGATGCGCTCCTTGTTGACGGCGACGATGATGTCGCCGAGCACGGCTCCTGAGGTGGCGATTGGAGCCTGCGGGTCGATTCCGACGATGCGTACGCCTTTGGACGTGACGGTGACGGGGACGCCAAGCGCGCGTAGTCCGACTACTGTTGCTGCGCTTTGCGAGGAGTCCATGGCGACGGTGTCGAGTCGCGAGCGATCGGCTTCGGTTTCGCCTGGCTGGAGAATCGAGTGGGCGGGCATTAACTCGCCACCATCGGCGACCCCAAACCAGGTCTCAAAAATGGTGGCGTGCCGTACGCCCACGGTGCTGTAGTAAAGCGAACCAGCATCTTTGGGCGGTGGCTCTTGCCCGGCGATGGTTACGACGCCAATTGCTGGTACTGCTGCGCGCGGCACGAAGGCAAAGTCGCTGCTGTCTGCCTGCAGGGCCCAGACCAGGACACCACCGGTCGCGATGGCCGCGGCGACGGCGCTGATCAGTAGGAGGCGAAGAATGCGTGGCATGGAGTGCGGGGTTGCCGGCGTTGCAGCGGCCATCTGAGAATACGTGCGAACTGCTGCCCGCCGCGTGGCATCCGACTGGTCCGTGTCGCTAGAGTCCTCCCATGACCATGCATGAGCCTACCGACGCCCTCGCCTCGCCGCGCTTCACGGGCGTGCGCACCTTCGCCCGTCTGCTGCATATCCCCGAGATCGATGGCGCCGACGCTGCCGTCTTTGGCATGCCGTGGGATGGTGGGACGTCGTTTCGTTCGGGCTCGCGGTTTGGTCCCGAGGCGATCCGTTCGGCCTCTGCGCTGTTGCGACCATACAACCCTGCTGTGGGTGTCATGGTCTTCGGCAATTTGTCGGTCGTCGACGCGGGCGATGCCCCGACGGTGCCCGGTTACATCGAGCACACGCTGTCGCGCATCGAGGAGTACGTGATGGGCATTCTCGACCACGGGGCGATCCCGATCGGTATGGGCGGCGACCACTCGGTGGCGCTTGCCGAGTTGCGCGCGGTGGCGAAGAAGCACGGGCCGTTGGCCTATGTGCAGCTCGACGCGCATCACGATCTTTGGGACCAGTACAACGGCCTGCCGTACAACCACGGCACGTTCGCCAAGCGGGCGATCGAGGAGGGTCTGATTGACCCGGCTAAGTCATTGCAGGCGGGCCAGCGCGGCCCGCTCTACGGGCCCGAGGATTATCAGGTCGCGGCCGATCTCGGCATTCGCCTCGTGCCGTGGCAGGAGCTGCGCCATTGGACGCCGGCCGAGTTTGGCGCGGCGGTCGCGGAGCGCGTGGGTGACACGCCGCTGTTCTTCTCGTTCGATATCGACTTCGTCGATCCAGGCATCGCGCCGGGTACGGGCACGCCCGAGGTGGGCGGGCCGAGTGCGGACCAGGCGCTCGATTTCATCCGAGCCTTGAAGGGCGTCAACCTTGTCGGTGCCGATGTCGTTGAGGTCGCACCGCAGTACGACGGGCCGGGCCAGCAGACGGCGTTGATGGCCGCCAACGTGATCTACGAGATGCTGTCTCTGCTCGTGCTCAAGCGCCCGTAACGTCGAGCGCGTCGGCGACGAGGGCTTCGATCACCGCTTCGTCAATCGTGTAGCCGGCCTGGCGTGCGGTGTTCGCGAGGATGCGGTACCCGAGCGGCGTTAGCACGCTCTCGGGATGAAACTGCACGCCTTCGATCGTCAGCGTGCGATGGCGCAGCCCCATGATTAGCCCGTCTTCGAGGCGTGCGGAGACGATGAGTTCGCTGTCGGCGGCAGGTTCGGCGGCGGCGAGTGCGTGGTAGCGCCCAGCAGTAAACGGCGAGGGCAGACCAGCCAGCACGCCTTCGCCATCGTGTTCGATCGCGGCGGCCTGGCCATGCATGGCGTTGGCGTTGGGGCTGACGGCGATGCCGAAGGCGACGGCGATGCACTGGTGGCCGAGGCAGATGCCGAGCACGGGAATGTCGCGGCCGAACGTGCGGATCGCGGCCGTCGAGATGCCAGCCTCGTCTGGTCCTTGCGGGCCGGGCGAGACGATCAGCGCCCGCGGCGAGAGCGCAGAGATCTCGTCGAGCCGCGTGCTGTGCGACGGCACGACGCGGGCCGGCACGCCAAGCTCGGCGAGGCGGTGCTGGATGTTGAGGACGAACGAGTCGCGGTTGTCGAGGATGACGATCATGGCAGCGCCCGCCAGACTGTCTGCAGTTCGTCGAGGATCGCGTCGCGTGCGATCGCGTGCCCGTCGACGCTGGCGATGGGGATCACGCCACGGCCGGCCGTCAAGATGGCTGCTCCCTGCGCGGCGTAGAGGTCGGCGAGATGCACGTCGGCTTCGGCGGCGCCCGTCTCGTCGAGTGCCCAACTGCGCGTCACACCCTGCAGGATCCCGGCAAGGCGCGGCACGACCAGGCTGCCGTTTGCGAGCCGCACGATGATGCTCGCGCGCGTCGTCTCGCCGACCAGGTCGTCCTCAGAGACCAGCAGCACTTCGTCGCCGTCAAACTCGGCCTCGACGACGTCGACCCACGAGCGATCGGCGATCTTGATGTGCCGCAATTCGACGCCGGGGTCGTAGATCCGCTTGATCGGCAGCGCGACGGGGGAGGTCGAGCGAAGCGGGCGCGTCATCACCACGAGCCCCGCATCCGAGACGTCGATGCGGACGACGAATGGCTGCTCGGGTCGCGCGCAGACCTCGGTCAGCAGGCGATCGAGTTCGGCGACCTGCTCCGGCGAGCCACCCGACGCCGCGAGACGCGAGAGGTGACGCCCGCGCAGGCGAATGCGGCCGTCCTCGACGAGTGCGGTTTCGAAGACGGGGATCACTGCCAGCCCTCGAGGGTCGCGTTGGTGGCACGGAGGAAGGCCTGGGCTTTGACGATCGTCTCTTCGGCCTCGTCGGCGGGGTCGGACAGTAGCGTCACGGCACCACCGGCGCCATAGCGAGCCTCGCCGTCCGAGATCGAGGCGGTACGAATCGCGATGCTAGCGGTCAGCGAGCGGCGGGCCGGCTCGAAGGCAAAGATGGTGCCGCAGTAGAAGCCGCGCGCGTCGCTTTCGAGGCGGTCGATCAATTCCATCGCACGACGCTTCGGGGCGCCAGTAATCGAGCCACCAGGAAAGCACGAGACGAGCACGTCAGGCAGCCGTACGTCCTCGCGGATCTGCGCGGCGACGGCACTCACGAGGTGCATCACGCTCTCGGTTCGCTCGAGCTCGCAGAGTGCGTTCACGCGCACCGAGCCGGGCACGGCTGTGGCAGTCAGGTCGTTGCGCAGCAGGTCGACGATCATCACGTTCTCGGCGCGGTCCTTGGCAGAGGCTACGAGTTCGGTTGCCAGTGCCTCATCTTCGGCTGGCGTCGAGCCGCGCCGCCGGGTGCCCTTGATCGGCCGCGTCTCGGCGTGCCGATCCTCGATGTGGAGGAAGACCTCGGGCGAGACGCTGGCGAGTTCCACACCCTCGCCGGCGAGGTACGCGGCGTGGTCGGCGGGGGCGACGGCGACGAGGCGTTCGAAGAGGTCCCAGCCCCCGTCGCCCCATGGTGCACGGATTAGGTGTGTGAGGTTGATTTCGAAGGCCTCACCTTCGCCGATCAGGCGTTGCACTTCGCGGGCCTGGGTCGTGTATGCGGCTCGACTGAGGCCACTGGTCGCCGTGCGGGCAGGCGCTGCCACGCTTGGTGCTGGCGGGTCGTCCGCACTGGTTGCCGTGGCGAGCAGGTCGCGCGTCGCGCCGTCGGGCCCGAGGATCTCCCACGCGCCGTTCGCATGGTCGAGCACGGCGTAGGTGCGGTAGTAGTGGGCGAGAAAGGCCGGGTCGGTTGGGTGGTGACGGGGCGCGATGCCGAGCAGATCGAGCCCTGCGTCGTACGCGATCGCGCCGAGCCAGATGCCTTCACCGTGAGCGGTGTGGACGAGCCGAGGTGGAATCGCGGGCAACCCGGCACCGAGCGCACTAACGATCGTCTCGTCGGGGTTGACGGCCAGCAGCGACCGCGTGCCAAAACGCGTCTCCTGCAGGCTGGCCAGGAGGGCGGGTGTGTGGCCCGCGGCGTGGAGCCAGCGGGCGGCTCCAAGGGCGGTCGCCATACGCGGCAGGGTATCCGACTTTGCTTTGCAGCTTTGCTTTGGGGTCTGACCCCAAAGCAAAGCTGATCTACTTCGCTGGCATTGGGCCGACGTACTCGACCTGGGGGCGGATCAGACGCGGGAAGTTGATCTGCTCGAGCATGTGCGCTGTCCAGCCTGCTGTGCGGCTGACGGCGAAGGTTGGCGTGTAGAGGCCCGGATCAAGTTCGATCGTCTCGAGGACCGCGGCGGCGTAGTACTCGACGTTGGTGTAGAGGCGCTGGTCGGGCTTGTACTCATGCAGGAGGCGCAGGGCCGTCTGCTCGACGTGGCGGGCGAGTCCGAGTCGCTCGTCGTCCGAGCCGAGTCGCTCTGCGACTTCGCCAAGGGCGCGGGCGCGCGGGGCGTACGTCTTGTAGACGCGGTGGCCGAAGCCCATCAGGCGCTCGCCGCCTTCGATCTTGGCGCGCAACCATGGCTCGGCGTTGTCGGCCGTGCCGATCTCGTCGATCATCGACGAGACGTGGCTGGGTGCGCCGCCGTGCAGCTTGCCCTTGAGGGCACCGATCGAGCCGACGAGGCCGGAGCCGATGTCGGAGGCGGTGGAGACAATGACGCGGCCGGTAAAGGTCGAGGCGTTCATGCCGTGCTCGGCCGTCAACACGAGGTACGCGTCGAGGGCGCCGACTTGGGCGTCGGTCGGCTCGGCGCCGGTCATGATGCGTAGGTAGGCGCGGGCAATCGTGTCGCCGGGCTGAATGTCGCCGGGCGTCACGCCGGCACGGCGAGCGCCGAGCAGGGCAACAGAGCCAGCGATCGCGCCAAGTGCGGCCTGGGCGTCGGCGGGGGTGCCGCCTTCGACCATCTTGCGGCCCATCGACCAGACGCTCATCGCGGAGCGCACGGCGTCCATCGTCAGCGCGTTCGGATCGAGCGTGGCGACAGTGGCGGACTCGGCGGCAACTTTGCGCATGTTGTCGAAGACGACGTCGCGCAACTCGTTGGTCTCGTCGGCGCTGGGCAGTCGGCCGGTCCACAGCAGGAAGGCGACTTCGTCGAACGTGTGCTCGCGGACGAGCACCTCGGCGTCGTGGCCGCGATAGATCAGCTGGCCATTCTCGCCGTCGACCAGGCAGATCTCGCTTGGGCCGATCGAGATGCCCTCGAGGCCGTTGCCGGCGTGCATGCGGGGGTTGGAATCAGTAGCCATGTTCGTACTCCTTAAGAGACGAAACCCTAACCGGTCTCTGGCGAATCGGAGGTAACCAACTGGCAACGAGCCACGGCCGGTCTATCGGCGCCTTTCGGTGGCCGAGCGATCGCGATTCAGACGCGCTTGGCGTCTTGCAGGCTGCGGTAGAGCCGGTACGTGCCGAGCGCGATTAGCGGAACGGTCAGGGCGTTGGTGATGACACTGGTGATCGCCCCGATGATTGACTGCGTCATTCCCTCGGGCGCTACTAAGCCAATCGATGAGAACACGACAGCGATGGCGAAGGCGATCAGCGAGAAGACGACGAGTACGCCGAGTACGGCCCAGTAGCGGCCGCGTGTCAGTTGGGCCGAGTGGCGGAGCGCAGGCGCCATCCGCGCATCGCCCGTCACGACAGAGACGGTGGCCACACCGAGTCTCACGCCATTGAGAATCGCGGAGCCGAGCAGCGTGCCGATCCCGATCGTCAGCATCAGCTGCGAGCCGCTGATCCAGCCGCCGACAATCAAGATTCCTGGGAGCGCGACGATTACGAGCAGCACCATCAGTTGGGTGATCACGTACGTCGGCAAGAGCTCGAAGGCGTCGTCCACCGCCTGGCGCAGCGTCAGCGGCTCGCCCTTTTCGGAGGCTATCGCGGACCGGATCGCAACGATCGAGGCGAGTGGTGCAAACAGCAGCAGCGAGGCGACGACTTCGATGATCGCGATGCGCTGCTGCGTGTTCTGCGAGTCGGCAACGGCCAGTTCGAGCGCGAGCATGGCGGCTGCGAGGGGCAGAAAGATTAGGCCCGTCACGAGCACGAGCGGGCGAAAGAGGCCTCGGTAGAGGTCAAGCGCCTCGCGGATAACAGTTCGAACCATTCCCTGCAGGCTACGCGGGCATTCCTCCAAATGCCAATCCGATGCGATATAGAGGTTAGTGAAAAACTTTTTCCCGCATGTATCGGCTGCAACGTGCTTGCCGTTGTCCGGGGTCGCACGTACCCTGCATCCATGCGTGGCTCTGCCACGCCCCATTTTCGGAGGAACCTGATGATTCGACATGACGTGATTGTGCTTGGCGCTGGCCTTGCTGGCATGCGCGCAGCCATTGAAGCCAAGCGTGCCGGTGTCGATGTCGCCGTCATTTCGAAGCTCCATCCCACGCGTTCACATTCGGGCGCTGCGGAGGGTGGCATCAATGCCGCGCTTGGCAATGCGACTGAGGATTCGCCTGAGAGCCATACCTACGACACCATCAAGGGTTCGGATTATCTGGGCGACCAGGACGCGATCGAGGTCATGTGCCGCGAGGCGCCGGACGACATTTACGAGCTCGAGCACATGGGCGCGATCTTTACGCGCGCTTCCGATGGCAAGTTGGCTCAGCGTCCGTTCGGTGCTGCTGGTGCGCCGCGCACGGTCTATTCGGCCGACATCACGGGCCACGTCCTGATCCACGTGCTCTACGAGCAGCTCGTCAAGTACGAGATCAAGGTCTACGAGGAGTTCTTCGCGACTAGGGTTGTTGTCGACGAGGGCCGTTGCGCTGGTGTGATCGCTTGGGATACGCAGAAGGGTGGCCTGCATGCGATCGAGGCCAACCATGTGATTCTCGCGACGGGTGGCGTTGGTCGTATGTACTACGGCACGACGAATGCGTTTGCGTGCACGGGCGACGGCATGTCGCTTGCGTGGAACGCTGGTGTGCCGCTGAAGGACATGGAGTTCATGCAGGTCCATCCGACGACGCTGAAGTCGAACGGCGTGCTGATCACTGAGGGTTGTCGTGGAGAGGGTGGCTATCTGCGCAATAAGGATGGCGAGCGCTTCATGGTCCACGACGCACCGAACGCGATGGAACTGGCCTCCCGCGACGTCGTGTCGCGTGCTGAGTGGCGCGAGATTGCCGATGGTCGCGGCGTCGATGGTTGTGTGATGCTCGACTTGACGCACCTTGGTTGGAAGAAGTTGAAGTCGCGTCTGCCTGGTAGCCGCGAGTTGGCGATGGATTACGCCGGCGTCGATCCGATCGAGCAGCCGATCCCGGTGCGCCCGGGTGCCCACTATCAGATGGGCGGCGTCGATTGCGATATCTGGGGCGAGACGATGGTTCCCGGCCTCTGGGCCGCGGGTGAGGTCGCTTGCGTGTCGGTCCATGGTGCGAACCGCCTTGGTGGCAACTCGCTGATGGAGACGATCGTGTTCGGTCGTCGTGCCGGCCAGGCTGCTGCTGAGCGCGTGTTCGAGCAGGGCGATACGGGTGCACGCATCGAGCCGGCTGCGTTGGCCGACGAGGATCGCCGCATCGCCGCCATCCTCAATAACTCCGAGGGTGAGCGCCCCGGTGTGCTTCGCGAGGAGCTCGCTAAGACGATGTATGACAAGGCTGGTGTCTATCGCACGGGCGAGGCGCTGCTCGAGTGCCAGGACAAGGTGCATGATTTGCGCGAGCGTGCGAAGACGTTGAGTCTCGACGATCACAGCTCGGTCTTCAATACCGACCTCACGACGGCGCTGGAGCTGCTTTCGCTGCTCGAATGTGCCGATTGTCTCGTCACGAGCGCCGTGGCGCGCAAGGAGAGTCGTGGAGCGCACTCGCGGCTCGACTTTACGACCCGCGACGACGATCATTGGCTCAAGCACACGCTCAACTGGAACGACGGTGGCGAGGTTCGCCTCGACTACCGCCCGGTGACAATCACCACGCATCAGCCACTGGCACGGAGCTACTGATATGGCCGCGATCGAGAATGCCCACTTCACGACCCTCAAGGGTGCGTACGACCAGGAGACGATGGAGGCGACCCTCAAGGTGCGCCGCTACGACCCCGAGACGGGCAAGTCGCGTTTCGACACGTTTACGGTCACGATCCCGGTCACTGCGACGGTTCTCGACGCGCTCGACGCGATCAAGGACACGTGCGATGGCACGCTTTCGTATCGTAAGTCGTGCCGCATGTCGGTCTGTGGTTCGTGCGGCATGCGGGTTGATGGTGGT
The DNA here is from genome assembly GCA_005798855.1 of Actinomycetota bacterium. Lineage (GTDB taxonomy): Bacteria > Actinomycetota > Thermoleophilia > Gaiellales > F1-60-MAGs149 > F1-60-MAGs149. The sequence continues at coordinate 4,416 of SYIF01000008.1, read as the reverse complement.
GCCGCATTGGCCTGCAAGACGTCGATGCGCAAGTTTGTCGAGGCTGGTCATACGATCACGGTGTCGCCGATGGGCAACCTGCCGGTGATCAAAGATCTCGTCGTCGACATGACGCCGTTCTGGGACAAGATTCGCGCGATCAAGCCGTATCTCGACACCAAGGATGCGGATACTCCGGCCAAGGAGTGGCGGATCAATCCGGAGGATACGGCTCTGATTCACAAGGAGTCGCTCTGCATCCTCTGTGGTTGCTGCGTCTCGGAGTGCAACTCGATGGAGTCGGATCCCGAGTTCCTCGGACCGGCAGCACTCGCCAAGGCGTATCGCTTCGTTGGTGATGCTCGCGATAAGGACACGCGTGAGCGTCTGCGCGATCTTAGTGGTGCGCACGGTATTTGGGATTGCACGCGTTGCTACTTCTGCAATCAGCGGTGCCCGAAGGGTGTCGATCCGCGCGATGCGATCGCCAAGCTTGGTGCCGAGTCCTTCAAGGAAGGCTTCACCAGCGACGCGGGTGCGAAGCATGCGAAGGTCTTCGTTGATTCGACGTACAAGGGTGGCTTTCTGCGCGAGACCGAGTTGGTCCCGAAGACTATCGGCCCGGCCAATGCGATTAAGGACATTCCGTTTGCGTTGCAGCTTGCGCGCGCCGGCAAGGTTCCGAATCCCCTGAGCCCGCATAAGGCGAAGGACAACGACGAGGTCAAGCGGCTCTGGAAGCTGCTCGAAAAGGAAGCGAAGGGTCAGCCGCGCCGTGCAACGGCAACGCATCCCGACGCCGTTCAGGAAGGCTGATTCCCCCATGCAGGAGCGTTACGCATACTACCCCGGTTGCCTCGCGAGCCTTTCGCAGAAAGAGCTCGATTCTTCGACGCGCGCAATTGCGGAGAAGCTCGAGATCGAGCTTGTCGAGATGCCGAGTGTCACGTGTTGCGGCGCGGGCGATATTCACGAGGCCAAGCCCGATTACTACCTCCACATTTCGGCGCGTATTCTCGGCCAAGCCGAGCAGTCGGGGTGCGACACGATCCTCACGATCTGCAATGTCTGTACCCTCAATTTGCGCCAAGCCAATATCGCGTTGAAGGAGGATGCGGCGCTGCTCAACCGCGTCAACGACAATCTCAAGGAAGTCGGCGCTGCGACGTATCAGGGCGGTGTCGATATTCGCCATTTGTTGTGGGAGGTTTCGGCGGGTGAGGGCTACGAGCGCTTCAAGAGCATTGCCGTCAAGAGCCTCGAGGGCCTTAAGGTCGCGCCGTTCTATGGTTGCCAGATCTTGCGTCCGGCGAAGATTCTCGGCTTCGAGAATTCGGATCGTCCCGAGTCGCTCGAGCGTCTGATCATGGCGTGTGGTGCCGAGCCGATCGACTATCCCGCCAAGGTCAAGTGTTGTGGCTTCCCGATCGTGTTGGCCCGCGAAGACGTCGCTCTCGGTGAGCTCGTGCAGCCGTTGGAGCAGGCGATGGATGCTGGTGCCGATGTCATCGTCACGCCGTGTCCGCTCTGCCACCTTTCCCTCGATGCGTGGCAGCGCAAGGCAGCAGCCTATTCGGGTCGCGAGTTTGGTATTCCGATTCTGCATCTTGCCCAGCTCTTGGGTGCGGCTGCTGGCATCGAGGAGTCCGAGCTCAAGTTCAAGCGCCATGTCACGCGTCTGAGCCCGTCGGTCAAGGCCAAGCTGCAGGTGCCGTCGGTCGTCGGTACGAAGGTCTAGCACGCGACGAGTTGTTTCGTCGGGTAGCCTTGGCGCAATGACACGGTCGGAGACAGCACAGCGATGATCGGTCAGCTTTCGAAGCTTGTGAGTTCGGGTCAGCGTTTCGCGACGCAGGGTGTCTCGGGCGCGTTGATTGCGGGCGCGACGCGTGGGCGCACGGTGGAGACCGTGGCCGACCTTGGTGGCTTGTCGGTTTCGACGCTTGCCGAGCGTGTTGGCACGGGCATGTTTACGGCGATCGATTTTGCGATTAGCCAGTTTGCGACGGATACCGCGGTGCGAGCCGACGTGACGCGCATCGTGCGTCGCGACCTTGACGATCGTGCACTCGAGCGCCAGTTGGTGCGCGATGTCGCGTGGCGTAGTGCGGCGCGTGGTGCGGTCAGTGGCATCCCGGCCGTCATCCCGGCGGCCGGCACGGTCATCGAGCTCTCGGCGGCTGTGGCAGATTCGCTGGCGATGACGGTCACCGAGGCGCGGATGGTGCTCGCACTCGCCCACCTGCGGGGTCTCGATGTGCAGGAGACCGAGTTGCGGCGACTCGACATCATGATCGTGCTTGGTATGGCGGCCGGTGCGGCCGAGATCGATGGCGATGTCATCCGTATTGGCAGCGAAGAGCTGTCGATCGACGTCCTGCGCAGTGGCATGATGCCACCAGAGACTGCGGTTGCGCTCGGGACGGCGATCGGTGCAGATGTCGTGCGCAAGGTGGCACGCCGCCGTACGAGCGGCATCCTGATCCGCCTCTTGCCGGGTGGCATTTCGATCGTTGCTGCGGCGTGGTCCGACTGGCGTCTGACACAGAGTGTGGGTCGGCAGGCTGTCGAGTACTTTGATCTGGTTGCACCCATGCAACCACGTCTTGTTTCTGCGCGTTCCTAGCGCGTCACGTCCAGCCATGATCGGTGCATGCATCGGCACCGCTCGCTCATCCTCGTCCTCGTTGCGCTGATCGCAGCGGTCGTCATCGCGCGACAGGTGCAGGCCCCGACGAGCCCGAGCCAATCCGATGGCCCGATCGCAGCAGGGCCAGGCCTCGTGCTCGACGTGCTCGATGGCGACACGGCCCGCATCCGTATGACGGGCTACGAGGGCTCGGTCCGCATCGTCGGCATCGACACGCCCGAGATCGAGCATCCCGGCAAACCGGCGGGCTGCTTTGGCTACGAGGCTGCAGCCGCTGCGAAGGCGTGGCTGCTTGGACGCGTCGTCGACGTCGTGCCAGCCAGAGAGCAGCGCGACCACTTCGGCCGCCTCTTGGCACGCGTCGTGCCGCGCGATGGCCCGATTGCAGGCCGCGATCTTGCGCGCGTGCTGGCCCTGTCGGGCTTCGCACGCGAGTTGCCGATGGCACCCAACCTCGACGACGCCGGCCCGCTCGCCGACCGCGTCGCCATTGCCCGGCGGCTGGGTCGCGGCTTGTGGGCTGCGTGCGGCTTTGCGGCTGCCTTTCCCGGCAGGTGAGCGATAAGAGCCTGCCACTGGCGGGTACGCTGTGGGCGTGTTCTTCCTCCCGCTTGCCGGTCTCGCTGTCCTTGGCGCGGCCGCTGGCGTGGCCGAGGCGCGCTCCGTGGTTCGCCTCGATCGCACGGTCACAGTCGCGGGCTTGCCCGCCGACCTCGACGGCCTACGGATTGCCCACGTCTCCGACCTGCACCTCGGCGTGCCGGGTGTCAACCTCGCCGCCGCTCGTCGCGCATTCGCGCTGGTGCAAGACGCCGCGCCTGATTTGATCACCATCACCGGCGACCTGCTCACCCATCCACGCGGTACCGCCGACCTGATGGAATTGCTCGACGAGATCGAGGCACCCCTTGGTGTCTATGCCACGCTCGGCAACCACGACGTCGGCGATGTTCGCGATCCCTTCTCGCGCGCCGGCGAGATCCCCGACCTTGCCAGCGTCGGTGTCGAGTTGCTGCGTAACCGCACGCTCACGATCACCGAGGGCGCGGCCACGATTGCCATCACCGGCTTCGACCCACACAAGCCCGAAGTGGGCGCACATAGCCTGCCGCCGGGTGTGGCATGGCCCGAGCAGACGGCCGACCTCAACCTCGTGCTCGCCCACTATCCCGACGTCTTTGATGCCGCCCCGGCCGACGCCGAGGGTCTCGTCCTTACGGGCCACCTGCATGGCGGCCAGATCTGCGTACCGTGGCCAACAGGCCGCCTACGCCTCTCGCAGTTCGGGCATCGCTACAGCGAGGGCCTCTACCACCGCGATGCCCTCACCATGCACGTCTCGCGCGGTGTGGGCACGACGTTCGTCCCGTTTCGCTTCTTCGCCCGGCCCGAGGTGACCGTACTGCGTGTGGTGGGGTAGTTCGGGTACCCGAGCTCCTTTCCAGCAACGAGGATCAGATTAAGGGGGCTAGCCCCGCTGATCACTTCCGGGCCTGTACGAGGGCCCGCGCGAGAGGTGTCTTTTTCTCAAGACTTCCGCGACACCTGTCCTTAAAATCCATTCGCGCACAACAGTGCTCCTCACGACGCTGATCGCCGTGGCGCTGCTCTTGTTCGGCGCGGCGAGCGCCCAGGCGAAGGACCCGGACCTGACCCCATTTTCTGGTCCACGTGTTATGGGGTTTTGGTGTGTTGGGTAGTTTGGCAGGTGGCGGCGTATTCTGCTGGCGTTTGGTAGTTGAGTGATTGGTGGGGGCGGTGTTGGTTGTAGTGGTGGCGCCAGTCTT
>SYIF01000082.1 GCA_005798855.1 Actinomycetota bacterium | reverse complement strand
CGGAGAACGCGGTGATGGCCGCCGTCCTCGCCAAGGGCGACACCACGCTGATCAACGCGGCCTGCGAACCACACGTGCAGGATCTCTGCCGCTTCCTCGTGTCGATGGGTGCCGAGATCGATGGGATCGGCTCGAACGTCCTCTGCGTGCACGGCCGCGCGAGCCTCAGTGGAGCGCGCCATCGCATCGGTCCCGATCACATCGAAGTGGCGTCGTTTATCGGCCTTGCGGCCGTTACGCGCGGCGAGATCGTAATCGAGGATGTGGAGCCTGAAGACCTCTATCCGGTACTGCACGGATTCGAGCGCCTCGGCGTCCGGATCGAGCTCGATGGCCGCACGTTGACGGTGCCGGACGATCAGGACCTTACGATCCGCGACGACTTCGGTGGGCAGGTGCCCAAGCTCGAGGATGGCCCGTGGCCGCAGTTTCCCGCCGACCTCACGTCAATCGCCGTTGCCGTCGCCACGCAGGCACGCGGCACTATCTTGATCTACGAGAAGATGTTTGAGAACCGCCTGGTCTTTACCGACAAGCTCGTCTCGATGGGTGCACGAATCGTGCTCTGCGATCCACACCGCGCGATCGTGACGGGCCCCGCTCAGCTCGTCGGCGAGCGCGTCGATAGCCCGGACATCCGTGCTGGCATGGCGATGCTGATTGGCGCGCTCTGTGCTGTGGGCCGCACAATCATCGGCAACGTCGGGCAGATCGACCGAGGCTACGAGCGCATCGACGAGCGGCTGCGTGGCCTCGGCGCGCAGATCGAGCGCGTGCGCGGCTAGTTACCGACACTTCTGTACGATCCGTGGGCACACGAATGCGATCAGGAGAATCACGTGTCGAAGGAAATCATCCGCACCGAGAACGCGCCCGCTCCGCTTGGCGGCGCGCCGTACAACCAGGCGACGAAGTCGGGCAACCTGATTTTCCTCGCCGGCCAGATTCCGATTGATCCCGCTACGGGCGTCCTCGTGAAGGGTGGCATTCAGGAGCAGACGAACATGTGCTTCAACAACGTCGCTGCGATCCTTGAGGCCGCTGGGTCCGATCTGAGCAAGGTGCTGCGCGCGCAGGTCTATATGGCCGATCTCGGTGATTTTGCTGCGATGAATGAGGTCTACGCAGCGCGGATGCCTGAGCCGTTCCCGGCTCGCTCGACGTTCCAGGTCGCGGCTCTGCCCGCGGGCGCGATCGTCGAGATCGAAGTCGTCGCGACGGTGTAGCCATCGACGCGCGTGGTAGAGGGACCGATGCGCGCGCGCTGATTGCTGCCTCCGCCCGTGTGCGCGAGGCGGTGCCGCTCCTGATCGAGGCGGCCGAGCCTGGACAACGCGTGGCGCTCGTGGGTGGTGTCGTGCGCGATTTGCTGCGTGGCATGGAGGCTCGCGAAGTCGACGTGGTGGTGGAGGGTGACGGCATTGCCTATGCCAAGCGGCTCGCTGCGCTGACGGGGGCCGACGTGCGCCTCTACCCGACCTTCGGCACGGCAACGATCGCCTCACGCCCCCCCGTCGATGTGGCGACGGCACGCAGCGAGACGTACGCGGAGCCTGGCGCGTTGCCGACTATCCTGCCAGCGGCGCTTGAGCAGGATCTTGCGCGTCGCGACCTGACGGTCAATGCGATCGCTGCGGTCGTAGCGGGCGCCGATGCGGGTGCCCTGCTCGATCCGTTTGGAGGCGCTGCGGATGTGCACGCCGGCGTGGTGCGACTGTTGCGCCCCGATGCGTTCGAAGAGGACGCAACGCGGCTGGTACGTGCGGCTCGTTATGCGGTGCGACTTGGCGCCACGCCCGATCCGACGCTGGTCCATGCGGCAAGGGCCGCGTGCCACGGCGGTTTCGTGACACTCACCGGGCCAACGCGCATGATGGATGCCCTGCGGCTCGTGTTCGAAGAGTCGGATCCCGCCACGGTGTTGTCGCTCCTGGCTGAGTGGGGCGTGCTTGCTGCGATCGAGCCTGGTCTCGCCGCCGACCGCACGCAGGTGCAGGCGGCGTGGGTGCTTATGGAAGACGAGGCGCGCGATGCCGACCGTGTGGCGCTTGGGCTTGGGCTACTGACGCGTGGGCTCCATCCTGCGCGCCGCAGTGGCTGGCTGATGGAAGTTGGACTCGACCGCAGCACGATCAAGTCCGCGCTGGCTGCTGCCGACGGTGCCTCGCTCGCAGCGGCGATTGTGGGCAAGAGCGACGCCGATGTTGATGCCGCCTGCGCGCGCGTGCCGGCTGAGGGAGTGATCGCCGCGGGTGGCGACGAAGCCGCGCGCTATCTCAGTCGCCTTCGTCACGTGGCGCTTGGCGTCGACGGTGATGACGTGCGACGCATGGCCGCAGTGGAAGGTCCAGAGATTAGTCGCCTGCTGATCGAATTGCGCCGCGCCTGCATCGACGGCACCGTCGCCGGCACGCGCGACGCCCAGCTAGCGTGGCTGGCGGACGGCGTGCAAACGCGACGCGACTAGCGCCCCGAGCCGGCGATGAGGCCGAAGCCGAGGAAGCCCACGGCTACAACCAGCGCGACGAGTCCGGCGTAGAACAACGAGCGCGACTGCATCTCAGCCGCCAGCCAGCGTGATCAGCAGGTCCTGAATGGGGATCCGGATTGCATTAATGATTCCGAACAGTGGCTTGAAGAAAATCAGCAGCGCGAACAGGATCAGGAAACCGTGGCGATCGAGGCGAGCCCATGATTCTGCCATCTGTCGAGGCATGAAGGCGGCCAGTACGCGGCTACCGTCAAGCGGTGGGATGGGCAGCATGTTGAAGACGGCGAGCAAGACGTTTGTCGAAAACGCGAGCAAGAGAAACTTGCCGAACAGGCCTGTCGGATATGAGAAGATCCAGATGTAGGTCACGACCGTCACGTAGGCGATCGCGATGTTCGTCAGTGGACCAGCAATCGCCACCAGTGCCATCCCCCGCTGGGGATGGTTGAAGAAGCGAGGCTGCACGGGGATCGGCTTGGCCCAGCCGAAGATGAAGCCGGTGGAAATCCACGAGATCGCAAACATCGCCGAACCTAACGGATCGATGTGGACGAGTGGGTTGAGCGTGAGGCGCCCCATCATCTTGGCCGTCGGGTCGCCGAGGCGATTGGCTGCCCATGCGTGTGCCAACTCGTGCAGCGCCATCGAGATAATCAGCACCGGCAGAATAAGAGCCAGAAGCTCGAGGTTCTGCCCCGAGAAGCGTTCCGAAAGGTCGGGCATGGCACGCAGCGTACAACGACCGGGCGCGTTACCCTCACATTGTGTCGCTCGTCTCGGACAATTGGGAGGCCTTCCCGCTCTTGCGTTGGCAGGGGCCGGAGGGCATCGTCGCGGTCTTCAGCGGCCGTCAAGGTGGCGTCTCAACCGGGCCGTTCGCGTCGCTCAACGTGGGCCTGACGACGGGAGATGACCGGACGGCGGTGGCCGAGAATCGGCGGCGCCTCTGTGCGGCTGTGGGAGCGGATCCCGCGCGCACGGTGCAAAACCATCAGGTCCATGGCGCGGTCGTCCGCGTTGCCGAGCCAATGCTGGGTGGGTACCTCGACCCGCAGGGCGAGTTGCCACAGGCCGACGCGCTGATCACACGCGAGGCCGATCTTGCGCTGGTCGCTCTGTCGGCCGATTGCGTGCCGATCGTGATTGCTGCGCTCGATGGCTCTGCGGTCGCCGTCTGTCACGCCGGGTGGAAGGGGCTCGTTAAGGGTGTCGTGGAGGCGACGGTTGCTGCGCTTGGTCCTGGTGCCTACGCGGCGGCGGTTGGTCCGTGCGCCGGGCCGCAGGCCTACGAGGTTGGCGACGATGTTGCGGTTCCATTGCGCGAGCGCTTCGGTGAGGGCGCTGCCTACGGTGGCACGGCCGACCTTGCCGCCTGCGCAGGGCTCGCATTGTTCTCAGCAGGTGTCAGCCCGGACGCGATTGACATTGCCGGTATCTGCACGATCACCGAGGCTGACGACTTTTTCTCGTATCGTCGCGACGGTGCCACGACTGGTCGACAGGGCGTGATCGCCTACCGTGAGGACGTATGACGCGTAATCCCGACGATGTGAAGGCCGGCGTCGCCGCCACGCAGCAGCAGATTGCCGAGGCCTGCGCGCGCGTTGGACGCGACCCGAGTGGTGTCGAGATCGTGGCGGCCGTTAAGTACCTCGCGATCGAAGACCTCCCGCTGTTGCACGCCGCGGGCATCCGGCGCGTGGGGGAGAACCGCACCGATCAGCTGATCGCCAAGCAGGATGCGCATGGCGATCTTTTCACGTGGGACTTCATCGGTCATCTGCAGAGCCGTAAGGTCAAGGAAGTCGTCGGACGCGTCGCGTTGATTCACTCGCTGTTCACCGAGTCGACGGCCGATCAACTGCATACGCGCTCGCTTGAGCCGCAGGATGTGCTGATCGAAGTCAACGTGGCTGCCGACCCTGACAAGGACGGCGTGGCGCCCGCAGATCTCGACGCATTGCTCGAGCGGCTCGCTGGACAGTCGAACCTTCGCGTCCAAGGTTTGATGACGATGCCAGCGTTTGCGACGGACCCTGAGGGCTCACGGCCAGCGTTTCGTGCGCTTCGCGCGCTCGCAGAACAGGCCTCAGAGCGCTGGGTCGGTGTCCATCAGTTCGCTCAACTGTCGATGGGAACAAGCCAAGATTTCCCGATTGCGGTTGAAGAAGGGGCCACCTTAGTGCGTGCGGGCTCCGTTCTCCTCGCTCCCGCTGACACACGATCGTAACCCGAGGGAGTATGCTACGCGCATGTCTGGCGGAAGCATTTGGCACCGATCGCTCGTGTACTTTGGCCTCGCAGAGGATGAAAGCCTCTACGACGACATGTCCACGGTGCATGAGGAGCCTGATCGTCCCTCGAAGAGCAGCAGTGTGCGCCGCATCGATCGACGCCGCCATCGCGAGTCGGCAAGCGACTTCGACGAGGCCTTCTCTGACGAAGAAACCGCAGCAGGACGACGGCGTCGTGGTGGAGCATCGAGTAGTGAGGAGACGAACGTTTTGCGCTCGTCCTCGACTGGCAGCACGGCGAATGCCGTGCGCGTCCATGTGATCGCACCGCGCTCGTACAACGATGCGCAGCAGATTGCCGACCGCTTTAAGAACGGCGTGCCCGTGATCGTCAATCTCCAGACGGCCGAACCCGACCTGTCGCGTCGCCTGATCGACTTCAGCTCGGGAATGTCGTATGCGCTTGACGGTGCGATTCAGCGCATCGCCGAGAAGGTCTTCCTTTTGACGCCGGCCAATGTCGAGGTTTCGGCAGAGGATCGCCAGCGTCTCGTCGACCAGGGCTTCTTTAACCCCGGCAACTAGCGTCGCTCGCTCGATCCGCGGTAGGGTTTCGAGGTTAGGACGGGAGCGACGATGATGACGCTGGATGAGTTGTGTGAAGCTGTAACACGCGGAGAAATCGACACTGTCGTCTTGGCGATGACGGACATGCAGGGTCGTCTGCAGGGTAAGCGCTTTGACGCTGAGGCGTTCGTCGACGACATCGCTGCGCGCGGTGCGGAGGCCTGCAACTACCTGCTGGCCGTCGATATGGAGATGGCGACTCTGCCGGGCTTCGCCCTGACGAGCTGGGAGTCGGGCTACGGGGATTTCGTGCTGCAGCCAGACCTCTCGACGCTGCGGCCGATGCCATGGCTCGAGGGCACCGTATTCTGCATCGCCGACGTCATGCACCACGACGGTTCGCCCGTCGTCGAGTCGCCGCGCCAGGTCCTGCGCGCGCAACTCGAGCGCCTCGCCGCGCGCGGCTGGAACGCGCAGATCGGATCGGAACTCGAGTTCGTCCTGTTCCGTGAGTCGTACGACACGGCGCGCGACAAGGGCTACCGAGAACTCAAGCCAGCCAACGCGTACAACGTGGACTACTCGATCCTCGGCACGACGATGGTCGAGGACGTGATCCGCCCGATCCGCCTCGCGATGAAGACGGCGGGCCTGAAGGTGGAGGACTCCAAGGGCGAGTGCAACCTCGGCCAGCACGAGATCAACTTCCGCTATCAGGAAGCGCTGCGGATGGCCGACGACCACGCCTTCTACAAGCTGGCTGCCAAGGAGATTGCGTACCAGCACGGCGTGGCGGTGACCTTCATGGCGAAGGTCAACCAGCTCGAGGGCAACTCGTGCCACATCCACTGCTCCTTCTGGGAGGGTGACGAATCGCTGTTCCCCGGCACCGGCGAGGGCGGGCACTCGTCGCTCTACGACCAGTACATCGCCGGCCAGGTCGAGCGCACGCACGAGTTGTCTTTTTTCTTCGCGCCGAACATCAACTCGTACAAGCGCTACGCGTACGGATCGTTCGCGCCGACGACGCTGCTCTGGGGCCGCGACAACCGCACCGCCGCGTTCCGCTCGGTCGGGCACGGCAAGAGCCTGCGGCTTGAGACGCGCATCGCCGGTGGCGACGCCAACCCGTACCTGGCCTTCGCCGCCGTCGTCGCTGCGGGCCTCGACGGCATCGACCGCGAACTCGTGCCGCCGCCGCCGACGCCGGGCAGCGCCTACGACGCCGACGGCCAGCGCATGCCGACGACGCTCACCGAGGCCGTCGATCTGCTGGACCGCAGCGCCTTCGCCCGCGCCGCCTTCGGCGACCGCGTTGTCGACCACTACGTCAACTCGGGTCGCCACGAGGTCGCCGCCTTCGAGTCCGCCGTGACGGACTGGGAATTACGCCGCTCGTTCGAACGCTCGTAGAGGCAACATATTGGGCCCGGGCCCAAAATGTCGCGTTCAGCGAACACGCCTACGCCTACGCCGGCGCTAGTCTGCCGCTATGCGACCGCGCATTGGCATCACCGGGTACTGGCTGGAGGCGTCGTGGGGACCGTGGGCCGAGATGCCTGCGTGTCTGGTGCCACAGGCGTACGTCAACTCGATTCTGGTGGCCGGTGGCTTCCCGCTGCTCGTGCCGCCGCTGCCGGAGATGGAGGGGTTCGTCGACGAGGCCCTCACCACGCTCGACGGGCTGATCCTCGTTGGCGGTAGCGACGTTGGTGCGAGCACGTACGGCGCCGAGTCGCATCCGACGAACGATCCGCCGAACGTGCGCCGCGACGAAGCCGAACTCGCGTTGCTGCGTGGCGCGCTCGACCGTGACATGCCGCTGCTCGGCATTTGCCGAGGCTTTCAGCTGCTCAACATTGCCTACGGCGGAACGCTCGAGCAGCACCTTGACGACGTCGTTGAAGGTGACATGCACCGTGTGCAGCTCGGGCACTGGTCGAATCATCCGGTCGAGATTCTCGGCGGCAAGATCGCCGAACTGGTACCGAATGGCACCGTCATTCATTCGCATCATCACCAAGGCATCGAGACGGTCGGTGATGGTCTCGAAGTGACGGCCAAGGCGCCGGACGACACGGTCGAGGGTCTTGAGGATCCAATCAAAGCCTTCGCAGTTGGCGTGCTTTGGCATCCAGAAGAGGCGCATACCGATTCGGGCGCACCGGTCTTCAAGGCACTGATCGACGCCGCGGCGCAGTACGCGCAACGCTCGTCTTGACCTAGCGTCTTGACCTACTCCGTCGTTGACGTGCCGGTGCCAGCCGTGGGGAGTCCGTCCGGGACCTCCCAGTCGGCGCGCGCGTCCCACCAGATGTGACCGACCGAGTGGAGCCCCGACGGCTCGTCGACGCTGCCTGCAGCGATCGCGGTGTAATGACGATCAGGTGCCTTCCAAAACAGTGACGAGCCACAGGTCGCACAGAAGCCGCGAACCGCATTGGTTGTGCTGTGCGGACTCTCGATCCAGGCGAGACCGGCGTCGGCCAAGAGTTCCAACTGGTCGTCGGGACAGGCCGTGTAGGGCGCCGCTCCGCCATGCGTGCGACGACACTCACCACAGTGGCAGGTGGTGATATCGCGCAGCGAGCCATTGGCGCGATAGCGCACCCCGCCGCACAGACAGCCCCCCTCGTGGTGTTCGCTCATGCATCGATTGTACGCGACGCGAACCGGCGCGAACCTGTCCGTCACGTACACTGCCGCGCATGGCGGTAACACTCGGATTGGTCGGGGCAGGACGACTCGCGTCGGCGCTCGTCGCCGGCTGGGTTGCTGCCGATCCGACGTGTGCGCCACGGATTCTGGCCACCGACCGCTACGAGGGTGTTGCTGAGGCGCTAGCCACGCAGTACGGCATTGGAGTCCGCGACACGCCTGCCGCGATTGCAGCCGAAGCTGATCTCGTGATCCTGCTCGTCAAGCCGCAGGATGTACCGGGTGCGGCTGCCGAAGTTGCCACGACGCTGCGGGCGGGCGCCTGTGTCGCGTCGGCCGCCGCCGGCGTCGAGCTGGCGACGATCCGGGCCGCACTCGCCGACGAGACTACTGTCGCTCGCTTTATGCCGAACATTCCGGTCGCCGTTGGTGGTGGCGTGTCTGCGGTCTGTGGCGATCCTGTTGCCCTTGCCGTGCTGACACCCTGGCTGCAGGCTGTCGGTACCGCTGTACCGATGGACGAGTCGATGTTCGACGCTGCGACGGCGATCTCCGGTTCGGGCCCTGGGATGCTCGCGTACGTCATCGAGACGTTCGTCGCCGCCGCGGTGGACGTTGGGTTTTCGGAGAACGACGCTAACCGTCTCGTGGTTGACACGTTCGCGGGCACCGGTCGCTATCTGGCCGAGACGGGGGAGAGCGCGAGTGCGCTCCGTGAGCGTGTCACCTCGCCCGGTGGCACGACCGCCGCGGGCATCGCCGCTCTTGAGGCCGCTGGGCTTCCAGCGGCCGTCGTTGCCGCGGCCCGCGCTGCCCGCGATCGCGGCACCGAACTACGGAGTGGTTCATGACCTTCGATCGCGCCCTGATCGCCACGTTTGTAAGCTCGCTCACGATCGTTTACACGATCATGATCCTGATCTACGCGATACAGTCATTCGTGCCGCTCGGTTACTCCTCGCCGGTGATGACGCTGCGACGCTTCCTCGATGAGACTGTCGCGCCGTTCTTGATGCTGTTTCGGCGCTTCATTCCGCCGCTCGGCCCACTCGATCTGTCGGCGATGGTCGCGTTGTTCCTCTTGTGGATCGTGTCTGGAATCGTCCAGGGGCTGATTATCGGTTAGCAATCAGTTCGCGAGTGGGGGCAGGAAATCTCGGAGGGGCGCCGTAGGTCGTATCTATGGCGATCACACCTGCAGAGCTCCGGCACACACCACTTCGTCGCTCCCTGTTCGGGTACAAGCGACCTGACGTCGACGACATGATCGAAGAGTTGGCCGACGCATATCAGGAGACGTGGCAGAACCGCGTTGATATGCAGGAGCGAATTGAGACGCTCGAGACCGAGGTCAAGCGCTATCGCGAGATGGAAGATCTGCTTCGTCGCACGCTCGTAAGTGCCGAGAAGCACGCTGCTGATCAGAAAGAGGCCGCCCGTAAGGAGGCCGCTCAGATTGTGCGTGAGGCCGAGCAGGAGGCACGCGAGGTGATGGGTGAGGCGCATCATCAGCGCTCCGTCGTCTGGCGCGACACGCAGGCGATCGAGCAGCGTGGCCGCGAGTTGCAGGCTCGCTATCGCGCGTTTCTGAGTACGGCCGAGGCCGTCCTCGATGAGGTGGAGGACACCGAAGATCGCACGGAAGAGCGCGAGCCGCTCGCCGATGCGATCACGATGAACTGACGGGGCTCCGATTGCGTGGGCAGGGGTATGGTTCGCGCATGGAACTCGCCGTCGCCACCACTGCGTTGAGCGCCGAGCGTGCACGGATCGCCCATGATCTCGAGTGGCTCAGCATCGGAACGAGACGCGATCGTGATGGCGCTGATCGCCTGCGTGCGGGTTCTGATGACGCGGTGGCAACGCTCGAAGACGAGCTCGATGAAGGCGTGGTGGATGACCTGCGGGCCAATCTCGACGAGGTCGACGCCGCGCTTGCGCGCATTGCGACTGGTTCGTACGGGGTCTGCGTCGACTGTGGTCAGGCAATTCCAGACAAGCGCCTCACAACGCTCCCGGCCAGTGCTCGCTGTATCGCGTGTCAGCGCAAGCAGGAGCACCGCTAAGGCGATGTCTACGCTGCTGCCCGATCCCGCGGTCGAGCCGCTTCGGCCGTCCCCCGGCCAGTCACCCGATGCGCTGCAGTGGGCCGCGTTCGTCGTGATTGCTGTTGTGACGATCGTTGCCGATCAGGTTACGAAGCTGATTGCGCGGAATTCGTTTCGACCGAATGACCCGTTCGAGGTACTGCCGTTTTTTCACTTCACGAACACGATCAACACAGGCATCGCATTCGGTCAGTTCCGAGATAGCCAGATCATCGTGATTATTGGTTCCGCGGTCGCAATCGTCTTCATGCTGATCTACTTCGGTCGCTCGGGTGGTCGTCATAGTTTGTTGCCAGTCGCGATTGGCCTGTTGTTTGGTGGTGCGGCTTCAAATCTGTTTGACCGCATCACGCAGGGGCACGTCACCGACTTTCTTGAGATCAGCCGCTTTCCCGTCTTCAACCTCGCTGATGTCGCGATTACCGCGGGTGTGATCGGGATCTTGATCACGCTGATTTCGAGTGGGCGTGCGAAGGTCGCATGATCTCCGTCACCGTTGCAGCTGAGCGCGCTGGTGCGCGGCTCGACCGCATTGTGCATGAGTCGCTGAGTGGGGTTTCGCGGGCCGAGGCGCAGCGTCTGATTGAGGACGGGCACGTGACGGTCGATGGAGCTATGCGTTCGCGGAGTTCGCGTGTGCAGCGCGGCATGGTGGTGGTGATCGATGTGCCGGAAAAGGTTGTCGTCGAGGAGGAGGCGCCCGTCGATCTCGAGCCGCGCATCATCTTTGAGGATGACTATCTCGTCGTTGTCGATAAGCCGGTTGGCTTGGTCACGCACGCTGCGCCCAGCTCGAAGGGTCCGTCGTTGGCCGGCATTCTGGCGGCACGTGGCATGGCTGCGGGTGGCGATGAGGACCGGCCGGGCATCGTTCACCGCCTCGACAAGGAGACGTCGGGTCTGCTCGTCGTGGCGCGCGACGCCGAGACGTTGAAGGCGTTTCAGAAGCAGATGAGGAAGCGCGAGATCGAGCGCGAGTACGTGGCTCTCGTCCATGGTCGTCCGCCCAGCCTGGCAGGTCGTATTGAGGCACCAATTGGGCGTGACCCGCAAAACCGCACGCGCCGCATGATCGATGGCATTGGTGCGCGTCCTGCGACGACGCACTTCGAGTTGGTCGAGGCGTTTCCGGAGCACACTCTGCTTTCGGTCCACCTGGAGACGGGTCGCACGCACCAGATTCGCGTCCACTTCGGTGCGATCAAGTATCCGATCGTGGGCGATCCGGTTTATGGGCCCTCGTCGAGTGACCGACTCGGTCTTGAGCACCAGGCCCTGCATGCCCATCGGCTTGCTTTCATGCATCCCGTCTCGGGCGAACGGCTGGAGTTCACGTCGCCGGTTCCCGCAGACTTTGAGCGTGCACTCGCCTCGCTCCGTCCGGAGTAGCGCGGCTTCGACCCGAGCGTTGGTACGCTTCGAACTGTCCAACGCATGACATTCCGTCGTGTGAACCCACTCCCCTGCTGGGGCGTGTCTCGCTGAGAGGTGCCGACCCCCGTCGGTCTCAGCAGATGCCAGCAGGTGCTCGACCACTAGAACCCAATTTGAAGGAGCCGTTATGGCTGCAGTCAGCATGCGAGAACTGTTGGAGGCCGGCGTTCACTTCGGTCATCAGACCCGACGCTGGAATCCAAAGATGCGCCGGTTTATCTTCGGTGAGCGTGGCGGCATCTACGTGATCGATTTGCAGAAAACGATCGTGCTGGCCCAAGAGGCGCACGAGATGGTTCGTGACATCGCCGCCCAGGGTGGCAGCGTCTTGTTCGTCGGCACGAAGAAGCAGGCCCGTGACGCCATCGCCACACAGGCCGATCGCTGTGGCATGCCGTACGTCAACCATCGTTGGCTCGGTGGTCTCCTGACCAACTTCCGCACCATCACCGACCGCATTCAGCGCCTCCACGAGCTGCGTCGCCTCAACGAGGAAGGCCAGCTGGAGCTGCTGCCCGCCAAGGAGCGCCTGGTGCGCCTGCACGAGCTCGAGAAGCTGGAGAAGAACCTCAGCGGCGTCGCCATGATGGCCAAGGTACCGAGCGCGATCTTCGTGATCGACCTCACTGCCGAGCAGCTGGCCGTGCACGAGGCCAAGCGTCTCGGCATCCCGCTGATCGGTCTTGTCGATACGAACTGCGATCCCGACCAGGTCGACCTTGCGATTCCTGGCAACGACGACGCGATCCGCTCGAACGATCTGATCGCGCGCATCATTGCTGACGGTGTGATCGAGGGTCGTAAGCACATGGCATCGGCCGTTGAGGGTCTCTCGTCCGACGAGGCCGCAGCGGTTGATGAGGCTGTTGCTGAGATCCTGGCGCAGGCTGATGTCTCCGAGCTCGTCGCCGAGGTCGCTGTCGCTGAGGCGCTCGTCGCCGAGGCTGAAGCCGAGGCCGTCATCGCCGATCCGACTGCCACGCCAGAGCAGGTTGTCGAGGCTGTCGCCGAGGCCGTCATCGCTGAGGAGATCGCCGAAGAGGCCGTCGCCGAGGCAATCGTCGACATCGCCGTCGCTGAGGTGGTCGTCGAGGCGATCGCCGAGGTCGAGGCCGAGGTTGCAGCAGAAGAGAATCCCTCCGCCTAAGCGCGGAGCCGACACGAGACGTATGCGGCCTAGGCCGAGAAGGACCGAGAACCATGAGTGATTACAAGCCAAGTGCCGCCGAAGTCAAGGTCCTCCGCGACCAGACGGGTGCCGGCATGCTCGATGTGCGTGACGCCCTCGCTGAAGCTGCTGGCGACCTCGATGCCGCGAAGAAGATCTTGCGCGAGCGGGGCCAGGCCAAGGCCGCAAAACGTGGTAGTCGCTCGACCACCGACGGCAAGGTTGCCTCGTACATCCATGGTGGTGGCACGAAGGGTGTGCTGGTCGAGATTGGCTGCGAAACCGACTTCGTCGCGAATACCGACAAGTTTCAAGAGTTTGCGAAGGACATCTGCCTGCAGATCGTCTCGAGCGACGGCACGCTCTATGTGTCTGTTGACGACGTCCCCGAAGAGGCCAAGGCCGCCGAGATCGAGGTCTATCGCTCGCAGGCCGCCGACAAGACGGCCGACGTGCAGGACACGATCGCCGAAGGCAAGCTGCGGAAGTGGTACGAGGAGGTCGTGCTCCTCAATCAGCCGTATTTCCGCGATGAGGATCTCTCCGTTGAGCAGGTGCGTGCGGCGTTGTCGTCCGAGATGGGTGAGAACATCGAGATCAAGCGTTTCGCCAGCTACACCCTCGGCCAGGAGTAAGTCATGTCCACAGCCCCCTTTAGTCGCGTTCTCCTAAAGCTATCCGGAGAGTCGTTGATGGGGGACTCGGGCTATGGCGTGGACCCCGCCCGTACTGCTGAGATCGCGTTTGCGATCCAGCAGGTGCGCGAGCTCGGTGTCGAGGTTGCGATCGTCGTCGGTGGCGGCAATATTTTCCGGGGCATGGCCGAGTCGGCCAAGGGGATGGATCGTGCCAGTGCGGACTACGCTGGCATGCTTGCCACGGTTCTCAATGCGATCGCGGTGCAGGACGCCTGCGAGCGCATTGGCGTCTTTACCCGCATCCTCAGCGCGCTCAACATTCAAGAGGTTGCGGAGCCGTACATTCGACGTCGCGCGATTCGCCACCTCGAGAAGGGGCGCGTGATCATCTTTGCTGGCGGTACGGGAAATCCGTACTTCACGACGGATACGGCTGCGGCGCTTCGTGCCTGCGAGATTGGCGCGCAGACGATTCTGATGGGCAAAAACGGTGTTGAGGGAGTATTGGACGCGGATCCGCGCGTCAACCCCGATGCCCAGCTGATCACCGAGCTGACGCACCTCGCGGCGATCGAGCGTGGCCTGAAGGTGATGGACACGACGGCGCTTTCGCTGTGCATGGAGAACGACATGCCAATCCGCGTCTTCAACGTCAACGACGCCGAGAACATCGTGCGCGTCGTGCGGGGCGAGACAATTGGCACGCTCGTGGCGAGCGTCGCACGCGTCGCGCCAGTTGCGCCCAAGGAACCGCGGGCGTAGCGTTCAAAAGATGGCAGGAGGCGATAAGAAAGAAGAGCGGGAAAAGGCAGAGCGCGAAACGCGCCGCAAACTCGCACAGGCCCAGATTCGCCAGTTTCCGGATCCCGTGTTGCGCAGTGAGACGCGCCCGATTTTGGAGTTTGACGAGGAGTTGCAGGCCCTCGCGCTGCGCATGTTCGAGCTTGCGGACGATGCCGTTGGTGCCGGGCTCGCGGCTCCCCAGATTGGGCTGCTGCGGAAGTTCGTGGTGATTAGCCTGCGCGACGATGAGCCTTGGTTGGCAATGGCGAATCCCGAGATTTTGCAGGCGAGTGAGGAGACCGAGGTCGGTGGCGAAGGCTGCCTGTCGCTCGACATCCTCCTGCGCAGTGGACACTCGGTGCCGGTCGAACGGAACGTCGAGATCACGGTGCGTTGGCAGGACGTTGAGGGCGAAACGCACGAAGCGGTCTTTCGCGACATGGATGCGCGCATCGTGCAGCACGAGCTCGACCACCTCAATGGCATCTTGACGGTCGATCGCGCCACACCTGAGGAGCGGCGCTCTGCGCTTCGCGTCCTGCGGGAGCGGATCACCTGAGCGCCCGCGCACCGTTCGCGGGTACCTCCGCGTTCGGCGTGGAGGTCTTGCGCGGTCTGCTTGAGGCGGGTGTCGAGGTGCCGCTCGTGCTCAGCCAACCCGATCGTCCGGCTGGCCGCAAGCGTGTCCTGACACCACCGCCGGTTGCGGCCTTTGCGCGCGAGCACAATCTACCGCTGCTTCAGCCAGAACGAGCAGGCGAGGCGTTCTCTGCCCTCCAAGCACTTGAGCCAGCCGCGATTGCAATTTGCGCCTATGGGCAGCTGCTGCCCGACGAGCTCCTCGCGCTGGGTCCGTGGCTTAACCTGCACCCGTCGCTCTTGCCCCGCTGGCGTGGGGCCGCACCAATCGAGCGGATGCTGATGGCCGGCGATGCACAGACAGGCGTGGCGATCATGCAGACCGTTGCCGAACTCGATGCTGGGCCGCTGATCTCGCTCGACCCGATTGCGGTCGCGAACGAGGCTGATACCGAGACGATCGAGCAGGAGGCGTTGCGCTTGGGCATCCCCGCGCTCGTGAGAGCGATCGAAGCTGCTGCCGCTGGCACACTCGGTGCCGAGGCGCAGGCGACGGACGGCACAACCTATGCAGCCAAGTTGGAGCGCGCCGATCGTCTGATCGATCCGACGTTGCACACCGTTGTGGACACGCTCAATCGGATTCGTGCACTTCGGCCCCAGATCGGCGCATTGCTGACGCTCGATGGCGAGACCTTCACGATCTGGCGTGCCACTGCTGCGACGGTCGAACTGGCGCCGGGCGGGTGCGCCACTATTGGCGACGAACTGCAGGTCGGCTGTGCGGATGGCGCGATTGCGATCAGCGAGCTACAGACCGCCGGCAAGCGCGCACTCTCCACGCCCGAGTGGCTGCGAGGTCGACGCGACCTGCCAACGATTGCCTCATGTCCCGTCTAAAGCGGCCCGTCAACGCCCGTGGTGTCGCGCTCGAGGTGTTGTTGCGTACGGAGCAAGGCGGAGCGTGGGCCGATCGTGCACTGACGGCCGAGGCCAGCAAGGCCAACCTCGATCGCCGCGATCGCGCCTTCGCTGCGCAGCTCGCGGCGGGGACGATTAAAGCGCTGCGCGTGCTCGACGCGATGGTGTTGGCGCTCGGCAAGCGTGATCCGGATGACCTCGATGCCGAGACCCGCAGCATCGTGCGGCTCGGTGCCTATCAGCTAGTGATGCTCGATCGCGTTCCGCCTCATGCAGCCGTCTCGACCAGCGTTGATCTTGCCAATGCGCGGTGCGGCAAGGGTGGTGGTGGGCTCGTCAATGCACTTTTGCGACGTGTCTCCGAGGGTGGTCGCGAGTGGATCGACGCGCTGCCCGACGAGACGATCAGGGACGCGGCACTGCGACGCTCGTACCCCGACTGGATCGCGGAGACATGGGAGCAGGCGTTTGGGGGCGAGGTTGCGCGCGCATTGATGGACGCCGGTAACGAGACACCAGAGGTTGCTTTTCGCATCTCGACGCTGCGTGAGGGAGCCGAAGACCGAATCTACGCCGACTTCGATCGGCTGGACGTGACGCTCGGCATGGACGAGCACGCACCGGATGCGCGCGTGGTGGAAGGGGCTGTGGATCTTGCCTCACTGGAGTCGTTCCAGAGTGGCGATCTGGTGCCGATGAGTCGTAGCGCTCAGCGCATCGCACCCTTGCTCGCGCCCGAGCCGGGTATGCGCGTGCTCGATGCCTGCGCGGCTCCGGGTGGCAAGTCGGGGCACATTGCCGCTCTGCTTGGTAGTGGCGAAGGGCTCACGTGCGTGGAGCGCGACGAGTCGAGAGCGCGCCAACTTGTCGAGACGCTGCATCGCCAGGGCGTCGACGGCCATCGCGTGATGCCCATCGACATCTTCAGCCTGCCCGCTGAGGAGCAGGGCTTCGATCGTATCCTCGTCGACGCCCCGTGTTCGGGTTTCGGCACGATTGGCTCGAGGCCAGACCTACGGTGGCGTCGCACACCCGAGGACGTTGCACGACTCGCCGCCATGCAGAGGGGGATGGTCGATTTTCTCGTACCGCGGCTGGCGCCTGGCGGCGTACTCGTCTTTGCGATCTGCACGCTTGGTACGACGGAGTCCGACTCGGCCGATGGCTACCCAATCGACAAGGTGCTCACGTTGCGACCCGACGAAGGTGCAGGCGAAGGGTTCGTCGCGACGCGGCTCGCCGCCACGTCCTAATGGCTGTCCTGCCATGATCCGCATATGAGTCGAAGCGATGCATGGGTCACAGAAGTGCAGGTCTGCCCGTCGATCTTGGCGGCCGATTTTGGTGCGTTTCGCGCGCAGGTGCGCGACCTGATGGACGCTGGTGCACGCACGTTCCACGTTGACGTGATGGATGGCCACTTCGTTCCGGTCATCACCTTTGGTCATGAAGTTGTCTCGGCGCTCGCCGACGACGTCCACGATCGTGGTGGTTCGCTGGCCGTGCACATGATGGTCGAGCAGCCCGAGCGCTTCGCAGCCGAGTATGCCAAGGCTGGCGCTGACTCATTCACGATTCATATTGAGGCGACGCGCGACATCCATCTTGCGCTCCAGATCGTGGAAGAGTCAGGGATGATCCCGGGCGTCACGCTCAATCCCGCGACACCAGTCAGTGCAGTTGCGGAAGCTGCTCGCTACGCACGCAACCTACTCTGCATGAGCGTCAGTCCGGGCTGGGGTGGCCAGAAGTTCATCAAAGCCACCACCGATCGTCTGCCGGAACTGCGCAAGCTCGCGCGTCCCGATGCGGGCGTAGAGGCCGACGGTGGCATTGCCGCAGAAACGATCGTCGAGGTCTACAAAGCCGGCGCAAATCGCCTGACGGCTGGCTCGGCGATCTACAAGCAGCCCGATCCGGGCCAGGCCTATCTCGACCTCGTCGAGCAGGTTCGCGCCGCGGGCGCCACAATCGCCTAGACCTACTCTCGTCGTTTCTGCCAGAGGGGGACATGACACACCCCGGTTTGTGATGTCCTTGTCGCGTACGCTTCCGGCATGATCGACGACGCGGACCGCCTGCTACTTGCCCGTGCGCTGGAGTTGGCCGAGCGCGGTGCCCGCACAGCCGCGCCGAATCCGCTCGTCGGGTGCGTGATTGCGCGGCGCGGCACGGTGGTCGCGGAGGGCTGGCATATCCGTCCGGGCGAGCCTCATGCCGAAGCGATGGCACTTGCTGTCGCGCAGGAGGGTGCGCGCGATGCCACGGTCTACGTGACACTCGAGCCCTGCGCGCACCACGGCCGCACGCCACCGTGTTCCGATGCGCTGATCGCTGCAGAGGTGGGACGCGTCGTGGTCTTGTCCAACGATCCAGCACCTCATGCTTCCGGTAAAGGGTTGCTGCAACTCGTCGATGCCGGTATTCCCGTTGACGTTGTCGACGACGACGACCCGCTCGCGATTGCGGCACGGCGCCAGAACGCTGGCTTTCGTTCGGCGATGACGCTCGGTCGTCCACATGTCACGTGCAAAGCGGCACAGACGCTGGATGGGCGCACGGCGACGTGGAGCGGCGATAGTCGCTGGATCTCGGGGGTCGAGGCTCGAGCGCGCGTGCACGAGCTTCGCGCGCGAGTGGGGGCCGTGCTTGTTGGCTCGGGAACGGCGCTCACGGATGACCCCGAGCTGACCGCTCGCGATTGTGATCCTCCTGTCGAGCAGCAGCCACTCCGCGTCGTGTGGGATCGATCTGCTCGACTAGGTGCCGCCTCTCGGCTCGCCCAGACGGTGTCGCGCGGGCCGGTGTTACTGCTCTGTGCGCCTGGTGCCGATGCGTCACGACGTGCAGCGGTCGCCGAGACGGGTATCGAGGTGGTCGAGGTGGCAGATCTCGCGGCGGGACTCGAGGTTCTTCACGCCCGGGATATTCAGTCGGTGCTCTGTGAGGGTGGTGCTGGGCTGGCTGGCGCGCTGCACGGCGCGGGGCTGCTCGATCGTATGATCGTGGTCGTTGCGCCCAAACTGTTGGGTGATCCGCTCGCACCTGGTCTGCTGGGCGAAACGGGCACGTCCGCCACGCAGATGGCTGATGCGATGAGTCTGGCGGCGTGGTCGAGTGAGACAATCGGCGACGATCTATGGATCGACGCGTGGCTACGAGAGCCCCGCTGACGAATCGGAGTCGCACGTGTTTACAGGCATCGTCCAAGAGGTTGGAGCAGTGGAGGAGGTCGTGCCCGCCGAAAACGGTGCGCGCATCGTCATCCACATGCCCGCATTGGCGCCCGAGGTTGGCATGGGCGACTCGGTCAGTGTCAATGGTACCTGCCTGACGGCTGTCGAGCTCGGTTTCGAGCGAATCGCGTTCGAGGCAATGGGGGAGACGCTCGCGCGCACCACCACGGGTGGACTCGCAAGCGGCGCTCCCGTCAATCTTGAGCCTGCGTTGCGCCCGACGGATCGCATGGGAGGACATGTCGTACAGGGACACGTTGACGCGGTTGGCACCGTCTCCGGGATTCGCGCAGATGGCATCGCCAAGGTGATCACAATTACGGCGCCACCTGCGATTATGCGCTACGTCGTCGAGAAGGGATCGATCGCCGTCAATGGCGTCTCGCTGACGGTTTCGCAGGTCGTGACTGGCGGCTTCGAGATTTGGCTGATTCCGCACACGTGTGACGTCACCACGTTCGGCTCAATCGAAACGGGCGATAGCGTCAATCTTGAGGCGGACATTTATGCGAAGTACATAGAGAAGTTTGCAGCCGACCGTGAGCACACGGCGGGAAACTAACGCCACTTCGCTACCATGACCGAAACCCGTCAGCAGGGAATTTGATGCACACGCCGGAAGCTCCGTTCAGCCCAATCGAAGACGCCATCGAGGATATTCGACGTGGCAAGATGGTCATCATCATCGATGCGCCAGACCGCGAGAACGAGGGAGACCTCTGCATGGCGGCTGAGTTCGTCACTGCCGACGACATCAACTTTATGGCGACGTATGCGCGTGGCCTTGTCTGTCTCACGCTGACGGCTGAGCGCTGCGACGAACTTGGCTTGCAGCCGATGGTTGCGCACAACGTGACGACGTACGAGACGGCCTTCACCGTCACGATCGAGGCGCGCGAAGGTATTACAACGGGCATTTCCGCTGCCGATCGTGCCCACACGTGTCGGGTCGCCGTCGATCCGTCGAAGGGTGCAACCGACATTCAGATGCCCGGCCACATCTTCCCGTTGCGTGCCCGCCCAGGTGGCGTGCTCGAGCGCACGGGGCAGACCGAGGCCTCCGTCGATATTGCGAAGCTCGCCGGCTGCACTCCCGCTGGCGTGATCTGCGAGGTCATGAACGCCGACGGCACGATGGCTCGCGTGCCCGATCTTGCCAAGTTTAGTGCTGAGCACGACATCAAGATCGTGACCGTGGCCGACATGATCGAGTACCGCCGTCGCACGGAGCAGCTGATCGAGCGAGTCGCAGAGGTGAGCCTGCCCACGCCATACGGTGAGTTCCACGCGATCGGCTATCGCGAGACGTTGGCCGACAAGCAGCACATGGCGCTGATTTACGGCGACGTCGCGGGCAAGGAAGACGTGCTTGTGCGCGTGCATTCTGAGTGCCTGACGGGCGATGTTTTTGGTTCCCTGCGCTGCGATTGTGGCGAGCAACTGCACATGGCGATGCAGCAGGTTGTGCAGGCTGGCAGCGGCGTCGTCCTCTACATGGCGCAAGAGGGTCGCGGGATTGGGCTTCTCAACAAGCTGCGCGCCTATGAGCTGCAGGAGAAGGGCCGCGACACTGTCGAGGCGAACCTCGAACTCGGCTTCATGGATGATCAGCGCGAGTACGGCATTGGCGCGCAGATCCTCGCCGATCTTGGTCTCACGACGATCAAAATCATGACGAACAATCCCCGCAAGATCATCGGACTCGAAGGCTATGGCCTGACGGTCACCGAGCAGGTACCGATTGAGGTTGAGCCAGGCGAGCACAACGTGCTCTACCTCAAGGCTAAGCGCGACAAGATGGGCCACTCTCTGCACCACCAACACATCAAGGCAGCTGACGCGCTGCCGGGTGATCCGCCACGCATGACGGATCCGGCTGCAGGAGAGACGGCGGGCGCCCAGCAGTGACGGCGCCCGACGCTGCTGGCTCGATCTCTGCGCCCGCTGGTGCGACGCGCTTAAAGCCCGTCGCGCTCGATCCCGCTACGAGGGTCGCCATCGTGGCGGCTGAGTATCACACGGACATCGTCCAGCCCTTGGTCGATGGCGCCGTCGCGGAATGTCTTGAGTGTGGTGTGACCGACATCGTGGTTGTGCCGGTGCCGGGGGCGTTCGAGGTTGGACTGGCGGCGCTGTACTGTGCTGAGTCGGGCTTTGATGCTGTCGTGGTTCTTGCCTGTGTCATTCGCGGAGACACTCCGCACTTCGAGTACGTCTCGGGCGAGGCCACCCGAGGTGTCTCCGACGCCGGGATGGCGACTGGCGTCCCAATGGGCTTCGGTGTCCTCACCGTCGAGACGCATCAGCAGGCTGTCGATCGGATCGGCGGCAGCGAGGGTCACAAGGGTCGCGAGGCAGCCGCTGCCGCTCTCGGACTCCTGGCCGCAGTCCGCGCGCTCTAGTCGCATGTCCCAGTCGCGTGTTCGAGTCGCGACAATCCAAGCCCGATGATTTGAAGGCCAGCAAGTCCCATCGGCGATCCTAGGAGGACATGACAAGTGCGCACTTGTCATGTTCTCGCGTGCTGAAGTTGTGAGCTGTAGTCGCGTCTTCTCGTGGCATGTTTGAGTTTGTCCTCTCATGCCGTGCTTTAGGCAGGGCAATCCAGGTCCGCTCGGAGTGGGAGAGGACATGATGCGCACTTGTCATGTCCTCCTAGAGCACGCCGCTACGCACTGGTCGAACCGATGCTCGAAGGGCCCTGGCTTAGAGGGCGCGTTGCACTTTGCCGGCCTTCAGGCAGCGAGTGCAGACGTACGCGCGCACGGCAGCGCCGTTCTGGAGAATGCGCAGCTTCTGGAGGTTCGCATCGAAGCGACGCTTCGTGGCGATCATGGAATGACTGCGGTTATTACCGAAGGACGGTCCTCGGCCGCAGGAGCTGCAGATGCGCGACATGGGGACAGTATGCTGGATCGGCGGCGTTGTCGCAAACAACACCCGTCACCAAAGATGTCTTCTTCCTCGCATTACACCCTCTTGGAGCTCGCTTTAGGCGCCCGTGCGCGGCTCGCAGCCGAGTCTGAGAGGATCAATGCGATCAACGTTTTTCCTGTCGCGGACGGTGATACCGGGTCCAACTTGCTCCACACTATCGACGCTGTTGTCGACTGTCTCCGCAGCGATCCGACCGAGCCCGCGCGGGCTGTAGGAGATGCGGCGCTGCTGGGCGCACGGGGCAATAGCGGCACGATCCTTGCCAGCATGATTCGTGCTGCTGCGGGCGAGCTTGGCGCCGGGCAGGCCGTGCCGGGGGCGCTCATGAGTGGTGTGCGAGCCGCCTACCGTGCCGTGCCAGAACCGGTAGAGGGCACGATGCTGACCGTTGCGCAAGCGTCCGCAGATGCCGCGAGCGGTGAGACCCTTGAGGAGTGCGTCACGACCGCACTCGCTGGTGCGCGAGCAGCGTTGGCGCAGACGCCCGCTCAGCTCGAACAACTTCGTGCGGCCGGTGTCGTTGACGCAGGTGCGGCCGGGCTCGTGGCGCTGCTCGAAGGGTTGGTCGGAGTCCTGGCTGGCGAGCCCGTGGTGGATCACTCCCCCGCGGCGGTGCGTCCTGCAGTCCACGTTGCAGACCCCAGTAGTCGCTACCACTACTGCATTGGCTTCGTGATGCGCAGTGTCGATCTCGCTGGCCTGCGCGTGACCGCGGATAGCTGGGGCGACTCGCTCGTGCTTGCCGGCGATGCCGAGCTACTGCGGGTACATGTACACGCCGATGACGTCGAGCGTGTGACGACGGAGGCCGGGGCATTTGGTGAAGTCTCCGACTGTGTGACCTCGGACATGCGCGGCGGCATTGCGGTGCGCGGACCGCGACGTGCACTGAAGGGTACGACGGCGATCGTGTACGACTCGACGGCCGACCTGCCAATAGCTGAGCACCCCGATTGGACGATGGTGCCGCTGACGGTGCACTTTGGGGACGTGGAGTTTCGCGATTACGTCGATCTCGCGGTGGCCGAGTTCTACGAGCGTCTCGCGTCGTCGTCGACGCACCCAACGACCTCGCAGCCAGCACCTGGTGCGTTTATCGTGGTCTACGGCGACCTGCTCGAGCGGTACGAGCACGTTGTCTCGATCCATATCTCCGCTGGGCTCAGTGGCACCTACGGCTCAGCCTGTACTGCGGCCCAAGAGTTTCCGGGGCGTGTGACGGTGATCGACAGTCGGCTCGTCTCGATGCCGTTGGCGCTTGGGCTTGGGTGTGCCCAAGCTGCGCTCGATGCGGGCGTGAGCCCAAGCGACCTGCCGGCACTCTTCGAAAAAATCGCGAGAGAATCGGGCTGCCTCTTTAGCGTCGCGACGTTGGAGTATCTGCAACGAGGTGGTCGCATCGGTCGCGCGCAGGCGTTGGTCGGGACGTTGCTCGGAGTGCATCCACTGCTGGCGGTCGAAGCGGGGGAGGTGGTGCCGGTCGGGCGAGTGCGTGGTGAGGCGCGCGTGCTGCCCGAGCTCGTCGCCGAGTTTGTGCGTCGTTCGGCCTCCTTTTCGACCATCGACGTCGCGATCGCCCATGCGGATGATCCTGAGCGAGCCGCTGGACTCGAGGCGCTGGTGTGGGCAGCGAGAACTGGTATCCGATCGATGCGCATCCTCACGCTGGGCGCGGTGGTTGGCACGCATGCAGGCCCGGGCGCGCTTGGCTTGGCGTTCGTAGCTGCGGACTAGCTTGGAGGAGTGTCGGCCTGTGCGGCCTTGCGGTCACGATGCTCGTTGAGGAGCCTCGAGCCCTGGCGAATTACGCAGCCGGGGCCGTAGACCGGGCGCTTGAGGATCGTCGTTACGACGGCAATGACGAGCCAGGCGATGAAGAGAATGATGATCCACGTCGGCATAGCCACACGCTATCAGCACCGGTACGCAGAATGCTATAGTGCGCAACATGAGCGAATATCAGATTACCTATTGGCGTGACATCCCCTCGATGGTCGCGGCGCGCGAAGGCGACGAGACCGCACGGGCCCAACTGGCACAGCGCTTTCAAGAGGCCATCGACGAGGCTGCCATGCGCGTTGGGGCGGCGGACGCAGATGCCTACATGGATGGCTGGCGTAAGGGCGAATGGATGCCGAGCGAGGGCACCCCGACGGAAGTCGCCGACCGCGTGACCACTGAACTCGAAGCCGAGTTGAGCGAGGAGCGCCTCACGGCGTTGCTTGACGAACTCGGACCCGACCAGAAGGCCTGACATGAGTGTTTTGCTTGAAACTCTGCAGTCTGGCGGGCACATCCTCGGCGACGGTGCGATGGGCACGATGCTGCAAGAGGCTGGTCTGACCGACGGTGGCGCGCCCGAACTGTGGAACGTGGAGCACCCCGATCGGATCGAGGCGATCCTCGAGGCCTATGCGGCGTCTGGCTCGAACCTGATCACCACATGCACCTTCGGTGGCACGCGTCCACGTCTCGAGATGCACGATCTCGGCGACCGCGTGTTCGAGCTCAACAAGGCGGGGGCTGAGGTGGCTCGCGCAGTTGTTGATCGCCATCCTGGTTCCTACGTTTTGGGCGACGTTGGCCCGAGCGGCGAGCTGATGGAGCCGATGGGCACGCTGACTCCGGAGGACGCGCAGGAGCTCTTCGCCGAGCAAATCCGCGGTCTCGTGGCCGGTGGGGCCGACGCGATTCTGATCGAGACGATGAGCGATCTTGGCGAAGTCGAGGCCGCTGTCCGCGCGGCTCAGGCAGAGGCGCCAGGGCTACCGATTCTCGCGACGATGTCCTTCGACACCAACCTCCACACGATGATGGGTGTCAAGCCCGGCCAGGCCGTCACGGCGATTGCTGCGATGGGCGTACCGATTATTGGTGCCAACTGCGGACGTGGTGTCGATGAGATGCGCATCATCGCTGCAGACATGATCGCGGCACGGCCCGAAGGCGTCTTTCTGATGACGCAGTCGAACGCGGGTCTACCGAAACTCGTCGGCGATGAATTTCTCTATGACGGTGCGCCAGAAGTGATGGCTGAGTGGGCGACAGAGATGCGTGACATCGGCATCGACGTGATTGGTGCCTGTTGCGGCTCGACACCTGAGCACATCGCTGCGATGCGCCCGATCGTGCTTGGTTGACACATCGCACCTAGCTCGAGTGGGTTAACCAGGCGGCAAGACGTCGACGCCGAGATGGCTGGGGGTAAAGCACGGCTGCCTCCGCCTCAGTGATTCCAAGGTGCGCACGAGGAAGTCCTTGGGCCGACGGCGCGTAGCGCGGGAGTGGCCCCAGCGGATCTTCACCTGGATCGATGCGTACGGGCACGCCGTAGACGTCGCCGAGGGCAGGCGCTAACTCCTCTGCGGGTACGGCTCGGAGTTGGCCGGACTCCCACGTAAACACGAAGCAGAGGCCGTCGGTAGTCGCGGCGTGCACCGTTAGGTCCTGCGGGTACGCAAACGCTCCGCGCCAGCCTCGAGTGTGCTTGAGGACGCCGCCCCAGAGGGCGATCTCGCCACTGACCGCGCGCAAGCCGCGCGTGTCTGCCGCATCGAGCAGCGCCGCGCTGCGCGAACGCCAGGCGTGGACGCCACAAGTGCATCCAGCAGCGGGTACCTCGTGGCCTAGTGCGGCACGGGAGGTCGGTCGAATCCCAATCGGTGACGTCCAATTTGTTGATCCGCAGGTGGCGACCTGGACTTCGTGCGGCTGCCACGTCGAGCGACGATAGGGCGAGCAGAGGCGGGGCTCACCGGACGGGTGCACACGAATCGTCCACGATCGATAGCCAAGGATCGGGTCGATCAGATCCGGAACGACGAATTCGGAGGGTGTCATGCCGGGATCGGTTCTTGCTCGGGCGTGGGTGCCGGTTCGGGGACGCGTTCTGGCTCGGGTGTCGGTGCCCGCTCAGGCACCGGGGGATGCACCGGCTCGACGACGATGCGCTCTTGTTCTTCACCGATGTCCATCCTCGAAGCCTGCCAGATCAGGGGGTTTGGCGGAGGCTGTGAGGCACGAGCATCGACCCCTCGCGCGGATCGCCAGTGAGTGGAGCGGCAAGCGTTGCCGCGAGTTCGCTGCAGCGGGACAGCACGAGTGCGCTGGCGGCCGCGTCGAAAGCATCTTCGCTCGAGGCGGCGCGGTTGGCGATCGGGACGGGCAGGGTGGCGTGCGCGTTGAGCCACGCGCGACGCTCGATCGGAGACGACTTAGCGACGGGGCCGGTCAACAGGCGAGGCCAGATCTCCGCAACCAGGTGCGTCGACGGTTCGTCAAACGGCCAGATCGCCCAACCACCAGCGCGCAGCCGCGAAAGGTGGGGGATGCCACGAATTGTGCCGGTACCGACTGCGCCTGCGCCGCCGATCTGAAACACGCTCTTGGGGACGATGCCTCTTACGTTCCAGCCTTCTTCGCACCGTCGCAGCTGACCTTCCTCACCACGACGCTGGCCCGGACGTCCCCAGAAGGGAGCGGGCGAGGTCGCGAGCCAGTCTTCGCCATGCTCGCACACGAGTTTCCACAGGGCATCGACGGTCAAGCAACCATGGGCATCGAGAAACCAGCGAGGATACGAGAAGGCGAAGTCGATGCCAACGATCGCTTCGGGCACCTGCGTGCGCCGCTCGACGAGCCAGTCAACAACCTGCTCGCGCGAACGACCATTTTCGAGAAGCAGCAGTTCGCCATCCAGCGCCTCGGCGATCCAGATCTTGTTCTTGGCGCCTGCAGCTGCTCCCGACCAGTCGATTGCAATCACGCGCGCCATGACAAGACTCTCGCAGATCTGTACCCGGCGGTGCGGACGGCAGAATGTGGCTGTGCTGGCGCCCTTTCCAGGAGTTTCGGAGACAGCCGTTTCGCCGCGTCCGCGCACGGCACCGGCCCCGTCGCGGCTGGCTGTGCCGATTACAGGTCCGCCCAAGCGCGTTGCGGCCTTGAATGCGATGGGGCTTGAGACGCGGGGCGACCTGCTTGACGACCTGCCGTTTCGCTTTGAGGACATGACGGCATTGACGACGATCGCCGAGGCGATCCAGAGTGGCGACGATGAGGTGACTGTTGTCGGTCGCGTTGGCTCAATTACCGAGCGACCGACCCGACGCCGAGGCCTGCGCATCTTGCAGACCCGTCTGACGGACGACACGGGCGAGATTTCGTTGACGTGGTTCAATCAGCGTTATCTCGCACGCACCCTCGAGCCCGGCTCGCACTTGGTGGCGCGCGGAGCATTGAAGGTAGGCGCTCGGGGTGCCGAGCTGACCGTCAAGTCGCATGAAGTGGCGGGCGGTCCGGACGAGTTGGCGGCGATGGGTCCCGGTCTTGTGCCGGTCTATCACGCCTCGGCCAAGGTCTCGACGGGCGTCTTGCGTGCACTTGTTGGTGAGGCAATTGTCGATCTGATCGACGGGGTCGCCGATCCACTCCCCGTCGAGTTGCGCGTGCGTCATCGCCTTCCGTTGCGCCGCGATGCGTTGTGTGCCGGGCATCAGCCGAGCCGGTTCGATGCCTACGAGACGGCGCGTCAGCGATTGGCGTATGAGGAGTTGCTCCTGCTCCAGCTTGCTCTTTTGCAACATCGCCATGACACCGATGCGCGCGCCGGTGCGCTCGCGCTGGGTGCCCCGGGCGAGTTGTCGGCGACCTTTCGTGCGGCTCTGCCCTTCACCCTCACTGCAGCGCAGGAGCACGTGCTCGGAGCGATCGAAGCCGACCTCAACCGCACGCAACCTATGCAACGCCTGTTGGAGGGCGACGTTGGTTCGGGCAAGACGGTCGTGGCATTCGCCACTCTGGTGCGCGCGGTCGAGCATGGTGGCCAGGGTGCATTGATGGCACCGACCGAGGTGCTCGCGCTCCAGCACCTCCGTAGCGCCGAGCGCCTGCTCGAGCCCCTTGGTATCGAGATCGCGTACCTGTCGGGGGATGTGCCAGACAAGGAGCGGCGTGCGCGTCGCGCCCGCATCGAGGCCGGTCAGCCGTTGATCGCGATCGGCACGCACGCGCTGCTGCATACGTCGTTTGCGGATCTCCGGGTGCTCGTGGTCGACGAGCAACATCGCTTTGGGGTTGCCCAACGCGCAGCGCTGTCGGCGGGGGGAGAGACCGTGCCGCACGTCTTGCACATGACGGCCACCCCAATTCCACGCTCGCTCGCCTTAACGGCATTCGGTGATCTCGATCTAAGCGTCATCGACGAGTTGCCGCCCGGACGCAAGCCAATCAAGACGAGCATCATTCCCGAGGCCAAGCGCGAGGATGGCTACCGCTGGATCCGCGAGCAGATCGCGGCGGGGCGCCAGGCCTACGTCGTCTGCGCCTTGGTCGAGGAAAACCCGGACGTCGAGGCGCGCGCGGCAGAGGAGGAAGCCGAGCGCCTTGCCAGCGGTCCACTACGAGGCTTGCGCGTGGCCTGTGCTCACGGACAAATGCCGTCCGGTGATCGTCAGCGCGTGATGGCAGCGTTCGCGGCCGGCGAGCTCGACGTGCTGGTCGCAACGACGGTGATCGAAGTGGGAGTGGACGTCGCCAATGCGTCGGTGATGGTCGTCGAAGATGCCGATCGTTTTGGGCTCGCCCAGCTGCATCAGTTGCGTGGCCGCGTCGGGCGCGGCACGGAGCAGTCGTTTTGCCTGTTCTACAGCTCGGCCGAGCCGACGCCCGTTGGTCGCGAGCGACTCGACGCGCTCGTTCGCTACCAGAGCGGCTTCGAATTAGCCGACGTCGATCTCCGCATGCGTGGTGAGGGGCGCTTGCTGGGTGAGGCTCAGAGCGGTCGCACGGATCTGCGCTACGCCCGCCTGCATAGTGATCGTAAACTGCTCGAGCAGGCCCGCGAGGATGCGCTCCGAATTCTGGAAGAGGGCATCGACGACGTCTTGGCGCAGGCGGCAAGCGAGCGCTTCGGCGACCTCATCGAGGCCTTGCGTCGAGCCTGAGAGCGCCTCGCGCGGTACGCTCTACGCGTGCGCATCGTGGCTGGGCAGCATCGATCGCGGCGTCTCGTCACGCCGCCGGGCAAGGGCGTGCGTCCAACGTCCGACCGCGCGCGCGAGGCGATCTTCGCGTCGCTGGGTGCTGTGGTGACTGACGCCCGGGTGCTCGACCTCTTTGCGGGCTCGGGGGCTTTGGGGCTGGAAGCACTTTCGCGTGGTGCGCGTTTTTGTCACTTCGTGGATCGCAATGCCGAGGCCTTAGAGGCAATTCGTACCAATCTCGAAACGCTCGGAGAGTCCGAACACGCGCGGGTCGAGCGGGGCAACGCAATGACCGTGCTGCAGCGCCTCGCCGCTGCGGGCGACCAGTTCGAGCTTGTGCTTGTTGACCCGCCCTATGAGGTGCTGCCAGACTTGACAGCGATGCTTACGACGCTACTCCCGCAGGTGCTGAGCCCAACTGGCTCGATCGTTTTCGAAACGGCTGCCGGAGCTGCTGTACCGATTCCTGGCTTGGTCGAGCGCTACAACCGCCGCATTGCAGCCGCCGAAATCGTCATCCTGCAGAGTGTGGAGACCGTATGACCAAGCGCATCGCAATTTGTCCGGGGAGCTATGACCCCGTCACGCTCGGCCATATCGACATTATTCAGCGCTCCGCGCACCTCTTCGACCACGTGGTGGTGGGCGTCGTGCGCCGTCCGAAACACAAAGAACCGCTGATCCCGGCCGATGACCGGGTGGCGCTCCTGCAAGAATCACTCATAGATGTGCCGAATGTCACAGTCGAGACGTTCTCAGACCTCGTTGTAGAGTTTGCCAAGCGCTCGGGCGCAACGGCGCTCGTCAAGGGACTGCGTGCGGTCTCCGACTTTGAGTGGGAATTCCAGATGCAGCAACTCAACAAACACCTCGCTCCGGATATTGAGTCCGTCTATCTCGCGGCGTCTGGCCGCTACATGTTCGTGTCGTCGAGTGGCGTCCGCGAAATCGCTGCGTTCGGCGGCTCTGTCGAAAACCTTGTCCCTCCCTGTGTCGTCCGCTGGTTCGACGACTATCCGTCTTCGCGAACCCTGTGAAGGAGACCTCATGGATGTCCTCGTCCTCATTGACAAGCTCGACGAGCTTGTCCACAACGCCAAAGCGGTGCCACTGACCGATCAGGTCCGCATCGATCGCGAAGAAATCTGGGAGATTCTCGACCAGATGCGCGCGACGATTCCAGATGAGATCAAGCAGGCACGCTGGATCGTCAAGGAGCGCCAGGAGATGCTCGGCGAGGCCAAGCGCGAGGCCGAGCGCGTCGTCGTTGAGGCGCGCGAGATCGCCCAGCGCGAGGCGTCGCAGCAAGAGGTCGTGCGGTTGGCTGAGCGCCAGGCGCAGGAGATTCTTGAGAACGCTCGTAATCGCGAGCGCGAGATTCGACTCGGCGCAGAAGACTACGCCGACGAGATCCTTGGCACGCTCGAGACGAACCTCGGCAAGTTCCTCGGTGCTGTTCAGCGTGGCCGCGGCCAGCTGGCGAGCGCATCGCCGGAGCGCACCGAGGGTGGCTCGGCGCAGTTCACCGAAATCACGACGTAATCGTCGCGAACGGCGGCACGCATGATTGATATCGCACAGCTACGGCTCGAGGCGGGCATCGAACGCTCGCTGGACGCGCCGGTTGCGCTGCCTGACATCATCATCGGTGGCGTCACCTACTCGGGCCCAGCCGTGCCTGCGATCGCGCGCGTCGACATCACACGCCTGATCTCGGGCCTCTTGATGCGGATGCGACTGTCGACCACGATCCTGGGTCCTTGTCACCGCTGTCTTGAGGAGGCCGCAGTGCCTGTCTCGATCGATGCGCGCGAATACCAGGCCGATCATCCAGAGAAGGGTGCGGAAGCCGAAGAGGTCTGCGACTACCTCGAAGGTGACGATTTGGATGTCGCGACGTGGGCGGCCGATGCGATCGTGCTGACGTTGCCGCACAAGATTCTCTGTCGCGAAGAGTGTGCGGGACTCTGTCCGAGCTGTGGCACGAACCTCAGCAACGAGTCCTGCACGTGTGTTCCAGCCGAAGGCGACGACCGTTGGGGTGCGCTCCGAGGGCTGCTCAAGGACGACGCTGAGGGGTAGTTGCGACGTGCCGCGCAGGCGTTCGCTACGCTGCGCAGCGCCATGGCAGTCCCCAAACGGAAAACATCTAAAGCTCGTCGCGATAAGCGTCGTGCCACGCACAAGATTGCGATTCCCGTCGTCGCCACGTGCACGGTTTGTTCCGCTCCGAAACTGCCTCATCGTGTGTGCCCGAGCTGCGGAACGTACCGCGGTCGGCGCTGCATCACGACCGACGCCCCAGTCGGCTAGCGCACTGCGCTTCACAAACACGTGCGTGGAGTTAGTTGATGTCGCCGCACCGATGCCGTCGTTCACGTGACAGATGGCTTGTGAGTCGGGGTCGTCGTGCCGTGCAGCCGTTGCCGCGCCTGCTAATGTCGGCAGCGTTTACGTGAGTACTACAAAGGTGGATAAAAATGGCTGAGCGAGCAGAGGTTTTGGCGAAAGTACAGGAGATCCTCGTCGAGCGTCTCGACGTCGATCCGGCTGACATCAATGAGGCAGCGCACATGCGCGACGACCTTCAGGCTGACTCGCTCGATCTCGTCGAGCTGATCATGGACCTCGAAGAGGGCTTCGGCGTCAAGATTTCTGACGAAGAGGCTCAGTCGATCGGCACTGTCGGCGACGCCGTTGACTTCATCGTCGCCCGCGCTGACTGAGCCCAAGGGCCCAATTGGGACTCGTCTTGACGCGATTGCGTCGACGACGCGTCTCCGCGCGTTGACGCATTCGAGCTGGGCAGCATCGCCCGGAGACTCGTACGAGCGATATGAGTTGCTGGGCGATGCTGTGCTCGACCTCGCGCTCGGCGCCTATCTCTTGGAGCGGTTTCCCGACGCCACGCAGGGTGAGCTGTCGCGGATCAAGAATCAGGTCCGCTCTTCGCGTTTTTGCTCGATCGTGGCGCGTAATGAGGATCTTGGCGATCGTATGCGAGACGGTGCGCTCGGCGAGAAGTACGAAGAGACGGCGAAGCAGTTGTCGTTCAATCGCTCGGTGCTCGCCGACTTGGCCGAGTCAGCGCTCGGTGCGATTTTCCTTGAGGCCGGGTGGGAGATCGCTCGTGAGGCCGCAGTGTCAGCCTTTGCGCCCCTTGTCGATCATGCCCTCGATCCTCGTATTGACCCCAAAACAGCGCTCCAAGAGATCTTGCAGCGTCAGGGTCGCCGTGTAGCGTACGAACTGGTGGAGGCAACAGGACCAGCGCACGCACGGCACTTTTCCGCGGTCGTCATCATCGACGGCGTCGTCCTCGGCGAGGGTGAGGGTGTGTCCCGCCGTGCGGCCGAACAGGCTGCTGCGCGCCGTGCACTTGCCGCCATCGATGCAGGCGCCAAAGCATGAGGCTGACGCGCATCCGCATCAAGGGCTTTAAGAGCTTCGCCGACGAGACGGAGCTCCATTTCGACAAGGGTGTCGGCGTGATTGTCGGACCCAATGGTTCGGGCAAATCTAATATCGCCGAGGCGTTGCGCTGGGCGATGGCTTCGTCGGCACCATCCGAGGTGCGCGTCACGACGGGCATGGACGTGCTCTTTAGTGGTTCCGAGAGTCGCGCCCCTGCTGGTCTCGCCGAGGTGGAGCTCGTACTTGAGGACGAAGGTGGCGTCGCCCCAGGCGGTCGACCAGAGCTCTCCGTGCTGCGTCGCCTCAGTCGCGATGGTGAGAGCGCCTACCTGCTTAACCGCGTACCGGTACGTCGTCTCGATGTCCACGAGGTCTTGGCGGATGTTGGGCTTGGTCGCGATAGCCACGCGATCATCGGTCAGAACCAAGTTGATCAGGTACTGCTGGCGAGCCCGACCGTGCGCCGTGGTCTGATCGAAGAAGTTGCAGGTCTTGGCAAATACAAGCGCCGTCGAGTCCGTGCTCAGCAGAAGCTCAATCGCGTCGAACGGCACCTCGTCGAGGCGCGTACCCGGCAGGCTGAGATTCAAGGGCGCCTGCGCCCGCTCGCGCTACAGGCCTCGGCTGCAGAACGTGCAGCGTTGCTGGCGGCCGAACTGCTCGAACTTCGACTCGAACTCGTGGTGTCCGCGATTGCCGAGTCTCGTCGCGATCGGCAGGCGCGCCGGAACGACGCGCGCGAGGCCAAGGCGGTGCAGGAGAAGCTCGATACCGACGCGGCGGCGATTATCGCGCGTCGTGAAGCCGCTGAGGCAGCATTGGGCGCGCTGGTCAGTGAGCAAGAGGCCGCGTCGCGGCTCGTGCAGCGTCTGGATGCTGGTGTCGAGCGACTGACCGATCGCACGTTGCAGCTCGAGGAGCGGCGCGAGGAGTTTGCGCACGATGCCGAGCGACTACGGATTCGTGCTGGTCGCCTAATCGACGAGGCCGCTACGACGGCGTCGGCTGCGGCCTCTGTGGAGGTGGACGCAGAGCGCGAGCGTTCCGAACTGGCTGCCGACCCCGACGACACCGGTGTCGAGGATCGCTTCGCAGCCGCCACGCAGGCCTCCGAGACAGCGCTCTCGTCAGCACTCGAGGCGAGACGAGCCGAGGCAGAGCACGAGGGGCGCCTCGCGCGCGCACAGGGAGAGACAACCGAAAACCGCGAACGAGCCGCTGCTGCCACGCTCCGCCGCGCAGAATTGACCAACGGTATTGGCGATCGCGAGACGGCTCGTCGAGAAGCGCAGATCACGCTTGAAGTGATCGAAGCCAATGTTGCCAGTGCCCGCGAGGCGCTGGCCGAGACCGAGCGACTCGAGCAGGAGTCGCGTGGTGCAGCCGACCTGGCCCGTACGCAGGAGGCTCAGGTGCGCGGCGATGCTGCTGCCGCCGACGCCAAGGCGCAGTCCTCCGAGGCGCGCCTCAGCGAGTTGCGCCAGTCGGTTGAACGTGGGGATGGTTTGAATGGCGCGCTCGTGCGCCTCCGCGACCGAGGTGTCTCGCTGGTCGCCGATCAAATCCGTCCTGAAGTTGGCGTCGAACGTGCTGTCGCCGCCGTGCTCTCGTGGCGTGCCACAGAGGCCGTGGCTCGTGTTGCGAGCGATGCCGTTGACCTGCTGGCCGACGATGCGCTCGAAGGCGCCGCGTTGCTCTGCCTCGACCGCCTGCCCACCCGTCAGGCCGAGGGGCCAGGCGTGCCGCTCAGCTCGTGTGTCGAGTTGATCGGCGATATCCCAGCGGGTCTCCTCGATGGCGTGCTGCTGATCGATCGCCCCGCAGATTTGCTCGCCGTCAAGCGCGGAATCGGTGTACTCGCCGATGGCCGCGGCTTCGACGCCGATCGCGGTATCGCCTTCCGTGCCGGCGATGCGGCTGGTCGAGCCTTAGAGCGCAAGCGAGACCTCGCCGGTGTCGAGCAACAGGTGCGCGACGATGCGACTGCGCGAGACGCCGCCGCGGCAAGCCTGGTCAATGTGTCCGAGACTCGCACCACCGTGGAGCAGGCCGAGACCAACGCCCGCAGTGCTGCAGCGGAGGCACGCGACGCGCAGTTGCGTCTCGAGCGAGAACTCGCAAAGGCCACGCGCGAAGCCGATCGACTCGCACGCCTAGATGAGGCCACCGGCGAACGTCTGCGCACCGCGAGCGACGAGGCCGAACAGAGCGAGGCTCGTGCCGCTGCCGCCCAGACCGAATTTTCGGCACTCGAGACAGGGCTTGTCGCCCTGCGTGAACGTGTCGCCGAGCGTACGACTGAGCACGAGGCTGCCGAGGCCGAGCGTGTGTCGCTGCAAAACGAGGTTGCGGATCGACGTGGACGTCGGGCAGCCTCCGAGGAGCGCGCCGAACGAGCCCGTGTCGAAGGTGCCCGGCTGCGTGCCCTTGCCGTCGAGCAAGAGCGCCAGGCCGAGGCCGCTCAAAATGGAGCAGACCGCCTCGCTGCTGTCACCCATCAGTTGCCCACAATTCTCGAAACAATCCGTGGAGCACTCGCCACGGCGGAGCGGTTCCGCGAGCCGGCTCGTGCGCAGACGCAGGCGGGCGAGTCGCGCGTGGCCGAGCTCGGCACCGAGCTTCGCACCTGCGCCGACGAAGACGCACGGCTGGGCGCTGCGCGGCGCGATGGGGCTGGACGCGTCGCAGCGCTTGGCGTCGAGCTCGAGCGCTGCGAAGAGCGTCTGCAGGAGCTTGCTCATCGGCGCCAGATACTCAGCGAGGAACGGGGCGACGAGAGCGGCGAACTCGTCGACATAACGGAGCCGTATCCCGAGGACGAGCGGACAGTGCGCGAAGGCAAGGTCGAACGACTCGAGCGCCGGATCGTCCAACTCGGCGCGGTCAACCCGCTCGCCAAGGAGGCGTACGAGGAGGCCAAGGCCGAAGCCGACGACATCGACGAGCAGATCACTGATCTGGAAACGTCCGTCGCAGAGCTACGCAAGCTGGTGCGTGAGCTCGGCACTGAGATCCGCAATCGCTTTGAGTCGACGTATTCCACGGTCGAGGCAGGCTTTGCCGAGGTGATCGGCACCCTCTTCCCAGGCGGCAGTGGGCACCTTCGGCTCGTCGAGCCCGCCGAGCTGGTCGCGCTCGATCCTGCCGACGCCGCGGAAGACGAGGCAGGTGCAGAGCCCGAGCCCGAGAGCGAGGACATCGACGCTGTCGTCGAGGTGCCCGAGCCAGGTGTCGAGCTTGAGGTCCAGCCAGCGGGCAAGAAGATCCGCTCGCTGTCGGTGCTCTCCGGTGGCGAGAAGTCGATGGCTGCGCTTGGCTTTACGTTCGCCTTGATGCTCGCTCGTCCAAGCCCGTTCTACGTCCTCGACGAGGTCGACGCCGCGCTTGACGAGGTCAACATCGACCGCTTCCTCGAACTCGTCGATCGCTTCCGCGACCGTGCACAGTTCGTCGTCATCACGCACCAGGCCGGCACGATGGAATCGGCCGACGTGCTCTACGGCGTCTCGATGCCGGGCAATGGCGTCTCGCAGGTAATCTCGCGGCGCCTACCGCGTCAGAGCGATGGTTCGACGGGGACGCTCAGAGCCGCGCCGTCACCGAGCGGTTCGTAGTCCAATGGCCGATCCGCACCTGATGTTCTCGGGCCTTAGCGACGTCGCGTTCGTCGAGCCAGAGATTGAGACGACCGAGGAGGGCGGTGGCTTCTTCCGCCGGCTCGTCGATGGCCTCGCGAAGTCCAGTAAGGCGCTGACGGGGCAGATCCAGTCAATTGCCTTTGATCCCGACGATGCCGAGGCGTGGGAGCAACTGGAAGAGGCGTTGCTCTTAGCCGACTGTGGCGTGCCCGCAACGGTCGAGATCATTGGGCGTCTCGAGCGGCGTGCTGCCGCTGGTGGAATGGCTGCCGGCGAGGACCTCGCGCCGGCGCTGGCCGAGGAGATTGCCGATCTCTTGTCGGGTGCAGAGGCGCGCATCGATGTCTCGCAAACGCCAACGGTGATTTTGATGGTGGGGGTCAATGGTACGGGCAAGACAACGACAGTCGGCAAGCTTGCTGAGCATCTGCGGCGCGTCGATAAGTCGGTTGTCGTGGCGGCTGCGGATACATTCCGCGCGGCTGCCGACGAGCAGCTCGAGGACTGGGCTATTCGTGCGGGAGCCGACTTTGTCGGTTCGTCGCACGGTCAGGATCCGGCTGCGGTCGCGTACGACGGTATGGAGGCGGCCGTGGCGCGTGGTCGCGATGTTGTATTGGTCGATACGGCCGGGCGTCTGCAGACGCAGGTTGGGTTAATGGACGAGCTCGCGAAGATTCGGCGCGTCATCGCCGGCCGCATGGAGGGCGCACCCCACGAGACGCTCTTGGTGCTCGATGCGACGACGGGCCAAAACGGCTTGGTGCAGGCGCGCCAGTTCAGCGAGGCGACGCCTCTCACTGGGATCGTGCTGACGAAGTTGGATGGCACGGCCAAGGGCGGCATCGCACTTGCCATCGCGCACGAGCTCGGTGTGCCAATCAAATTGATTGGCGTAGGAGAGTCCCTCGATGACCTGCGCGCCTTCGACGCCGCCTCGTTCGCCCGCGCTCTCCTCGGCCTCGCGTAGCCCCGTGCACGTGTTGCGTAGCCTCGCGTAGTTCCGTGTGCGTGTTACTTGGCCTGGCGTAGTTCCGTGTGCGTGTTGCCTGGCCTCGCGTAGTCCGGTGCGCGTGTTGCTTGGCCTCCCGTAAAGCATCGCCACTCTCGGCCGCCAATGTTCAGAGGGGGTCAGGCACGATCTGGACATTGCCTCATGTGTTCAGTAGAGGGCAAACGCGATCTTGGTAGTTGCCCACGACGAGCGATTGTTGGCAACGACTACCAATTTCCAGAAGGGGTCAGGCACGATCTGGACATTGGCGACGCAACCCAAGAGGGCGCCAACGGCGAGCGGCGTGCGAATCTATACAACGTGACGCCTCCCGTACTGATCTGGCTACGCCGCGATCTTCGGCTCGACGACTCGCACGCAATTGTGGCTGCGCTGAAGTCGGGCGCTCCGCTCGCCTTCGCCTATGTCTTTGACCCCGCCACGAAGCACCGAGGCGTGGGACATGCTCAGCTGGGCTTCGTCGTCGAGGGACTCGAGGATCTGCAGTCGCGTCTTGCCGAGCGTGGGGGTGGGCTGATCGTCCGCCGTGGCGACACGGTTCAGCAGCTCGTCGCAGTCGCGACGGAACTCGGGGTGGAGCGCGTCTGCGCTAATCGTGATGAGGAGCCGGCCGCCGATGTCGTCGAGCGTGCCGCCGAAGTTGCCTTGCGTGGCATCGGTGTGGAGCTGTTGGTCGTGGATGACGAGGTCAACGTCCCGCACGAACTGGTGTTGACCAAAGATGGCAATCCCTGTCGCACCTACTCGTCCTATGCGCGTGGCGTGAGGCGCGTGCTCGCCGGGTTGCCTGCGCCACCGCACGATTACGACCTCCAAGGGCGCCTGTTGGCAACGCCAGCGCCAGAGATCCCGAGCGTCGAGACGCTAGTTGGTCGTCCGGTGACGCTGCGCTCCGATGTGCAAGGCGGCGAGACTCACGCGCTCGCGCGCCTGCGCACGTGGCGCGATCAGGGCTTTCTTGCTCGCTATGCCAAAGATCGCGATCTGGTCGCAGAGCCCGACGCCACGTCGCGCCTGTCAGGTTATCTGCGCCAGGGCATGCTCTCGCCGCGCCGCGCGCTGCACGTCGCCGATCGAGCTGGTTCGTCAAAGTACGCGAGCGAGCTCCTCTGGCGGGAGTGGTTTAAATACGTCCTGCATCACCATCCAGACCTCGCAGAGCGTTGTATTGACCCGCGCTACGACCAGATCGAGTGGGTTGGGACCGACGCGCACTTCGAGGCCTGGACGCGTGGCGAGACGGGTTTTGGCATGGTCGACGCCGCAATGCGTCAGTTGCTCGAGACAGGATACGTCGCCAACCGCGCCCGGATGGTTGCCGCGAGCTTCCTCGTCAAAGACCTCCACGTCGACTGGCGCCGCGGCGAGCAGTGGTTTCGCACGCACCTGACCGACGGTGACCTCGCTTCCAACGCGGGCTCGTGGCAGTGGGTGGCGGGCACGGGCCTCGACGCTGCTCCGTATTTTCGGATCTTCAACCCGACGCTTCAGGAGGAGCGCTTCGATCCGACGGGTGCCTACGTGGCTCGTTGGGCACCGGATCGTCCAGCGCCGATCGTCGAGCACGCAATCGAGCGCGACAAGACGTTGGCGGCATACAAGGCAGTAGCGGCAGAGAAGAGCTGAGGCGAGGCGACATTCTGGGCCCGGGCCCAAAGTGTCACCAAGAGGCAACCTGCTGCGCACGAGGCGCGTCGGTGTCAGGCGGCTTTTGGTTCAAACAGCTCGGGATAGAGCCGCACGCACAGCTCTTTCGCCTTGCCGTATTCGGCATCAGTCAGGTCGCCGTTGAGGAGCGCCCGCAACTCTTCGTCGAAGGCACCGATAAAGCGACCGGCTGCGTCGTTCTGCGTCTCGAGCTCGAGACGAATCTGCGTGGGGCCGAGCGGAAAACGCAGGCGATCCCAGCAGAGCTCGACGCGGTGGAGGCCCTGAACATAATCGTGCGTGCTGCGTCGATTCTCGAGCTCGCCGATCAATGCGAGTGTAGGAGTGGCGCCCAGCATGCCCATGACCTTTCCGAGCAGGTTCGCCGCTGTGATCATTTCGAGCATCTCGGCGCCGTCGGCGGGAATATGGTCGACGGGAGACTCGATTTCCTCGCGCTCGCGGGCGCGATCGGGTCGTCGCGTCGAGGGGCCTTTCCAGGCCAGGATCGGCGTGGGGAGGTTCGATTGGCGCCGGACGCGCAGCGAACATCCTGCGCGCCGCAAATCGAGGTTGCTGGTATCGAAAAACGAATCACGGATGTCGAACATCTGCGAACCAGTCAAGGCGAAGTTGGCGAGTTCCACGGGCACGATCAGCGGACCGTCGCCGGTGTAGAGATACTGGAGCTCGATTTCCATGCGCTAAAACCCATTGTTTCATTTGATGCGGCGGACATGGGTTCTCAACCCCGTATCATCCGACCAATGCTTGACTCTCTCTCCGACCGACTCGGCGGCGTTCTGGGCGACCTGCGTTCGCGCGGGCGTCTGAGCGAGGACGACGTCAACGCGGCGATTCGCGAGATCCGTCTCGCATTGCTCGAGGCCGACGTCAACTTCGATGTCGTCAAGCAATTCGTCGCAACGATTAAGGAGCGCGCCCTTGGCTCCGAGGTCTCGGAGAGCCTGACCCCGGGCCAGGAGGTCGTCAAGATCGTCCACGACGAACTGACGAAGCTGATGGGCGAGGGCTCATCGAAACTCTCGCTCGCCGGCAACCCAGCAGTGATCCTCGTCTGCG
The DNA here is from genome assembly GCA_005798855.1 of Actinomycetota bacterium. GTDB lineage: Bacteria > Actinomycetota > Thermoleophilia > Gaiellales > F1-60-MAGs149 > F1-60-MAGs149. Next base: position 9,634 of record SYIF01000082.1, on the reverse strand, counting down.
GCCTCCAGGGTTCCGGCAAGACGACGACCTGTGCGAAGCTCGCCAAGTTGATTGCCAAGCAGGGCAAGAAGCCGGCGTTGGTGGCCTGCGACGTCTATCGACCCGCCGCGATCCAGCAGCTTGTCACCGTCGGAACAGAGGCCGGTGTGCCCGTCTACGAGCGTGGCGCCGACATGGACCCGGTCGAGATCGCGAAGTGGGGTATCCAGCAGGCCAAGGAGCAGGGTCGCGATGTCGTCATCGTCGACACCGCTGGCCGCCTGACGGTTGATAAGGACTTGATGGGCGAGCTCGTCAAGATCCGTGACGCGGTGCGTCCGACCGACACGCTGCTCGTGCTCGACAGCATGACCGGCCAGGACGCGGTCGTGACGGCGCAAAACTTCCAGGCCGCGATTGCCTTCGACGGTCTGATTCTGACGAAGCTCGACGGCGATGCTCGCGGCGGTGCGGCCCTCTCAGTGCGTGCCATCACGGGCGTGCCGATCAAGGTCATCACGACGGGTGAGAAGATTGATCAGATCGAGGAGTTCCACCCGGAGCGCCTTGCCTCGCGCATCCTCGGCATGGGCGACGTTCTGAGTCTGATCGAGAAGGCCGAGGAGCTGGTCGACAAGGACAAGGCGGAGGAACTCGAGCGGAAGATGCGCAAGGCCGAATTCGGCCTTGACGACATGCTCGACCAGCTGCGCTCGATCCGGAAGATGGGGTCGCTGTCGAGCGTGCTGGGCATGCTGCCCGGCGTCGGCAAGCAGTTGAAGAACGCCAACATCGACGATGGTCAGCTCGATCGTGTTGAGGCGATCATCCTGTCGATGACGATGCAAGAGCGGAAAAATCCGTCGGTCATCAATGGTTCGCGCCGTGCGCGCATCGCTGCCGGCTCGGGCGTGACGGTTCAGCAGGTCAACGAATTGCTCAAGCAATACGAGCAGATGAAGAAGATGATGAAGCAGATGGCGAATGGAAAGAAGCCGAAAATGCCGATGCTGCCGCCTAATATGCAAGGAAAGATGTAGGATCCCGCCGTGGTCAAAATTCGTCTCTCCCGCTTTGGGTCCAAGAAGAACCCCATCTATCGCGTTGTCGTCACCGACGACGCCTCGCCGCGCGATGGCCGCGCGCTCGAGTCGATTGGGCGTTACAACCCTCAGCTCGAGCCGTCGTTGATCGAAATCGACGAGGCTCGCGCCAAGCATTGGCTCAGCAAGGGCGCTCAGCCTTCGCAGCCCGTCTATCGCCTGCTGCAGAAGCAAGGCATCATTTAGCCGATGGGGGTCGAGCCCCCGAGGGACGTTCGGGAGCTGTGCGAGTACCTCGTACTCGGCCTGGTCGATGAGCCCGACGCCGTCAAGGTGACGGTGGAGATGACCGATGAGGCGATCGTGCTGCGCATTGTCGTGGCGCCGGAGGATCGCGGCAAGGTGATTGGCCGTGGCGGTCGTGTCGTGCGAGCGATTCGTTCGGTCGTGCGTGCGGGTGCCGTCAAGAGCGGCCGTCGTGTGCTCGTCGAGGTAGACGAGTCGCCTGCTGCTCAACCCGCATGAGCGACGCCTTTCCGTGGCGCCCCGAGCGCGTGCGTGTCGGCACGGTCGGCAAGCCGCATGGCCTGGATGGCTCGTTTCGTGTTGCCGACCCGTGTGGCTGGTGGGATTTTCCGCAGGACAGCGTGGTGCTCGTCAATGGCTCCGAGCGCACGGTCTCGCGGAGTCGTGGCGACGAGCTCGCCCCACTGATCAATCTTACCGGTGCTGCCGACCGCTCGGCCTGTGAAGCGCTGCGTGGTGCACCGCTCGAGTTGCCGCGGGCAGCCTTGCCCGAGCCAGACAGTGATGCCTATTTCCGCTTCGATCTAATTGGCTGCACGATCGAGTACGCCGACGGCACATCGTTGGGCGAGATCACGGCTGTCGAGGACGGCGTTGCACACGACACACTTCTGATCGGCGAGGCGCGCGTTCCGTTTGTTGCGGCTGTGGTGCCGACCGTCGACATCGCGGATCGTCGCTTAGTGCTGATCGAGGGCTTCGAGATCGAGCCCGTCGAGTAGAGCCATAGCCTTGGCTTAACCGTCATCATGTGCGGATGCTCTCCCTCGATATCCTGACGCTCTTCCCCGCCTGGTTCGACTGGCTGGGCGACGAGCGGCATATCAAGAATGCGTTGGACGGCGAGCTCGCGCTTGGCATCCACGACATGCGCACCTACAGCGACCTGCCGCACCACGCCGTCGACGACACGCCGTATGGTGGTGGTGCAGGGATGGTCGTGCGGGTGGACACGACGGTCGCGGCCGTCGAGGGCGTCTACGGGCAGCCGCTCGATGACGTGCGCAAACAGCGCCGCATCATCGCGCTCGACGCACGTGGGCGTCAGTTTGACGACGCGTACTCGCGCGAGCTCGCCGGGGCGGGCGCGATCACGCTGCTCTGTGGACGCTATGAGGGCTTCGATCAGCGTGTGCTCGACCATGTGGCCACAGAGACGCTCTCGCTCGGTCCGTACATCCTCGCCGGTGGGGAGGTAGCGGCGATGGTAGTGGTCGATGCCGTCACGCGACACCTGCCCGGCGCGCTGGGACACGACGAGTCGGCGGAAGAGGAGTCGTTCGCGCCCGCACTGGACGGTCTACCCGAGTATCCGCACTACACCCGGCCGCTCGAGTTTCGAGGTTGGGAGGTGCCGGAGATCCTCCGTTCGGGCGATCATCGCCGGATCGCGGCCTGGCGGCGTGAGCAATCCGAGCGTGGATCAGCTTCCTAATCGGGTCAGACCCGATTAGGAAGCTGATCAGACGAGGGGAACCTGCGGGGTCCAACGACGATCTGGGGTAGAGTCCCCACCGGTATGAACATTGTCGAAGAGATCGAAGCAGCCCAGCGCCGGGATGTCCCTAAGTTCAAAGCTGGGGACTCCGTCAGGGTCCATTTCCGCGTGATCGAGGGCAACCGCCAGCGCGTTCAGGTCTTTGAGGGTGTCTGCATCAAGCGCCATGGCCACGGCACGCGCGAGACCTTTACGGTGCGCAAGCAGTCGTTCGGCGTCGGTGTTGAGCGTACGTTCCCGCTGCATTCCCCCAAGATTGACAAGATCGATGTGGGCGCAATCGGCATGGTTCGCCGCGCCAAGCTGTACTACCTGCGAGACAAGGTAGGCAAGCAGGCCCGCATCCGCGAGAAGCTTCAGTAGGCACGTGTCACGGCCGCGTGCGCGCGTCGTAGTATGAGGTTCACGTGGCATCGCTAAATGACTTCCGTAAGCACCCGGTCGTCGACCTGGTGCTCACCGTCGCCGTGGCGGTCGTTATCGCCTATCTCGTTCAGGCCTTCATCGTTAAGCCGTACCGTGTGCCGTCGGGTTCGATGGAGCCGATGATCGCGGTTGGCGAGCGCATCATCGCCGCTCGCTTCACGTACCGCTTCTCCGACCCGAGTCGCGAACAGATCATCGTTTTCCATCCGAATGGTGTGGGTGCCGATGTTTACGACACGGACACGGCCTCGGATGAGACGTTCGTTAAGCGGCTGATTGGCATGCCGGGCGAGACGATTGGCGCCATTGGTGGACAACTCTATGTCTGTCTCGGGAAGGGCCCCGAGGAGGGTCAACCTGTTAAGAGCACGCCGGGCTGCACGTTCCCGGATCAACCGTTTGTGTCGAGTCCGCAAGACGACTTCGGTCCGACGACGATTCCGGCGGATCGCTACTTCATGATGGGCGATAACCGTGCCGACTCTGACGACTCCCGCAACTGGGGCCCGATTACGCGTGACCAGATGATTGGTCTCGCGTTTATGTCGTACTGGCCGCCCAGCCGCATTTCGATCTGGTAGCCGATGGCAGCGAGCGAGCCCCGACAGCGGCGCCGCAACCGGCTGAAGCGTGCGCCGCGCCTGCTCTGGCTTGCCGGCTGGGCGCGTTGGCCACGTCCCTTGGTGGGGTTGCTGCTCGTCGTCCTGTTTCTGCTCGCAGCGGTCGTCTGGCCACCATTCATGTGGGCTGCCGCGTTCGTCTGGGGGCTCTGGGCTGCCGTTGTCGTGCTGGACGCAGGATTGCGACGCTCGCAGGGTGTGATCGCGGCGATCATCGCGATCATCTTTGGCCCACTCGGTGTCTGTCTCGTGATGTGGAGTCGTCGGCGCTCGATTCGTAAGGTGCCTGACGATGGGCTGGCTTGGCCGATGGGGTATGCGGTTGTTGCGCTGCTCGCGGGGTTGGTCTTGAGCGCCTTGATGATGGGCATTGTGTTGCGGGCAGCACCTCATGGTGTTGACGTGCCACGCGCGGCGATGGGGGATCGCATCATGGCTGGCGATCGCGTGCTGATTGTCCCGAAATGGGTTGCTCCCGTTGGGCGAGGCGATGTCGTGACGGTCGATCGTTTTGAAGGTGTCGATGCGGCGCTCAGCTCGTCGGATGGGATCGCTGGTGTCGGTCGAATCATTGGCTCTGCGGGCGAGGTGATCGGGGCGATCGATGGCGCCCTGTACATCTGCAAGAAGCTGCCAGATGCGGCAGTCGGCCTGCAGCCAGAAGATGAATGTACGACGCCGTCCGAGCTGATGTATCTGCGCACGCCAACGCCTGATTTCGGACCGATTCGGATTCCGCCCGGCACGGTCTGGGTTATGTCGGACGACCGCGCGGGCACGCTGATCGACTCGCGGGTCTACGGCGCGGTGCCCGAGCAGGCTCTGATGGGTCGCGTGGTGGCGGTGCTGACGCCATTGTCGCGCATCGGCATCCTCTAGCGCGTAACGCGAACCGAGCTGCGCGTTTTGGGCGCCGACGGAGCGGCTAGTCTCGAGGCATGGCTTCTCCCGCACGCAATCGGACTCCCGGGTTGGCACTCCTCGCGCACGATCGCGCGTTGGGGCAGCGCTTCGTGGCAGGAGTCGACGAGGCTGGGCGTGGTGCCTTGGCGGGGCCGCTCGTGGCCGCTGCGGTGCTGCTGGAACCGGGCGCTCTTGGCGCGGAGGAGCAGGCCCTGCTGATGCGCCTGAACGATTCGAAGAAGATCTCCGCCAGGGTGCGTGATGAACTCGTATTGGTGATTGGCGCCGTTGCGCTGAGCATTGCCGTCGTCGCAGTTGCCAGCACGGAGATCGACGACTATGGCATCCAAGCCGCCAACCTGGGTGGGCTGAGTCGCGCGCTCGATCTGCTGGCAGCGCCCGAAGGAGCCGCGTTGCTGGTCGATGGCTTTGCACTGCCAATGCAGGCGCGCGCCCATCAGCAACTCGTCAGGGGCGATGCGACGAGCGCGGCAATTGCGGCTGCCTCGGTTGTTGCTAAGACGACGCGCGATCGTGTGATGGAGGGTCTTGACGCGGCGTCGCCGGGCTACGGCTTTGCGGCCCACGCGGGATATGGCACAGCGGTGCATCGAGAGGCCATCACGCGACTGGGGCCCTGTCATGCACATCGCTTCTCGTTTGCGCCAATTGCTATCGCTGCGTAGGTCTCCCGCACAGGCGGGGCGCGATGGTGAGCGTGTCGCCGCGCTACTTTATCTCTGTTGCGGCTATCGGGTGCTCGGCCGCAACGTGCGGGTTGGCGGCACGCAGCTCGATCTGGTCTGCCGGCGGGGTAACCAGTTGGTTCTTGTCGAGGTCAAGCGGCGGCGCACATCTGCACGCGGCGGTGCGCGTCAGGCGCTTGGCTATGACCAGGCACGACGACTCCTTCGGGCAGGCGTGCAGCTACGCGGGCGCTACTCGTGGGTCACGGGAATGCGTGTCGATCTCGTCGCAATTGACGGGTGGCGCGTGCAGATCGTGCGTAGTGCGATCGACGGGGACACGCACCTGTCGGAGTCCGAGCGAGTGATGCTCTAACTAGAGGCTCGCGAACCTGTTTCGGCCTGACAGGCTCGAGCCATGCTCACTCACGCACGCGCCTACGCCGTTGTTGGACTCGATGCGATTCCGATCGAGGTCGAAACCTACGTCTCCGAACGGGATGGCGCTGGTGCCTTCACGATCGTGGGGCTGCCCGATAAGGCGCTGCAAGAGGCGCGGGCGCGGATCCGTTCGGCAGCGGCTGCGGCGGGCCTCCTGATTCACAAGGCGGTGATTCTCGCCAATTTGGCACCGGCGGAGGTGCGCAAAGAGGGAGCCGGCTTCGATCTGCCGATTGCATTAGCGGTGATGGCGGGGTTTGGTTGGGTCAATCAAGACACGCTTGGCGAGGTTGCTGCGGTGGGCGAGTTGGCCTTCGACGGTCGGCTACGGCCGGTTCCGGGCATCCTCTCGATCGCGGAGGCGGCGGTACGCGATGGGCGCCCGACGTTGCTGTGCCCCGAGCAGTGCGCCCACGAGGCGTCGCTGGTGCCTGGTTGTCGTCCGATCGGCTGCGCCACGTTGCGTGAAGCCGTGCGGATTCTCAATGGTGAGGATGTGCCGCGCCCGATCGTGGCGCGCGAGCCGCGTCCCAGCGAGATCGTGCCCGATTTGATCGACGTGCGGGGTCAGCCGTCGGCACGACGGGCACTCGAGATCTGCGCGGCTGGTGACCACAACCTGTTGATGGTCGGTCCGCCCGGTGTCGGCAAGACGATGCTTGCGAAGCGACTTGCGGGGATCTTGCCGCCGCTCGACGACGAGCAGGCGCTACTCGCGACGCGCATCCACTCGGCGGCCGGTGTGCTGCCGGACGGCTCGGGGCTGCTGCGGACGCCGCCGTTCCGCGCACCGCATCATTCGGCGACGATGGCAGCACTCGTTGGCGGCGGAGCAAAGATCCGCCCGGGCGAAGTGACGCTCGCAACGGGTGGGGTGCTGTTTCTCGACGAGTTGCCGGAGTTTCGGCGCGATGCGCTCGAGGCCCTTCGGGTGCCACTTGAAGATGGCTCCGTCAGGATCTCTCGTGCGTCGGGCTCGCTGCTGCTGCCAGCACGCTTCGCCTTGATTGCGGCAATGAATCCCTGTCCGTGCGGGAGTCCAGAGCCCGCGGCGTGTACCTGCTCGCGCGAACGGGTGCAGGCATATCAGCGGAAGGCGAGCGGCCCACTCCTGGATCGAATCGACGTCGGAGTCCACCTCGCCCGTCCGGCACCAGAGGTGCTTCGCAGCGACCAGCCCGAGACGACGCTGCAGGTGCGCGAGCGCGTGCTGGCGGCCCGGGCCTTGCAAGCGACGCGGGGGTTCGTCAACGGACGCATCCCTGTGGGGAGGCTCGACGAGTTGGCTGGGCCGGACGAGCACGGCCAGCAGCTGCTCGATCAGGCGGCAGCCCGACTCTTGCTGTCCCCCCGTGGGGTGAATCGCATCCAGCGAGTCGCACGCACGATTGCCGATTTGGCTGGCGAGGTCGAGGTCGGTGCCGACAGCATTGCCGAGGCGATTTCGTTGCGACTAGGTGCGCTGTCATGACGGTGATCGGCTTTGACTCGCGGGACTATCCGGAGCGTCTGTGCGACCTTACCAATCCACCTGACCGCCTGTTCGTGCGTTCGCCAGTGGGAGCGGTACGGTTGGGGATCCTGCTCGCGCCACCGCTCGTGGCGATCGTGGGGTCGAGAAACGCGAGTGTTGCGGGCGTGGCGTTTGCGCGCCGACTGGCGGGCGAGTTGGCTGCGAGCGGAGTGGGAGTGATCTCCGGGCTGGCGCGGGGCATCGACGCGGGGGCGCACGAGGGAGCACTGGAGCGGGGTGGACGCACCGTGGCGGTGCTGGGCTGCGGCATCGATCGCGACTATCCGTCTGCCACGATTTCGCTCGCGCGACGGATCAGGACGGAGGGCGCTGTGCTCTCCGAGTATTCGCCTGGGACGCCGCCGGCGCCGTTTCGATTTCCCGAGCGCAATCGCATCGTCGCGGCACTTGCTGACGCGACGATCGTGATTGAGGCAGCCGCGCGAAGTGGAGCCTTGATCACCGCGCGGCTGGCTCTCGACCTCGGTCGCGATGTCTTGGCCGTGCCAGGAGCGCCGTGGACGAACGGTTCGGGCGGCACCAACGCGTTGCTCAAGGATGGCGCCGCGGCCTTAACGGAGACCGCCGATGCTCTGATTGCGCTCGGTATCGACCCTGGAGCGGCGCGTCAGGACGACCCACCTATCACAGGTGCTGCATCGCAGGTGCTCGCTGCGTTGCGTCGGGAGCCAGTCTCGGCGGACGTGCTGGCGGCTCGCTGTGGGTTGACGCCAGCAGGTGCTGCGGCGCTGATCGTGCAACTCGAATTGGCGGGAATCATCGTGCGCGAGACCGATGGGCGGCTCGTCCCGACACGATAGTTGCGCGAAAGGCTGCACGAGTCGTCAAAATCGACAACACTGCAGTCAGCAAAACCCACGTCGCCCATCACTCACGAGGAGAACCCATGGCCTTTGAACTTCCCGCTCTCGATTACTCGTTCGACGCACTCGAGCCCCACATCGATGCCCTCACGATGGAGATCCATCACGATCGCCATCACAAGGCCTACGTCGACAACGCCAACGCTGCGCTTGCGGGCACGGATTGGGAGAATACCCCCGTCGAGGAGCTCTTGACGCAACTGTCGTCGCTGCCCGCCGACAAGCAGGGTCCGGTGCGCAACAACGCTGGTGGCCATGCCAACCACACCCTCTTCTGGGAGATCCTCGGTACCAATGGTGGCGCGCCGTCCGGTGCCCTCGCAGCGGCGGTCGATGCCGATTGTGGTGGCCTTGATGCACTCAAGGCCGCGATGACCGATGCCGGCATCAAGCGCTTCGGTTCGGGTTGGTCGTGGCTTGTCGTCGACGGTGGCAAGCTGGCCGTGATGTCGACCGCGAATCAGGATTCGCCGATCTCCGAAGGCAAGACGCCGATCCTCGGCATCGACGTCTGGGAGCACGCGTACTACCTCAACTACCAGAACAAGCGCCCGGGCTACCTCGAGGCAATCTGGAACGTCATCAACTGGGACGCAGTCGGCGCAAAGTACGACGCCGCGGTCTAGGTCGGAGAACGAAAAAAGGGCTCTGGTTGCCTCTCCATACGGAGAGGCAACCAGAGCCCTTCGTCGTTCTATGCCACTACGAGTGGTAGAGGTAGAGATTGAGGTTGAAAGCCTCGACGTAAAGAGAGAACAACTATGGCGTGGGGATCCCCGCAATCAAGGCAGCAGCAGCGTCGATTACCGTCGCCTGATGGGGCTGTAGATCTTGGTAGCCCATGGCGTCACCCGTCTCGTAGAACATCGATCCGCGCGCCTCGGTTTCGATGCCGCTGAGCTCCTCCATCACCGCAAGGCCGCAGAACGGCACCAGCACCTCGGAATAGCCGCCTTCGTGGGTGAGGGCGAGGTGACCGTCGCAGATCGATCCCGCTGCGTCGAGCATTTGCCGCGTCAGGCGGCCGTAGCCCCGTGGTGACACCATCTGCCGGCCGAGTGGGTCCATGGCGGAGGCGTCGAAGCCAGATGCGATAATGATGAACTCGGGCTGGAAGCGCTCGAGTGCTGGCACCACGACGCGTCGGAAGGCGTCCTCGTAGGCTCCGTTGCCGGATCCGGGTGGCAGGGGTACGTTGAGGCTCGTGCCGACGCCGTCGCCTGTACCGGTCTCCGTCAGCAGACCCGAGTCGACCGGGAAGTTGTTATCCTGGTGTAGAGAGATCGTGAGGACGCGCGGATCGTCGTAGAAGGCGGCCAGCGTGCCGTTGCCGTG
>SYIF01000081.1 GCA_005798855.1 Actinomycetota bacterium | reverse complement strand
TCGCGCGCCTCGCGGCAGCGCAGGCGGCACTCGACTCGACCTTCAAGGATCGGTAGGGGCAGTGGCCGTCAAACTCCATGTCGCACTCGGCCCGCGCGATCCGGCACCAGCCGACGTTGCGATCGTCGTCGACTGCATCCGCGCGACCACGACGATCTCGCACGCACTCGACAACGGCTACGCGTCGGTGACGTGTGTTGGTGAGGTCGCTGATGCGCATGCGGAGCGTGCCGACGGCGTGCTGCTTGGTGGCGAACGACATGGCGTCTTGATCGAAGGCTTCGATCTTGGCAACTCGCCCGCCGAGTATGCGGAGCGGAAGGGCGATCGCCTGGTTCTGACGACCACCAACGGGACACGGGCGATCCTGCAGTCCGTTGACGAGGCGACCACCGTGTTGGTTGGCGCGCTCGTGAACGCCCAGGCGCTGGTCGACGTGGCGCTTTCGGCTGTGCCCGCTGACGGCATGATCGTCGTGCGCTGTGCGGGCGTGCGAGGCGAGGTTGCGCTCGATGACGCCTACGTGGCGGGTGTTCTGTTGCAGCGTCTTGCGGAGTCGTTGACCGGGTCGATTGCGACCGACGGTGCCCGCACTGCGCTTGCGATCGCACGGGCCTATCCCGACGCGCTGACGGCGCTCAATGACAGCCAGAGCGCGCGCGATCTCGACGGCACGGGCCACGAGGCCGATATCGCGCGATGTGCGCAGGTCGACAGCCTCGCGTCGGCACCGCGCGTCACTGAGGCGCAGCCAGGTCGCGTCGTCGTCGCGCTCTAGTCGACGCGGCTGTCTGGAAACTGCTCGGCGAGGAGCGCCTCTGTGCGAGCCTTCTGCCGGCGGTGAAGCCAGCGAAGAATGATCACGCCGGCGATCACGACAATCACGGCAAAGACGATTGCGCCACCCACGCCGAGCACGTTCTCGACGCGCTCGATTGACTCACCAAACGCGTACCCAACTGCCGTCAGCGTGCAAGCCCAGGTGATCCCACCCACCGTGTTCCAGACAAGGAAGGTTCGCCAACGCATCTGACTCATGCCGGCAATCCACGCACCGAAGATCCTCAGGCCAGCCGTCCAGCGTGCCAGTACGACGGCCTTCCCGCCGTGCAGCGCGAAGAAGCGCTCGCCCCAGACGATGCCGGCCTCGACGTGGGTAATGTGACTGAGGCGATCGACGAGTCGCCGGCCACCGTAGCGGCCGATGCAGAAGCCAATGTTGTCGCCGATAATGGCAGCGAGAGAGGCGACAGCAGCGACGACGAACGGATTGAGAATGCCGCGTGAGGAGGCAGCGGCTGCGACCAGCAGAATCGTGCCACCCGGCAGTGGAATGCCTGCGGTTTCGAGCATCAGTGGGACGAAGAGCGTCAGGTAGCCCCAGCTGCGAAGCCACTCCTCAATCAACCCGTTATCGAGCATTAGAGCGTGTCCAGGATCACGGCAATCTCAGGATAGGCTCGATGGACGGCCCTCGAGAACTCGCGGAGGTACTGGTCGTCATTGCCATCGTCAAGCGTTGCCGCGTAGGCGTCACGCATCTCCGAGAGTTCCTCGGCTGCCCAGTCGATCTCGTCGGCGTACTCGCCGTACGACTCCTCGGCGTCGTCCGCGTCGGCAGAGCGGTAGCGCTCGCGAGCCTCACGCATGGCTTGGAGACGGTCCGCATGGTGGTTCGTAAAGATGCGTAACTGCTGATCGATCAGGTCTCCGAAGCGCTTGCGGCGAAACATGTCGTGGATGCTACCCGGGCAGAGGCCGTACGCTACCGGCATGCTCGAACTCCCTGCGATTCGTGCCGCGATGCCGGCCGTTACCAACAACGTCTACTTCAATACGGGTACGTACGGTCCGTTTCCGCTTGCGGTGCGCGATGCCATGAACGCGCACGTCGAGAATGTCTGGACGCAGGGCCGTATCGGCGACGATCGCTACGCCGAGCAATCGCAGATCGAAGCGGATACCCGCAGCGCTCTCGGGCGTGTTGTCAATGCGCCGGCCTCCGAGATTGCGCTTGGCCACTGCACCAGCGATGGACTCAACCTCGTAGTCGGTGGCATCGATTGGCAGCCGGGTGATCAGGTCGTGATCGGCGACTTTGAGCATCCGGGCCTGACGGTGCCGCTGAAGGTGATGGGCGAGCGGCGCGGTATTGAGGTGATCATCGTGCCGATCACGTACGCGGACGACCCTGCGCTGGTGATCGCTGACGCATTGACGCCGCGGGTCAAGCTGGTCGCGCTTTCGCATGTGGTCTGGACGACGGGTCGAATCATGCCGATCCCACGGATGTCCGAAATCGTGCGTGCGCACGGAGCGGTCTTTCTTGTCGATGCCGCGCAGGGTCCGGGCTGTATCCCGGTGGATGTCCAGACGTTGGGTTGCGACTTCTACACGATCAGCGGCCAGAAGTGGCTGTGCGGACCTTCGGGTACCGGCGGCCTGTGGGTCAATCCCGCTTCGCTCGATCGCATCGCACCGGCCTTCCCGGGGTATCCGACGATGGAGAAGACGCCAGAGGGGCCACGGATGTGGGGGAGTGCGCGCCGTTTCGAACCCGGCACCGTCACGCACACCGCACTGGTTGGCCTGACCACCGCGATCGCGTGGCGCGAGTCGATTGGTGGCTACACGGCTACCCATGCCGCGGCGATGGAACTCGCTGGCCACCTACGCGAGCGCCTGGTCGAGGTGTCGAAGGCGATTGTCGCGGATGTCGACGCGCCCTCGCCGTTTGTGGCGTTCGAGCTGGAGGGGTTGCCCGCTCCGGTCGTGGTGCGCAAACTCGAAGACAACGGCATCATCGCCCGCTCATTGCCAGGCACCGACCTGACCCGTGTCTCCGTTGGCTGTTGGAACGATCGCTCCGATATCGACAGGCTGATCACGGGTCTGAGCGCGCTCTAGTCCAGCGTGGTTCCTAGGAGGACATGACAAGTGCGCACTTGTCATGTCCTCCTAGGATCACGAGCGGACCTTGATGGCGTCGCTCAGGCCGGAAGGCCGAGCTCGCCCGCGATCGGCTGGAGGGCTGCGACGACGTTGCGAATGTGGTCGTCGAGCTCCAAGCCAAGCAGCTCGGCGCCCTCGTAGACGTCGTCGCGACTGACGCCAGCCGCGAAGGAGGCGGTCTTCAACTTTTTTTTGACGCTCTTCGGCTCGAGACCCTCGAGGCCCGTTGGGCGGATCAGGCCGCAAGCGTGGACGAAGCCACTCAATTCGTCGCAGGCAAACAGCGTCTTCTCGAGTGTTGTCTCGCGCACGACGCCGGTGTGCTGCGCGTGAGCGAGGATCGCGCGACGAAACCAGTCGGGATAGCCGCGTTCCTCGAGGATCGCCTCGCCTGCCTGTGGGTGCTGCGCGAGCGTGGGGTGGATCTCCCAGTCGAAGTCGTGTAGCAGGGCGACGTTGCCCCATGCCTGCTCGTCTTCGCCGCCCGCTCGAGCATACGAACGCACAGAGGCCTCGACCGCGAGGGCGTGGCGACGCAAGGCGTCGGACTGGATGAACTCGCAGACGATGCTCCAGGCAGCGTCGCGGTCGTGGACGAGGTCGGATTCCATAGGGCGCAAGCGTACCCAACTACCGAAGGTCTGTAGCAACGGCGTTTAGACTTACACCTGTGAGTGATTCGCCGAACCGTAATTCACTCGGCGACCTATTCGTGATCGAAGGCGGCAAGCCGCTCTCGGGTCGCGTCTCGGTCGGCGGCAATAAAAACGGTGCGCTGCCGATCATCGCGGCCTGTCTCTTGACGGACCAAGAATGCATCGTCGAGAACGTGCCGCGCCTCCGCGACACCGAAGTGATGGCCGAGCTTGTCAAGTCCGTCGGTGCCGATGTTGAATGGATCGAGCAGAACACGCTCCGCATCAAGGCTGCCGGCGAGATTGCACCAGAGATCAATCGTGCCCTCAGCGTCCAGATTCGCGCCTCGATCCTGCTCGCTGGGCCGCTCTTGGCTCGCTGCGGCTCGGTGCTTGTGCCGCCGCCCGGTGGTGACGTGATTGGCCGCCGCCGCATCGATACGCACCTCCACGCTTTTGCCGCACTTGGTGCCGAGATCGAGGTTGAGCGCGACTTCAT
>SYIF01000080.1 GCA_005798855.1 Actinomycetota bacterium | reverse complement strand
CCTGATGCGCTGTCAGCCGCGCGGCTGCCGAGCCGCCATCGGGAATCCGGACGATCATGCCCTCCCAATCGTCGCGATGAAAGCCCTGCAACTTCGTGACCGGGAAATGCAGCGTCTTCGAATCGGGGTAATAGAACCAGTACTGGAGGTACGTGACGCCCGGCTGACGCACACCGTCCACGACAACGCCCGCGCGTCGGACGACATGCGTGAAGGCTGCAGCTCGCCCCGTGCCAAACGCCGCACACCACGGCTTGCGGCAGACAGCCGGATCGACGGGCATCGCCGCGTCTTCGCCGTAGCGGTCGCGCTCGAGCACCAGCTCGGGTGTGTAGCGTCGCAACAGCGGTCCGTACGAATCGCTCCGCAGCGCCCACCGATCGTCGCGCCGCTCTGGCTGATGGCCGGGGATTGCTTTGACAATTCGCGCCGCGAACGAGGCACCGTCCGAACGCGCAGCTAACGCGATGAAGGCGATCAACGCAACAGCTACACCAAGCAGGATCAGCAATTCGATAGTGGCTTGGCCTCGTCGCATGCGACCACGCTGCCACCCAACCGCGCGTCGGCGAGTGCTGCCGCGTGCCAACTAGCGCGCAGACACCCTCGCACCAACCACTAACCAGCGCACCCGGTGCGTCTCTCTCCGTCCTACCTCGCGCGAGCCGTGCCGGGAATCAGCGTTTGCTGGGCCAACCAATCCAGCCGTCGGCGGGCCGCTCGGCAACCGCAAGGCCACGCCGATTCGCCAACCTGTACGTGACCGTATCGGCGGCAAACAAGAGCGGGAACATGGCGGCCGTCAGCAGCAACGCCTGCAACGCATCTGCGTTGACCGAGTTGCCCGAGTTGCCGAGGAAGAAGCGGCTGATTACAAACCAGAGCAAACCGAAAATCGGAGCGCGGACCAGGCAACGAAAAAGTGTCGGGTAGGCGACGGGCTTACGGGCACGAGGAGCGGCCTTCGAGCGCGTGTTCCGCCCGCTCTTACCCTTGGGAGCCTCTTCGGACGCGCTGCGCGTCTCCTTCTCGTCAATCTGTGGAGAGCGTGGTCGATCGACACCGTGATGTCGATACCGCTCTTCGCGCTTGCGTTGTTTCCTGGTCGCCATATCGACAAGCATAGTCATGTCGGCCCGTCCGAATGTGCTCACCCGTCCCCGCAGATCGATACACTCCGATCCAATGGCCATGATCGAACAGCGAATAACGTGGAGCGAACTCCGCACCCGCGCCCAAGGGCTGCGAACGCGGTCGCTCAAGGCGGGCGAAGCCGGCCTCAGTATTCGCGTGACGGACGTCCTCGAGATCTTGCCGCTGCCGTACGATCCCGAACCGCTCCCCGACGATGCGACGACGGAAGAGATCGCTGAGGCCGAGCGCGAGCCACTCGACTTCGCCGAAGACGTCCTCAAGCGCCACGGCGTGCGCTCGCGCCCCGCCCCCAGCGATGCCGGCGTCGATGGCGTCGTCGTTCTGCGCCCATCGAACCGTTTTGCTCTGCAGGGCGCGATCGCGATTGCTGTCATCGCCCTGCTCGGCGCTGGCGTGGCGAGCAAGATCGGCTTCGTCATTCTCGCCCCCGTCGCCGTGGTTGGCGTGTGGCTGATCTGGACCCAGACCACCCGCATCGATCGCTTCGTGCCGCGGATCGTGCCGCGTGGTCGCATCCTCGGCGCTCTGCTGATGATCATCCTGCTCGGCATCACGATGGTCATGGCCGTGCAGCCCGCGCGTAAGTGGGCGCGCAATCGCGGCAACGTTGCCAACGCCGTCGCCCTATCGGTGCAGGCCGAAGCGCAATTGAATGCCGGCGATCTGGGCGGTGCTCGCGCGTCGGTGGATCAGGCGCTGCAATTCGCGCCGCAGCTCGGCCAGGTGCAGGCCACCTCGCAGAAGTTGATGGTCGCGCAGATCAACGCCAATACGAACGCACAGATCAATGGACAGGCCGCAGCGCAGGCCGCCTACGATCGCGCCGAGGCCGACTTTGCGGCCGAGAAGTGGCAGCAGGCCATCGCGGAAATGGCAGCACTTGGTGGCTTCTCGGACGCCCCCGCCCGCCTCGCACTGTTCCGCAACACGGCTGCGGTCGCCACGTTGAAGCTCGCCCAGCAGGCCCTCGTCGCGGGAGATGCGCAAAAGGCCTTCACGCTTTACAGCACGGCGATGACGTACGACCCGACCGCGCGTAACCAGGCCTTGATCAAGCGCATCAGCAAAGCGCTCAACACGAACTCGTAGCCCGCCTGCCCCCTGTCGGGGTACGCTGAATCCGTGGATCTTGACGTTATCTTCCTTGGCACCGGCGGCTCGGTGCCCTCCGCGACGCGCCAGACGGCTGCGACGCTGATTCGTCGTGGCAGCGAGCGGATCCTCGTCGACTGTGGCGAAGGCACGCAGCGACGGCTGATGCAGAGCGTCGCGGGACTGAGCGACCTCGACGTGATTTTGATTACGCACGGCCACGCCGACCACATTCTCGGCCTGCCGGGCCTGCTGCGCACGTTCGCCTTGCGCGAGCGCACCGCACCGCTTTCGATCTACGGACCAGAGGGCATCAAGAAGGTGCTGCAGGACCTCGACTCCGTGATCGGCAAGATGCCCTACCCCCTCGCTGTCGTCGAACTCGCCGGTGGTGCAGAGATTGCGTGCGACAACTATCGCCTCGAGGCGATCGGCACGCGCCATCGCGTCCCCAGCCTCGGTTGGGCACTCGTCGAAGACGATCGGACTGGTCGTTTCGACGTCGAGAAGGCGCGCGCCGCGGGTGTCCCCGACGGACCACTCAACGGCCAACTTCAACGCGGCGAGACGATTACGCTCGATGACGGCACGGTGATTACACCGGAGGGGCTCGTCGGCGAGATGCGCTTTGGTCGCACGATCGTGCTGTCGGGTGATACGCGTCCGTGCGACTCGCTGATGGCGCGCGCCGTCGATTGTGACCTGCTGATCCACGAGGCGACGTTTCTCGACGAGGAGCTTGATCGTGCCCGCGATACGAACCACTCGACGGCGCGCGAAGCCGCAGAGTTGGCGGCCGAGGCGCGGGTGCGCATGCTGGCGTTGACGCACCTCTCGATGCGTTCGCCACCCACATTGATCAAGGCGGAGGCAGAGGCGATCCACGACAACGTTGTTGTGCCGCGTGACCTCGACCTGATCGAACTGCCGTTTCGTGAGCGCGGTGACGCCGTACTGATCAAAAACGGTGGTCGGGACGAGGACTGAGGCGTGCGTCGTCTGACCTGGGCAGCAAACCTGATGGAGGCCGAGATGATCGCGGGCCTGCTCGAACAGGAAGGGATCAAGGTGCTGATCCGTCGTCCGATTGGCATGGACGTGCCGGACTTCTTATCCGCCGGACCGCGAGAACTATTCGTCGATGAAGAGCAGTATGAGACCGCCGCCGAGTCCGTTGAGGCGCACTTTGGTCTGCGCTAACTGACGCGCGTCGGGTTGCGCCGATGGCGCTGGGGGTGTCGGGCGTAGCAGCCCGGTAAGGTGAAGTGCTGTCGGGAAGCCTCGCGATCTCCGCGTCGTTGAGTCATGTAGGTACCCGCGCACCGCTCTATGCATCAACACTCTCTCGAACTGACCTCTGGCGCCGAGCTGCGCAGGACCTTCTGGCCCACGATGCGTCGTGGCGTTGGTCTGATGCGCGCGCATCGCCTGGCCCTGTGGGCTTCAATCGTGCTGGCGGTGATTGGTCAAATCTTCACGATCTCGATCCCGTGGGCGACGGGTCGCGTCATCGACGAGGCGATGCGTCCACGCGACACCATCCAGTTGCGCTATTTGATCATCCTAATTCTCTGCCTCGCAATCGGGCGCTTCGCAGTGATGTACCTCCGTCGCCTAATCGCCGGCACGATGGCGATCAACATCGAGCAAGACCTACGCAACCTCGTCTATCACCACTTGTTGTCGCTGTCGTTTCCGTTCTACGACCGCAATCAGACCGGGCAGATCATGAGTCGTGCAACGGTCGATCTGACGGCACTGCGTCTCTTTCTTGGCTACGGCATCCTCTTCTTTACACAACACACCGTCTCCGTTGTGGCCGTGATGGCCGTGCTGTTGTGGATGAATCCGCTCGTCGCCGCGTTTGTACTGGTGATCGTGCCGCCGCTCGGCCTGCTCGCCGTGATGTACTCGCGCCGGTCGCAGCCGATCGTGACGGAGGCCCAGCAGGCGCTTGCCCACGTGACGACGCAGGCCGAGGAGTCCGTCGTCGGCGTGCGTGTGATCAAGGCGTTCGGCCAGGAAGACCAAGAAGTCGTTCGCTTTCGCGACCGTGCCACCGACGTCTTTACGCTCAACGTGACGGCCACGCGACTGCGCTCGCAGTACGTGCCGATCATGGATTTTCTGCCGACGATCTCGATCGCGCTCCTGATGCTGGTCGGTGGACGCGAGGTGATCCAAGGCTCGATGAGTCTCGGCGACTTCGTCACTTACAGCCTCTTGATCGCACTGATGGTGTTGCCACTGCGGATGCTCGGCATGTGGATCGGTGAGGCCCAACGCTTCGTGGCAAGCGCGATCCGGATCTTCGCGATACTTGATACGGAGGCCGAGATTGTCGACGCGCCCGACGCTCGGCCGTTGCCGGGGGGTGGTGGCGCGATCCACTTCGACAACGTCACCTTTGGCTACGACTGGGACCGTCCGATCGTGTCGGGCATCAACCTCGACATCGCGCCCGGCTCGACCGTCGCGATCATCGGCCGCACCGGCTCCGGCAAGACGACCTTGACTCAACTCGTGCCGCGCTTCTACGACGTCCAGCAAGGCTCGGTCCTCGTCGAGGACGTCGATGTACGCGACCTGCAACTCGATGAGTTGCGCAGCGCGATTGGCATCGTCGCTGAGGACACGTACCTCTTTTCCGTCACGATCCGCGACAACATCGCCTTCGGCAAGCCCGAGGCGACGGACGCCGAAGTCCGGAAGGCGGCCGAGCGAGCACAGGCAGCGACGTTTATTGAAGAGCTGCCGGAGGGCTACGAGACGCTCGTCGGCGAGCGTGGCCTGACGCTCTCGGGTGGCCAGCGCCAACGCATCGCGATT
>SYIF01000079.1 GCA_005798855.1 Actinomycetota bacterium | reverse complement strand
GTGCCGACGCGGTGATGATAGGTTCGCCACTCGCCCGTGCCCACGAGGCACCAGGCCGTGGCACCCACTGGGGCATGGCGACGTTCCATCCAACGTTGCCCCGCGGCGCGCGGGTGCGGACCACCCAGGTCGCCACACTCGAGCAAGTTTTGCTCGGACCTGCGAACGAGAACGACGGCACGCTCAATCTGATGGGAGCCCTGCGGACCTCGATGGCCACGACCGGCTACGAGACAATCCACGAGTTTCAGAAAGCGGAGATCATGGTGGCACCGTCGTTGCAGACTGAAGGTAAGAAGTTGCAGCGCGAGCAGGGCATCGGAATGTCGCGTTAGTCACCGATGCCTGCCGACCGTCCAATCATCGTCCTCGACTTTGGGGCTCAGTACGCACAGTTGATTGCCCGCCGTATTCGCGAGCGCCGGGTCCTATCCGAGCTGGTTCCGCACGACATGCCGGTGGCCGAGATTGCCGCCCGCAACCCCGTTGGGATCGTGCTGTCGGGAGGTCCCGCCAGCGTCAACGAGCCCGGCGCGCCCTCCGTGGACCCTGCCATCTTCGAACTTGGCATTCCCGTGCTCGGCATTTGTTACGGCATGCAGGCAATGGCGCAGGCGCTCGGTGGCGAGGTCGGAGGGAGTGGAGCAGGAGAGTTCGGCAAGACCGAGCTCGAGCTACAGACGGATGCGGCGCTGTTTAAGGGCATTCCATCCGCGCACTCGTGCTGGATGAGTCACAACGACTCGGTGATTACCTTGCCAGCCGGTTTTCGCGCTACCGGCAGCTCACCTGGCGCGCCGATAGCCGCCATGGAAGACGTCGAGCGCAAGCTCCACGCAGTCCAATTCCACCCCGAGGTCATTCACACTCCCGCCGGCACCGACATGCTTGAACGCTTTGCCTACGACGTCTGTGGTCAGGACGGCACGTGGACGCCCCAGCACGTGATCGACGAGCAGATCGCGTGGATTCGAGCCCAGGTTGGCGATCAAAAGGTCCTCTGTGGACTGTCCGGTGGCGTCGACTCTGCCGTCGCTGCGCTGCTCGTCCATCGAGCCGTGGGCGATCAACTCACCTGCGTCTTCGTCGATCATGGGATGTTGCGAGAGGGCGAGGCCGAGCAGGTCGTCGAGACGTTTGGCTCGCACTACAAGGTGCCGCTCGTGCACGTTCAGGCACAGCGTCGCTTCCTCGATCTGCTCGCGGGCGTCACCGATCCCGAGCAGAAGCGCAAGATCATTGGCAAGACGTTTATTCGAGTTTTCGAAGACGAGTCAACGCGCCTCGAGGGAGTCAAGTTTCTCGTCCAAGGCACGCTCTACTCGGATGTCATCGAGTCGGGGTCGAAGACCGCCGCGAAAATCAAGTCGCACCACAACGTGGGCGGTCTCCCTGACGACATGGATCTCGAGCTCTGCGAACCGCTGCGACTGTTGTTCAAGGACGAGGTGCGTCAGGTTGGCATCGAGCTTGGCATGCCGGAACGCATGGTCTGGCGTCAGCCGTTCCCCGGTCCAGGACTCGCGATCCGAATCATTGGCGATGTGACCGAAGAACGCCTTTCGATTCTTCGGCATGCCGACGCGGTCCTGCAGGAAGAGATTCGCGCAGCCGACTGGTACCGACAGCTCTGGCAGAGTTTCGCCGTGTTGCCGGCGATCAAGAGCGTGGGGGTAATGGGCGATGCCCGCACCTATGACTACCCAATCATCATTCGCGCGGTCACCAGCGAGGACGCGATGACCGCCGACTGGGCTCGCCTGCCGTACGACCTCTTGGAGCGCATTTCGACGCGCATCATCAACGAGGTCGATGGTGTTAACCGGGTCGCGCTCGACATTTCGTCGAAGCCTCCCGGCACGATCGAATGGGAATAGCAACCCGGCTCGCAGGCGCGACTCGACCCCTGCGATATCGTTAGGAGGTGCCCGACGCAAGGACTCCGCCGCGCAGCGCAGCACGAGACGCGGCTATCCGTCGCCGTCGACGCGGAGTCATGCTCGCAATCGCGGGACTCGTCGTCGTCGCCGCGCTGGCATACGCGTTTCGACCGGGTGCTTCGGATCAGGCCTCCAGCCAGGTAGAGACGTCGCAATCCGCCATCGATCGCGCAGCCGAGAAAGCCGCCAAGAATGCAGTCGCCGGCGCAAAGGCCGCCGACGCTGTCGAGCAACGACTCTGGAGCAATGGGCAATTCGCAAGCAAAGTCCCGCCCAGCGACGGCGTCAATGCCGGCACGAGTGCAGGCAGCGCTGTTGCGCTGACGTTCGACGATGGACCAGGCAAAGAGACCTGGGATGTGCTTGCATTGCTCAAGCGCTATCGCATGCGCGCCACATTTTTTGTGACGGGCCAGAGCGTTGTGAAAAACCCTGGTGCGCTCGCCGCGATCGCTGCAGACGGGCATGTCGTCGGGAACCACACCTGGACGCATGCCAGTCTGCCGAGCCTCAAGGCGCCGCAACTCAAAGCCGAGATCGCCGACACGCAGGCGCTGATCGAACAGGAGACGGGGCACAAACTCACCACCATGCGCCCACCCTTCGGCGACTTCACAGCTAAAACCAATGCCTACGTGCGTGCCCGGGGCATGCTGCCGGTGCTCTGGACTGTAGATTCGAACGACTGGGCCCATCGTGACGCCCAAACGATTGCCACGAACGTCCTCAATTCGCCGCAACTCAAGCCGGGAGCGATCATCTTGCTCCACGACGGGCCGATCAATCGCCAGGTGACCGTCGACGCGTTGCTGATGATCCTCGACGGTCTCGTGGCCCGGGGTCTGCGCTCAGTGACAATCCCCGAGTTGCTGCGTGTCGGCCCACCGTCGATCGCGCGCCCGGGCGACTACAAGCTGAGCGACTACGCCACGGACTAGAACTCGGCGTTCGAAAAGGCGTTACGCAAGCGTTCCGCTTGGGCCTCGATCTCAGTCACATCACCGGGCATCGACGGCCACGGAACGGCAAACTGATCGCCGTCGTGGCGTGGGATCACGTGGATGTGCGAGTGGAACACGGTCTGTCCTGCCGCCGGCCGGGCGAGCGATTGAAACGTGACCCCGTCGGCGCCGAGCCCCGCTATGGCAGCACGTCCCACGCTCGCTGCAAGCGTCATGCAGGCCGTCAGATCTTCAGACGCGGCCTCGAGCGCATCGGCGGAGTGTCGCCGCGGGATTACGAGCGCGTGCCCGGGTGCGGCCGGGAAGATGTCCATGAAGGCGATGGCGCGTTCGGTCTCGGCAATCGGGTAGGACGGAATCTCTTTGGCAACGATCTGGCAGAACAGGCAGGAATACATGGCGGGATGCTATCGCGTGCTTCCCAACTGCGCCGGTCGCGCCACCCCTGCGCGAACATCCGGAGCGACTGATATCTCTTGACGGGTGAGCGCGTTCTCCGACCCGCGGTGGTTTGATCGTGCAGCGGTCGTTGAGCGCGACGAGGTGCTCTGCCGGGCGGTACCGCAACCCGACGGTGCGCTGATTCGCGCGGCCGAGACGCAGTCCGGAGCGAAACTCGACGTCGTGACGTTTCGCATCGTCGAGGGCGCTTTGGCCGGGCACCACGCCGGCCTCTTGATCTGGCCACCGAGATCGACCAGCGATCTTGAACGTACCCTCGGCCCGCTCGCCTCGACTCCCGATCGCGAGGACTTCGAGCGGCGTCTCGCGGACGTGACGGTTCGCTGCCATGTCGAGACGTCGCCATTCGGCGACCTCGAGGTGCGCAAAGTGCTCGCAGTTGTCGACGATCATCCGCTGCCCGAGGCTGCCGGACCCATTCCACCAACAATCCGGCCCGATCTATTGCCTGCCGCTCCGAGCGAGCCGCCCGCCACGCGCGTCCACATGATCCGAACCCCAGAGGAGGTGCTGGAGGCGGTCGCCTTGTTGGAGGGCGTCGCCGTCGTCGGCTTCGATATCGAAACGGCGTGTACGCGTCTGCCACCGCAGCAGCGCGAGGAGCGCGGTGCCTTCGAACCATGGAACGGTACGGTCCGGCTTGTCCAGATTGGCGTCATCGGTCCGGACGGCAACGCGCTCGCACTCGTGATCGACTGCTGGGAGGTCGATCCCGGGCCCGTGCTACGGCTGCTGGCCGATGGGCGTCTCGTGCTCTCCCACAACGCGAAGTTTGAGCAGGCCTGGATCAAGTACCGCTGGAACATCGAGATTGCGGAACTGCTCGACACCTGCGCCTGGTGGTCGGTGATCGCGGGACATCTCAACGCCGCCGGCTTTGAGCATGGTCTCGCCGACGCAAAGCTGGTCACGCTCGCGGAGCGGTTTCTGCACGCCGAACTGGATAAGACGTTCCAGGCCTCGGACTGGGCGGCGGAAGAACTGTCAGAGGGTCAACTCACGTACGCAGGGGAGGACGCAACGATCCTGCTGCCACTCGCCTATCTTCTCGAGCAGATCGGCGAAGAGTTGGGCTGCGCTGAGCAGGCGCGGATGGCATCGCGGGCCGGAGCACGGCGCGCTGCAATCTCGACCCACTATGCGGCCGATCGCCACCCAGACGAGCGCGCGGAAGCCTTGGACATGATCCGCGATGCCAGCTCGGTGGAGAACCTGGGCGAGGTCGGTGCGATCCTTCGTCGGCTCGTGTTGAGCGCTGCGTCCCGGCAGACGGTGGGCGCCGCCTACGTGGCGCGTCGGTCCGAACTTTCGGCCTGAGCGTCCGCTCGGCGATCCCAGGCGCCACTGAAGATGGCCCAGGAGGCCACACCGACCAGCACGGTAATTGCGCTGATGTGGCAGCGATACCGCTGCGGGGGCAGGCAAAGGGTGACCGTCGCACCAATGGTTACGTGCACTGCATAGAGCGCGTGCTCCCCGACCCCTAAGCGCTGCCGCGGCTGCGGTACGTCTAACGGCCACCAGAGCCCTGGTAGCCTCTCGTTGAGGTCGTCATGGAAGCGATTTACGCGCTCATCAAAGCCCCGTAGATGCCGACTTAGGCGATCGGGAAGGGTGGTTGAGTGGGTTGCCGCGTCCTGATCCATGTGCCTCATGCTACGGTTCCGCGCCGTGCGGTACCAACCCGCGCCTAACTGACAATGCCACAAAAGACACTCTCCGCCAAGCCCGCCGATGTTCAACACGGCTGGTTCATCATCGACGCCGATGGTGAGGTACTCGGTCGCCTCGCAACCCGCATTGCTGACGCTCTGCGCGGCAAGGGCAAGACCAATTTCACTCCGCACGTAGACACCGGCGATTTCGTCGTCGTGATCAACTGCGAGCACATCCGCGTGACGGGTAACAAGCTCGAGCAGAAGATGTACTACAACCACTCGGGGTATCCCGGTGGTCTACGCGAACGCACACTGCAGGAGCAGCTCGATCGCAACCCGGTCGAGGTCATCCGCCATGCCGTCAACGGCATGATTCCGAAGAACAAGCTCGGCGACGCTCAGATGCGCAAGCTGAAGATCTACGCCGGCTCCGACCATCCGCACGCGGCCCAGTTGCCGCAGCCACTGCCGTAGGGCAAGGGGACTCTCTGTGAGCGAAACGGCCATGTATCGGGCAACCGGAAAGCGCAAGACCTCGGTCGCGCGCGTGATCCTGACACCGGGAACCGGCATCGTGACGGCCAACGGTCGTCCGGCTGAACACTATTTTGACCGTGCTCCGCTGCGTGCAATGGCACTCAGTCCGCTCGAGGCTGTTGGTTTGACCGGAAGCTTTGACGTGAAACTTCTGCTTCATGGTGGCGGCGTCAGTGGCCAGGCCGGCGCAACGCGTCACGGCATCGCTCGTGCTCTCGTTGAGGCCGATCCGAATCTCCGCCCCGAGCTGAAGAAGGCCGGTTTCTTGGCCCGCGACGCCCGTGCTGTCGAGCGCAAGAAGGCAGGCCTGAAGAAGG
>SYIF01000078.1 GCA_005798855.1 Actinomycetota bacterium | reverse complement strand
GGATGTTCTGGACCGTCTCCTTGCCGAGGTAGTGGTCAAGGCGCAGGATGTGCGACTCGTCGAAGGCGGCGGTCACCTCGTCGTTGAGTGCGATCGCCGACTCGAGATCATGGCCAAATGGCTTTTCGATCATCAGGACAGACTCTGGCTCACAACCGCGGGCGAGACCGACCTTGTGGAGCGAATCCCCGATCGGGCCAAAGAAACGCGGCGCCACAGCGAGATAAAACAGGCGACGGGTTGGGCCGCCGAGCGCAGTGTCGCCAGCAATCAGGTTTTTCTTAAGCTTGTCGAACAACGCGGGTTTCGTAAAGTCGCCTTGGATGTAGTCGACTTTCTCGAGCAGGCTGTTGAGAACCTTCTCGTCGACGCCGCTGCGCGAATACTTCGTGACCACGTTGATCATGTGGTCACGAAAGGTGTGCTCCGGCATGCTGCTGCCGACGCCGAGCAGGCGAAAGCGTTCGGGCAGTCGCCCTTCGGCGAAGAGATTGTAGACCGCGGGTAAGAGCTTCTTCGCCGCGAGGTCGCCCGAGGCGCCAAACAACACGTAGGTTGCGGGCTTGACCTCGACACTAGGAACGTCGGCGGCGAAGGGATTTTCTGGTTCTGCTTCCTGCACGTCTGCGGCCTCCTGGGCGACAGCCTAACCTCTTCTGCAAGCGAGTGTGTGCCTTGCTGGTGAGGGTTTGGCGCGGCTTGCGCTTTCGTTCCGCCGGGTTTCCGCGTAGGCTTCCTCGCAGACCGCGACGACAGTCGTCACGGAGGGGGAGGTTCTCGTGGGAGACGTTGCATTCCATACGGCGACGACAGTCGATGAGGCGCTGGCGCTACTTGGCGACGGGTCCGACGCGCGCGTCGTTGCGGGTGGTTCGGATTTGATCGTGCAGGCACGCCACGGGAAGTCGCTTCCGGGCACGGTGATTGCGATTCATCGCGTTGATGCGCTGCGGACTCTGACCTCGAGCGGGGACTTGGTCGTTGGCGCGTTGACGTCCCACGCAACGCTCTGTGCCGATGCTGGCGTGCGCAGCAATTGGACTGCCATTGCCGATGCGTCTGCGTTGGTTGGTTCGCATGCAACACGCAACGTCGGCACGCTTGGCGGCAACGTCATGAATGCCTCGCCGGCGATGGAGACGGGTGGTCCGCTGATCGTGCTTGGCGCCTCCGTCACGCTGCGTTCCGCTGCGGGCGACCGCGAAGTCGCGATTGAAGAGTTGTGGACCGGTCCTGGCAAAACGTCGGCTAATCCGGGCGAGATTTGCGTTGCCGTCACCGTGCCGGCGCAGCCCGCTCACACCGGCAGTGCCTACGTTCGTCTTGAGTACCGCCGGGCGATGGAGATCGCGATTGTCGGCGCCAGCGCGTGCGTCACGCTTGATGATGCTGGCAACGTGACGGCCGCGAAGGTCGCCCTGACGGCACTCGCGCCAACGATCATTCGCAGCCCCGCCGCGGAGGCCGCAATCATCGGCACCGATGGCAATGATGAGGCGCTCGCTGCGGTTACCGCTGGTGCCTCGGCAGACGCCAAGCCAATTTCGGATCTTCGCGCAAACGAGGACTATCGTCGTGCCATGGCCGGTGTGATCGCCAAGCGCGCTGTTGCTGTGGCTGCACAACGTGCTCGCGGTGAAGAGTTTCCGATTCCCGCCACTCCCGTATTTATGAAGGGCTCCGGACAATGAAGCACGCAGCGACACTCACCGTCAATGGCATGGCCTATCCGGTCGAACTCGAGGGTGACACCACACTCGTCCGCGCGATTCGCGACGACATCGGTCTGACTGGCACCAAGGAGGGCTGCGACGACTGTGAGTGTGGCGCCTGCATGGTGATGATCGACGGACGTCCCGTCAATTCCTGTACCTATCTCGCGCTCCAGGCCGTTGGCTCTGACGTAACGACGGTTGAAGGGCTTGCCGACGGCGAGACGCTCAGCAACCTCCAGTCCGCCTTTCTCGACCAAGGTGGCGTTCAGTGCGGTTTTTGTACGCCGGGCATGCTCGTCTCCGCGCATGCGCTGCTGCGCGAAAATGCTGATCCTACGGAAGAGGAGGTCCGCCTCGCGCTCGGCGGCAACCTTTGCCGTTGCACGGGATACACGAAGATCGCCAGCGCCGTGATGCAGGCTGCAAAGGCCTCCGTCTGATTCGTTGGTCATGCGGTGGCGGACATGACAAGTGCGCACTTGTCATGTCCGCCTCGCTCAATCGTGGGGCATAGATTGGTGTGATCGCCACCGCCGCTACCCAGCCGCGGCGATAGGCTGAGTCAGATGGATCCGTCGAAAAGCCAATTTCCTGTCTACGACGCAGCGGGTGCGAAAGCAATCGATGCGCAGGCGATCGCGCTCCTCGGGGGCTCGGGCGAGAGCCTGATGCGGAGTGCGGCCGCGGCCGCGGCGCGGGTGGTGCGTGGTCGCTTCGCAGGGGCACAGCAAATCGTGGTTGTGGCGGGTAGCGGCAACAATGGTGGTGACGGCTACGAGGTTGCCCGACTGCTGCAGATGGCTGGTCGCAGCGTGCGCATCGTCGGAGTCAGCGTACGCCCGCCGAGTGGCAACGCCGCAACGATGCTGGCCGGAGCGCTTGCGGCTGGAGTTGTCCTCATCGAGCAGCCCGACGGCCTGATCGCCGACCGTCTCGACGACGCGGATCTGATCGTGGATGCACTGTTGGGAACGGGGGCGACGGGTGCGGCGACCGGCGCTGTTGCCGAGGCGATCACTGCCATCTGTGCCTCCGGACTTGCGGTCGTCGCACTCGACATTCCAAGTGGAATCGATGCTTCGACAGGAGAAGCACCGGGCGCCGCAGTCCGCGCGGACGTCACCGTCAGCTTCGGTAGGTCCAAACTTGGACTGCTCGTCGCCCCCGGGTGCGAATTCGCCGGCGACGTTATCGTGGTACCGATCGGGGTTCCCGAGCAGGTCGAGGTCGCAGCGGCCGCCATTGCGGTTGCAGATGGTCGCGACCTGTTGCCCGGCCGCGGCGTGGGTGGTTCGAAGTACGACGCCGGTGCTCTACTCGTGATTGGTGGTTCTATAGGCATGGCAGGCGCTCCCGCGCTCGTCGCGGGAGCGGCCTTGCGGGTCGGAGCGGGTGTTGTGACCGTGCTGGTTCCCGAGGCCATTCAACCGACGGTCGCTGGGAGTCTCCGCGAAGCGATGGTGCGACCACTCGCCTCGTCTCGGGTTGAGCGTCAGATTGCTGAATACGCACAGCGCGCGCGCGCCGTCGTGCTTGGCCCCGGGCTCGGGCGCGAGCCTGGTACCGACGAGTTGGTGCGTGCCACGCTCGCGCTCGACCGACCACTGCTCGTCGACGCGGATGCGCTCTGGTGGGTTGCCCGCGAGCCTGCCTTGCTGCGTCAACGCACAGCCCCGACTGTGATCACGCCGCATGCTGGTGAGGCCGCGAACCTGCTGGGCGTAGAGACAGACTGGATTGCCGAGCATCGTCTGGCGACTGTTCGTGCGCTTGTCGAAACGTCGGGGGTGGTGGCGCTCCTCAAAGGACGTGACACGCTCGTGCTGTCGCCCGAGGGGCGACTCGGGATTCGAGCACTTGACTCGGCGGCGTTGGCCACTGCAGGATCGGGCGACGTGCTCGCCGGCATCATCGGCGCCTGCCTCGCTCGCGGAGCGGATTCGTGGACGGCGGCGATTGCGGGAGCGGCTGCTCATGTTCAGGCTGCACGTACCGCCACGGCCGCACGCAGAGGCGGGGCTATCATTGCGGGAGACCTCATCGAGCACCTACGTGTGCTCGGACGACCTGGGAGCACCCTGTGATCGACCGCCCTGTGCGCGAATTGATGGATCCGACGACACCAACCGTCGCGCCCGACACGACAATCAAGGACCTCGTGCAACTCTTGGCGACAAAGAATCTTGATGGTGTGGCCGTGGTCGATGCGGGCAACACGGTCGTCGGTATCGTGACTGCCCAGGACATGTTGTTCCAAGAGGTTGAAGCGGATGAGCACGTTCCCTACGTCGCACCATTTCTTGATTGGATGGTATACGTGCAGAGCCTTGGCTCGTGGGAACGGCACATTGAGAAGGCGTTTGCCGTGACCGTCTCGGACCTGATGACGACGGACGTGATCACCGCGACAGCCGATGACGCGCTGCATGAGGCTGCCAAGCGCATGGCCAAGGGTGGTGTTTCGCAGCTACCGGTACTCGAGCACGGTTTCTACGTCGGCATGCTGACGCGTGGTCACGTCGTCGTCGCGTTGAATCGTTTTGAGTTTGGCGGGAAAGTCACATAGCGGTGCAGCGTCATCGTAGCCTGGTCGAGATCGATCTGGCTGCTGTCACGGCCAACGTCCAACGCCTGTTGGATGCCGCCGGTGGTGCTGAGGTGTGGGCGGTGGTCAAGGCCAATGCCTATGGACACGGCGCGACTGACGTGGCTCGCGCTGCGATCGCCGCGGGTGCCACGAAGCTCTGCACGGCGACGCTCGACGAAGCGCGTGCCGTGCGCGGCGAACTGCCGATCGTACCGTTGCTCGTATTGTCGCCGCTGACAGCGGGAGAGGAAGCTGCGGTCGCCGAGGTTGGCTGTGCAGTGACGGTCTCAACGCTCGAGGGCTGGGATCGTTTGCGTGCCCGCCATGAGGTCGATGTGCACGTCAAGGTCGACACAGGGATGGGGCGGTGGGGCCTGAGCGCCGACGAGGCGCTGGCAGTTGCTGATCAGATCTCGAGCGGCCCCCGTCCCGCGCGGTTGGCTGGCCTGATGAGCCATCTTGCCACGGCCGATGATGCCGATCGCGAATTTGTTGATCAGCAGGCTGAGGCCTTTCGTGCCATCGCGGCTGGCTTTCCTCCGTGTCCACGGCACCTCTCGAACTCCGCCGCGACGCTCCGCTATCCGGAGCTCGCCTTCGATGCGGTACGGCCAGGAATAGCGGTGTACGGGGTTGATCCGCTCGGCGCCTCCGGAGCAGATCATGGGCTAGTGCCGGTGATGCGCTGGACCAGCACGGTCCGCAGCGTACGCGCGCTTGCAGCGGGCGAATCGACGGGATATGGTCGCCGTTTCGTGGCTACCGAGACGTGTCGTGTCGCCCTCGTTCCGATTGGCTACGCCGACGGTTATCCTCGCCGACTGTCGGGCATTGGCGAGGTGCTGATCCGCGGGCAGCGCTGCAGCGTGGCCGCGACCGTATCGATGGATCAGCTCGCTGTGGTGCTGCCTGATGAGATTGAGGTAAAGGAGGGCGACGAGGTCGTGCTGCTCGGTGTCGGTGGCGATGACGTCGTCACGGCCGAAGAGCTCGCACGCCACGTGGGCACCGTGCCGTACGAGATTGTTTGCGGTGTGCGACCACGCTCGAGCGCAGCGACCGTGAGGAGTGGTCGTGACCGACGCAGTTGATTCGCGCTTGACGCGCGCGCTGGTGCCTCTGCAGCAAGCATTTGCAGGCGATGGTGACCTGTGGCTCGTGGGCGGCGCAGTACGTGACGTGTTGCTGGATCGACCCCTATCCGACTGGGATCTGGTTACCACGGGTGACGCCGAACAGACAGCGCGCACCTACTCGAAGGCGATCGGTGCGCCCGTGTTTCCGCTCTCGGAGCGACATGGCGCGTGGCGGGTCGTTGGCGAGGACCACGAGGTCGACATCACGGGTGCGCCGGATGGCATCACGGCCGACCTCCTGCGGCGAGACCTGACGATCAACGCGATTGCCGTGCGGGTCGCAGATGGCGAGACGTTAGCGGTCCCGGGAGCTCTTGACGATCTCGAGGACCGCGTCCTTCGCGCCGTTGCGGATTCGTCGTTTCGCGATGACCCGTTGCGGCTGCTGCGTCTCGTCCGGTTGTCCGTCGAGTTGGACCTTGAGGTTGCGCCCGAAACTGTTGCGCTTGCTCAGCGCGATGCAACCCTCGCGGCCGAGCCGGCGGGAGAACGGCAGCGGGCGGAGATCGAGCGAATTCTCCTATCGCGAGATCCCGTCGATGGGATCCGCTTTCTCGACCGGTTGGGACTCCTCGGCGTTGTGCTGCCTGAGGTCAAGGCCTTGGCCGCTGTCGAGCAAAACCGCTATCACCATCTCGATGTGCTCGGCCACACGTTGCAGGTACTCGATGTAGCGACCGATCTGATCGAGCAACCCGAGTTCGCTTTTGGCGCGGCTGCCCCGGCTGTGGCAACGGCGCTTTCGGAGCTCCTCGATGCCGACTGCGATGTTGCGCTGGCCGTGCGCTGGGGTGCGTTGTTGCACGACATCGCGAAGCCTTACACGCGAGCAGAGTTCGAGAACGGCCAGATTGGCTTCCCTGGCCATGCCCAGCAAGGCGCCGAGTTGGCCACCGCGATTCTTGAACGCTTGCGGTACAGCACCGCGATGCAAAAGTGTGTGGCACTGCTCGTGCGAGAGCATTTGCGGCTCGGTTTTCTCCTTCCAGATGGAGCGTTGGACGCGCGTGCCGTGCACCGCTATCGGGTCGCAACCGATCCCTGGGCTATCGCGAGCGTGGTTGTGTCGTTGGCAGACCGCTGGTCGACGCGCGGAATCCGCGCTCGGCAGCGCTGGATCCGTCGTCATGAGCAGCTCGCGATTGAGATGACGCAGGCCCTTACTCTGCCTGTGGCCACACCACTGCTGCGCGGTGATACGCTCGCCGAGGCGCTCGGCTGCGAACCGGGTCCTGTCATTGGAGTACTGCTTGCACAGATTGCGGAGGAGCAGGCTGCCGGTACCATTTCGAGCGAGACCGAAGCAATTGCCTTCGCGCGAACTCAACCGTCTGCGCCAACGGCGTAGAGCCTGCGCTATGTTGCCTCCTGTGGCTGCAGAGGTTCAAGAGTCTCTACCCATCGAAGTCGCGGAGCTCGCGAAGTCTGGCGCGCTGATGGTTGACGTGCGGGAGCAGCTGGAGTGGGATGCAGGGCACATTGCCGGCGCTGTTCACCTCCCCATGAGCGAGCTTCCTAACCGCTGGAACGAGCTCCCCGACGCAGACTGCACGGTCTTTATCTGTCGCGTTGGCGTTCGCTCACTAGCAGCTGCCGAGGCCCTCTCGGCAGAGGGACGCAGTGGCTGCATCAACCTTGTGGGTGGCCTTCAGGGTTGGGTTCAGGCCAGTTTGCCGTTCGACGGCACCGTCGTCTAAAAGGTTCAGCAAGCCGCACCACCGTCGAAAGGTCGCCGCGACGGTACACTTAGGAGTGCTGATCCAGTACTACGACAACTTTCTCGTCGTGGCACCAGCTACAGGAACGCCACCCGGATGCCCACCGCCCGCACCCGCCTCGCTCGCCGCATCATTCCGCTTGTCCTCGTCCTAGTCGCGATCGTGCTCGTCACCTTCTCGATGCGGGCGCAGGCCCAGGTCGATTCGGCGCAGTCGCAATCCTCAGATCAGTCGGTTGTCATTCAGGAGGTTGCGCAGCGTGCCACGCAACCGGTACGTGATCTGATCGGCTGGTTCGGCGACGTTCGTACTGCGCGGCAAGAACGTGACCAACTGGCGGAGGAGAATGCCGTGCTGCGATCCGACCTCGCAAAAGCAGAGGTTAATCAGCAGGATGGTGAGGAACTGCGAGGGCTACTCGGCTACGTTCGCTCGCCGGCCTTCCCGCAGATCAACAACTATCAGCCCCGCGCAGCACGTGTCGTTGCTCGCTCGCCATCGCTGACTTCAAGCAGTGTCGTCATCGATGCGGGCGACGCTGTCGGCGTCAAGGTCGGGGATCCCGTGTTGGTCGGTGTGGCGCAGTCGGCGGACATCGGTGGCGCTGCGTTGATTGGTCGCGTCGAGCGGACGACGCCAGAGACAGCCGTGGTTTCGCTGCTGTCGAGTGCGAACGTGGCGGTTGGTGCAACCGTTTCGGGGCGGCGAGGCGCAGACGGTATTTTGCAGCCGAGCGCAGCCGATCCCTCCGTGTTGGTGCTCGGATTCGTACGTGGCTCAAGTGTGGTGAAACCGGGTGATCGTGTCATCACCAGCGGCTTCCTTGACCCCTCGGGCAAGCTTGGATCTGCCTATCCGCGTGGCCTGCCGATTGGGGTCGTGAGCGAGGCTCGGCAGAGCGATGCAAACACCTACAAGAGCGTGTTGGTCGTACCGTGGGTCGAACTCGGATCATTTGCGAACGTGGTCATTTTGACGAGTGCGGGTGGTGCCCCGTGAGTACGACAGCGACAACGTTCGAGGCCGCAGACGACGATGAGTTTTCTGATGCCTACGTGGCTGAGGACAGTGCTGACCGCCGACCGAGTTGGTTTTCTACGCTCGCGATCCCTCTGCTCGTCCTCGTGGTTGCCGTGTATCTGCAGATTGCCTTGGCGATCGATGCTCGCGTGTTGGGCGCGATTCCTAACTTTGCGCTGGTGGTGCTCGTTGCCTTCGCGCTGCGCTTTGGTCCCGCTTGGGGTGCTGCCGTCGGGTTCGTGGCCGGGGTTCTGATCGACATTGCCGTGCAGGCTCCGCTCGGTATGTCGTCACTGGTGTTGACGCCAATTGGATGGGGCGTTGGCGTCTTTTCGCAACGGCGGCGACGCGTCTCGCTCGCGATGGCGGTGGTCGTCCTCGTGGTTGCGGCCGTCACCTGTTTGGCTGCCGACATTGTCGTAACGACGATCATTCAGAATGAGTCGATTGCGTGGAGTTCGATTGCGATCGCCGGCACGGCTGGGGTGATGTTCACGGTTCTCGCTGGCATCATCATGCTGCCAATCTTGCGACGACTGATGGGCGTGCCGGTTGGGGGCGTCGCATGAGTACGCCATCGGTTGACGAGCCAACGATCGCCCAACAGCCGCCACCGAAGCAGCCGCTCGTGACCGCCGAAGTGTTTGATCGCGATGGCGCCGCGCGTCGCGTCGCTGTCCTCGGTGGGGTTGCGATTGTGATCGTGGCGATTCTGATTCTGCGCCTGTGGTCGTTGCAGGTCCTCGAGGTTCAGTCGTATCGTGCCCAGGCTAACTCGAATGGGCTGCGCAACATCGATGTACCGGCTTCGCGTGGCCAGATTCTCGATGCGCAGGGCAAACTATTGGTTGGCAGTCGACCGTCAAACTCGGTTGCGATCGATCCGACGCGGTTTCCCGATCTGCTCACGCTCTGTGGTCGCGATGTTGCTGGCCCTGTCGATAGTCGGACAAGCAACGAGCGAGCACTTGCGATTTCGGCGGCATTGATCGAGGCAGCCAGATTCTCGAAACCGCGGCGCGTGGCACGCATTGCGGCCATTCAGAGAGAGCTCGATGGCACCGACCAGGTACGCGCCTGGGCCGACTGCACGAAGCAGTATCCGCAGCTCGCCGAGCTCGCACGGGTGTCAGGAATTACGGTTGTCGAGCTGGAAGATGCCATCCATACGGCTGCGATCAGGGCGCCGTTCGATTCGATTGTGCTGGCCAAAGACGTCGACCGAGACGTGCTGTTCTACCTCAAAGAACGCGCCGCCCAGTATCCGGGTGTGCGAATTGTTGAGGGCACGGTGCGGGCCTACCGCACGTCTCGCGGTACCCAGGGTAAGACGTACCCGTTGGCTCCACACCTCTGGGGCGAACTCGCCGAGGTCTCCGCGGAACAGATCAAGGATCAGGTCACCTACCGCAATGCCGAGCCTGGTGATCTCGTTGGTCAGCGTGGGGTAGAGCGGTATTTTGACCGCTACCTCCGTGGCACCAGTGGCTCGCTGCAGCGACGCGTCAACGCGTTTGGTGATCCGGTGGGTGCGATCGTGCGCTCGCAGGCGGCTCGTCCAGGCGACAACATTCGCCTGACGATCGACGCAGGCATCCAGTCAGCAGCGGAGACGGCGCTGCGCGAAGCTATTGCGTACGCGAAGACGCATGGGCATCCATCCGCAGAGGGTGGCGCGATTATTGCGATGGATCCCCGCACCGGCGCGATTCGGGCAATGGCCTCGAATCCGGGCTTTGATCCGGCGATCTTGGCTGGACCAGGGGGACAAAAGTACTGGAACTCGCTGGCGCGTGATACGAAGGCGTCACCGCTGCTTGATCGTGCGATGACGGGGCTCTACCCGGCCGGTTCGACCTTCAAGCCGGTGACTGCAATCGCCTCTGTCGAGGGCCGTGTCGCCACGTCCGATAGCGTTATTCAGTGCACTCCCGACGTCACAATTGACGGTCAGACGTATCGCAACTTCGAATCGGGCATCAACGAGCCGATGAACCTGGTTCAGGCCATGACCGCCTCGTGCGACACGTACTTTTACGAACTCGGGAAGCGCCTGTACGAAGCGACGCCGAAGAGTGGGCAGTTCGAGCCTCAGTCGCTATGGGCACGGCGACTTGGCTTTGGTACCTCGACCGGCATTGACATCGGTGGCGATGCTGCTGGCAACGTGCCCGACGCCGCCTATAAGAGGCGTCGCTTTGGCGACGATCGAGTCCACAACCGCTGGACCTCAGGCGATTCGGTGTTGCAGTCAATTGGACAGGGTGATCTCGAGGTGACCCCACTCCAAATTGCTCGCCTCTACGCGCTCATTGCCAACGGTGGGACGCTTGTGCAGCCACACGTTGGTGCGTCAGTCTATGGGCAGGATGGAACGATGCGCGAGAAGCTCGAGTCGGCGCCCGGAGAGAAAGTTGCTGTGGATCCCTACGTGCTGGCGACGATCCGTAAAGGCCTCGAAGGCGTCACGCAGGATCCAGATGGCACTGCCTACACAGCGTTCAAGGGGTTTCCGATTTTGGTGGCTGGCAAGACGGGTACAGCGGAGAAGCTTGGCAAGCGCGACTTTGCGTGGTTCGCTGGTTACGCACCCGCTACGAATCCGACGCTGGTCGTGGTCTGCGTGATCGAGCAGGGAGGCTTCGGTGGTGTGACGTCTGCGCCAGCTGTGCGACAGGTGATGGCGCAGGCCTTCGGCGTGCAGGAGGCGACGATCGGTCAAATCTCGAGCGCGGAAAAGGCTGGCGTCTACTTCGGTCCTGCCCTCGGTACCGATCCAGCTCAAGAGGTGCAGGCACAGGATTCGACCGGGACGACGCAAGGGTCGACCGGATGAACCTGACCCTGCTCTTGCGGCGTGTCGATTGGCTTCTCGTCACAGCAGTTCTCCTGCTGCTCGTGATCGGTGAGCGAGCAGTGCAGGCTGCAACCGTCAACGATCTACTCGGCGATCCAGGCTTCTTTGATCGCCGACACATCATCTACATCTTGGCTGGTTTGGGCTTTGCCGCCGTCGCGATGGTGATCGACCCGCGCATCTACCGCCGACTGTTCTGGTTCATCTACGGCTCCACGATCGGATTGCTGATCATCGTGCTTGGCTTCTCGGCGGCTCGCGGCTCGCAGCGCTGGATTCCGTTGCCATTCTTCACGCTGCAGCCATCCGAGCTCGGCAAGGTAACCATGATCGTCTGCCTATCCATCATCATCGCGGACTGTATCCGTCGCGGGATCCGCGGCTGGGGCATGGCGACGAGGGCGGCACTTTTGATGCTGCCACCGTTCGCATTGGTTTTTATTCAGCCAGATTTGGGCACGTCGATCGTCTACATCGCGATCACGCTGACGGTGCTCGTTGTGGCGGGTCTGCCGGGTCGGAGCGTGGCTGTGCTCGGTGGCGTTGGGGTCGCAGTGGTCGTGCTCGTGCTCGGCATCTTGCCCTCGATCGGTCTCCCGCTCTTGCGGCCGTATCAGTCAGAGCGAATCACGGCGTTTCTCGATCCTCAGGGTGGCAGCGACGCGGCCTACCAGGCGCAACAATCGATGATCGCAATCGGTTCGGGTGGCTTGGCGGGACGGGGTGAGGGCCTCAGTCAGACGGCGGGTAGCTTTTTGCCTGAGCACCATACGGACTTCGTTTTCGCTGTGGTGGGAGAGAACCGCGGCTTCGTTGGCTCGGCCATCGTGGTGCTGTTGTACCTCTTGGTCTTCTGGCGCGTCGGACGGATGATTCCACGGGCGCGGAACCTCGAGGAGTCATTTATCGCCGCCGGCGTATTTGGTCTCCTGCTAACGCAGGTCGGGATCAACATCGGAATGAATCTCGGAATCGCTCCGACAACCGGTATTCCCTTGCCATTCATGACCTACGGTGGCTCCAACACGATCACGAACTTGACCGCTGTGGGTCTGGTGCTGGCGGTGGGTGCCCGGATCGTGCGCGAGCAGGCGCTGGCGCCAGGTTGGCAGGAACGGCCTCGCAGCCGGCTCGTCGATCCACGAGTGGCACCGACGTTGTCTGACGAGTAGTTCGAGTCACCCCGCTAGACTCCGAGGGTGGTTCAGCCCGTTTTCCAACAGCAGATGCGCGTCCAGCAGGAATACCTGCGGCGTCAGCTCAACGGGTGCGAACGAACGTTGTCCCCGCACGATCTGCGCACCAGCATGCTTAAGGGTGCGATCGGCCGGGGAAATGCAATCACGGGGGACGTGCTCGAGGCCGCGCGGCGTGCAGGTGCACGCTTCGACGCCTGGACGGA
Organism: Actinomycetota bacterium; assembly: GCA_005798855.1. Taxonomy (GTDB): domain Bacteria; phylum Actinomycetota; class Thermoleophilia; order Gaiellales; family F1-60-MAGs149; genus F1-60-MAGs149. The sequence continues at coordinate 14,172 of SYIF01000078.1, read as the reverse complement.
GCACCACCGCGAGGACGCGTACAGGACGGCGTTGAGCGCTGCCGGACGCGACCTCAAGGTGGAGGCGACGCAAGAGCGCGACCCTCTCGACCCGCTGGCATGCGATCACGTGCGCAGCGGTGTGACCAAGGAGTTCCTGCTGGATGATTGGTGGCAGAGTCGTGCCGAACGGCCGACCGGGGATTGCCGAGGGGATGGCTGTAGCGATTGCAGCATCCATGTCGGTCCCGTTCGGAACCGGTTGGTGGCGGCCTAATGCCACGCATCCTGCAGTGCATGCCGTGAGGATCGAGCTTCGCCTCGCCATCCGGGACCGTGCGCGGTACCTCAGCCGGCTCGAGCTGGTTGAACGTCTGCTGGCCGCGTTGCGGCGAGCGGGGTATCAGCTAGCGCTCTCATTCGGCATGCGACCCCAACCTGTCATCAGCCTTGCGCTATCGCGCGCAGATGGTGCCGCGTCGGAGGATGAGCGCTGCACGGTCGAACTCGTGGGTGACAGCCACGACCTCGACGACCTCGTTGTCCGACTCGCCGCGAATTGTCCGCGTGGAGTCGTCCCGCTCGAAGCCTGTCTCGCCGGTCCTCCGACCGCCGTCACGGGTGCGACCTATCGCATCGTGTTCGATGCGCCGGGCGAAACGCTCGCCCAGGCCGTTGCCGCCGATCGTGCGGCCTCGGAGTTACGGATACCGCGGTGCAGCCCTATGCAGCACCGTGCTGTTGATGTTCGCCGCTACGCACCCGAGTTTCGGCTCGATGGTGAGGCGGCGATCGTTCAGATCGCCATCGATGACGATGGCTCTGCCAAGCCCAGTGAGGTTGTGCGCGCGCTTTCGAGCTGCGCCCCCGACGCATTCGCTGTGGCTGGCATTACCCGACGAGCGGTCCACGCCGCGCCGAAACCGGTGCGAGTGGGGGCCACGGAGATCACATGAAGAAAATCCTGATATCTGCCGATACGTACGAGACAAAGGCAGCCCTGATTGAAGACGACCGCGTCGTCGAGACGTACATCGAGCGCGATGAGCGCCGATCCTTGCTCGGCAACATCTACCTTGCCAAGGTCGACACCGTGTTGCCTGGCATGGAGGCGGCGTTCGTCGATGCCGGCATGGACAAGAACGCGTTCTTGCACGTTGCCGAGATCCGCATTGATGGACTCGATCAGCGTGCGCGTCGCTCGAAGCGGATCCAAGACCTCGTCAAGGGTGGCCAGTCGCTGCTCGTACAGGTGACGAAGGACCCGATGAAGACAAAGGGTGCGCGCGTGACGATGGACGTTTCGTTGGCGGGCCGATTCCTGGTCTACGTGCCGGACGGAGAGGGTGGCGGTGTCTCGAAGCGCCTTCCCGACGGCGAGCGCGATCGCCTGCGCGACCTCGTCAAGCAGCTGACTCCGCGCCTCGGTGGCGGTCTGATCGTGCGTACAGCTGCACGCGGAGCAGAACTGGTCGAGTTGGAGCGCGACCTCGCGTTGCTCGAAGATCAATGGGAGGCTGTGATCGAGCGCTCCAAGACCGCTGTTGCACCATCTGCCATTCACACCGAGGTAGATATCGCGTTAAGCCTCGTACGTGACGATTTTCGCCAGGATGTCGACGAGTTGATCGTCGACGACGAGGCGACCTACGATCGCATCGTCTCCTACGTGCAGGAGCGCAGCCCGGAGCTCGTCACGCGCGTCCATCGCCACTCGGCCCAGACGGAGCTCTTGCGGCGCTACGGCGTCGACGAGGCGATCGAGAGCACACTCAAGCGTCGCGTCGATCTTCCCTCGGGCGGCTACCTCTTGTTCGACTACGCAGAGGCCTTCACGATCGTCGACGTCAACACCGGCCGCTTCGTCGGCAAGGGACGGCTCGAAGACACGATCGTGCATAACAACCTCGAGGCGGCCCGCGAGGTCGTACGTCAGCTGCGGCTGCGCGATCTCGGCGGCATCGTCGTGATCGACTTCGTTGACATGGAGTCGAAGACAAACCGCGATGCGGTCATCACGGCACTCAAGGAAGAGCTCGCGAAGGATCGTTCGAAGGTCTATCTCGTCTCGATCAGCCCGTTGGGACTGGTCGAGATGACACGCCAGAACGTGACCGACGGCGTGCGCGAGATCATGACGAGCGAGTGCGCCACCTGTGCGGGTGAGGGTCGCGTCCTGAGTGACGAGACGCTCGCACTCGACAATCTGCGCATGCTGCGCCGCCATGCGGTGCAGTCGGCCTCGGAGGCCTTCCTGATCGAGGTTGATCCCTCCGTGGCTGCCCGGATGATTGGCCCCGGTGGTACACGCCTCGAAGAGCTCGAGAAGGCGACGGGTAAACATTTCTCGATCGTTGCCACCGATGGTGTGCCGCGCGAGCGTTGCTCGTTCCTCAAGGAGGGCACCGTCTCGGAGGTGTTGGAAGACGCGATTCCCGTCGAGGCTGGTCAGGAGCTGGAGGTTTCGCTCTCCGAGCCGCATATGTATCAGGCAGCCGATGCGGTTGCTGTGCTTGAGGGTGGCTATCGCGTGGTCGTTGCTGGAGCCGGTCCGTACCTCGGCGAGACGCAGCGCATCAAGATCGAACGGATTGGTCGACTCGAGGCGCACGCTGTGCTGCTCGATGCGAAGCCAATCACCGAGGAAGAGATGATCAAGATGGTCGATCCTCGCAGCGACGTGCATGAGCCGCCGCGCCTCGTCGGCGAGCGGATCGACCTTGAGGGCAACAAGCGCAAGGGCAAACGCAGTCGAACGCCATCGGCGACGATCGACACTCCTATGGGTGACATGACGGCGTCCGTCGGCGAAGAGACCGAGCCGCTTGATCTGCCGGAAGAGGCCGACGTGGTCGTCGTCGAGGGCGAAGAGTCCGAGGCCACGCCGAAGCGTCGTCGCAGCCGGAGTGCGGCTGCAACCGACTCGTCGGTCGATAGTGACGACGAGAACGATGAAGACGATGAAGACGATGAAGGCGACGAGGACGAAGATGGCGAGGAGGCGACCGCAGAAGGCGGCGCCCCCAAAAAGCGTCGTCGTCGCGGTCGTCGTGGTGGTCGCGGTCGTTCTACGGGTGGAACTGGTGCAGCGAGTGCACCAGGCGAAGCGCCGGCTGCAGATGGCGAAGAGCCAGCCCCTCGTGCTGCTCAGCCCGCTCGGGAGGGAGCAACTGAGGGTGCGGATGACGATGGCCCCGCACGACCGAAACGACGCCGCAGCCGCGGCGGTCGTGGTCGCTCCCGAAGTGGCAGCGGTGCAGGCGCAGCAAGTGGTAACGGAGAAGGTGGTGGGCAGGAGTCGCGTGGTCAGAATTCGCGCCCGAAGTCCACTGAATCCCCTCCAGCAGCCAAGAAAGAGGCACCAGCAGGAGCCAAGCCGGCTGCTCCAGCCAAGCCAAAGCGCGGTCTTTTGGGCCGTATTCTTGGCAAGAACTGACCGTAAACGGCAGAGAGGCGGAGCCGTGCGCTTCGCTTCTCTGTTATGTTCCCGCCCGTTGTCGCCGGTGGCGACCCGTACGAAAGTCTCGCATCGATGTTTGCTGTAATCGCCCTCGGAGGAAAGCAATACCGCGTCACCAAGGGTGAGCGGATTGTTGTGGATCGCGTGGCGCTAGACGAGGGTGCAACCCTCAAGCCGCCCGTCGTTCTCGCCTCGGATGGCAAGCAGACACTTGCGACGGAATCCGAGCTCAAGCCTGTGACCGTCTCCGTGCGCGTCAAGGAGCACAAGCTCGGCCCGAAGATCAATATCCGAACGTATCGTTCGAAGAAGAGCAGTGCCCGTCGGATGGGTTACCGCTCGAAGCAGACCGTCGTTGAGGTAGAGACGATCGCCTTCGGCAAGAAGGGAACTAAAGATGGCGCATAAAAAAGGACTTGGCTCCTCGAAGAACGGCCGCGACTCTAATTCCCAGCGACTTGGTGTCAAGGTCTTCGCGGGCCAGGCTATCCGCGCAGGCGGAATTATTGTTCGTCAGCGTGGCACCCGCTTTAACCCGGGCGCAGGTACGGGCATCGGCGTTGACCACACGATCTTCGCCACGTGCGATGGTGTCGTGGACTTCGGTCAGCGTCGCGGTAAGCGCATCATCTCGGTCGCACCGGCCGAGGGGTAGTCGGCAAGGCGTAGCCCGTGTTCTCCGACCGGGCGACGATCTACGCCGCGGCGGGTCGAGGCGGCGATGGGGCTGTCGCGTTTCGACGTGAGAAATTTGTGCCGCGTGGCGGTCCGTCTGGTGGTGACGGCGGCGATGGTGGCAGCGTCATTCTCGTTGCCGATCCGTCGCTCCGCGATTTGACCAACGTCCGCAACAACCCGCACCTCAAGGCCGAGGATGGCCACAGCGGCGAGGGCTCGAACCGCACGGGTTCGATGGGTCTCGACACGATTATCCCTGTGCCCGTTGGTACGCAGGTTTTGGACGACGACGAGGTCGTGATTGTTGATCTCGCTGCGCCAGGTGCCTCCGCCACGATTGCTCATGGTGGTCGTGGTGGCTCTGGCAACCGACGCTTTCGGACCTCCGTCCGCCAGGCACCGCGCACGGCAGAGTTCGGTGGCCTCGGCGACGACTACACGCTGGTCTTACAGCTCAAGTTGCTGGCCGATGCCGCTCTGCTCGGCTTCCCGAATATTGGTAAGTCATCGCTGCTGCGTCGCATCTCGAATGCCAAGCCGAAGGTTGCGGACTACCCCTTTACGACGATCGAGCCGGTGCTTGGCATTGTCGATCTCGCGGTTGACCGCCAGATCACCGTCATGGACGTGCCCGGGCTGCTCGAGGGGGCCGCCGAGGGGCATGGCCTTGGACTCGAATTCCTGGCCCACCTCGAGCGCGCCAAGCTGCTCCTGCACGTCGTCGATGCGGGGCTGTCCGTCGAGGAGTCGATCGAGGCCTTTGTGGCGATCCATCGTGAGCTCGAGCTGTATCAGGTAGACCTCTCGACGCGCCCGCGCCTCGTGGTGTTCAACCGCATCGACCTTAGCGGCGAAGCGGATCGCGACGTGCTTGTGAGCGCACTCGCGGATGCACTCGATGCGCTGGGCGATAGCTCGGCGATGCGCAACGTGCTGCGCGACGAAGACACAGGCAAGCCATGGATCTTGCCGGTCTCGTGTGTGACGGGTGAAGGTGTGCCCGAGCTGATGAGCACGCTTGGACGCGTGGTGCCCGAGCCCGATATCACACCCGCCGCCGAGGCCGAGTTGGCTCAATACCTCGTCTATCGTCCCGGTCGCTCTGGCAGCGCCAACGTGCGTGTGCTGCGCGACGAGACGGGTGTGCGCATCATTGGCGCCACGATCGAAGAGGACATCAAATGGATGGACGATGAGGCCGCGACGCAGGCTGTGGCGCACTACGTCGAGACACGCCGACTGACACCACTGCTCGTTCGCGCTGGCGGCAAAAGCGGCATCATCGTCAAGATCGGCGATCGCGAGGTTCCGTACCGTGCCTAGCTCGAGTCGTATCGGTGTGCTTGGCTCGCTCTGCAATCCGCCACACCTCGGGCACGCCGCCTTGGCGCGAGTGGCGGCCGAGCAGCTCGTCCTCGAGTGTGTTTTGCTCGTGCCGACGGGTGTGCCTGCTCATCGCGAGCCGCCTGCCGTTACTGCAGGTATTCGTCTGCGCCTCGCCCAAGCCGCTGCCGCCGACGAGCCCGTCGTTCTGGCCTCGAGCGTCGAAGTCGATCGTGCAGGGCCTTCGTACATGGCTGACACGTTGGAGCAGTTGGCCCGCGCCGCTGGCGATGCCGAGCTGGTCCTGCTGTTGGGCGCAGATCAGTACGCGACGCTCGACGACTGGCACGACCCAGAACGCATTCGCGGCCTTGCCACGATTGCGGTGGCGCCCCGTCCAGGTGTCGAGATTGCCGCTGGCTCGGCAACGCTGATCGCGATGCCCGAGCTGGACATCGCCAGCTCCGAGATTCGGCGCCGTATTGCCGCGGGCGAGGCGATCCACGGGCTCGTTTCACCGTCCGTGGCGGCGCTGATTGCCGCCGAGGGTCTGTATCAATCTGGTGGTGCCGGATGATCCGTCGGCCAGCCGTGATACGTTCCGACTGTGCTTGGAGCAAGGGACTGAACCACTGAGCGATACCACCGTTCTCGCTCAGCATGCTGGCTCTATTGGTGCGGACAAGCTCGCGACGGACATCGTTCTGCTCGATATGCGCGGCGTGGTCGCGTACACCGACTGGTTCGTCGTCATGACTGGGAGTAACACCCGCCAGGTTCAGGCCATCGCCGAGGAGGTTGGGCTGCGTATGAAGCGCGAGCTTGGCCTGATCCCGCTGCGCACCGAGGGCATGAAGGAGGGTATCTGGGTGTTGATCGACTTTCTCGACATCGTCGTTCACGTTTTTGTGCCCGAGTCGCGCGAGTTGTATCGCCTTGACGAGTTGTGGGGCCAAGTCCCACATACGCTCGTTGCTGAGGGTTAGCACCACGCGGCGCGAGTCGCAGCGGCACCGTCTGTCACGTCCTTTCTAGCCGTCTTGCTATCGTGCGCGGCTGACGGGGCCATAGCTCAGCTGGGAGAGCGTCTGGCTGGCAGCCAGAAGGTCAGGGGTTCGATCCCCCTTGGCTCCATCGCATTCGTCAGGAGCCCAATTGCCTCTTGCCACGCCCGCAGCAGGGTAATCAGCTGCTCGCGGGTTGTGCCTGGGACGAGGTCGAAGCCCGCCAACTGGAGGTGCTCGGGAGCGTTCGTGGTGATCCCGACCTGATTGATGCCGTAGGGCGTAATGCTGGCGTGCGGGTCGCAGCTCGAGTTGGCGGAGCCTCGTGCTGTATCGACGAGTCCTGCAGGCTGTGCGAGTAGCACTGCCGCACCGGTGGAGGCCGCGACGGCAAGGATGCCGCGACGGGTGAGCGAGGGTGCGTTCATGATGGCTCCAAGGTCAGAAGGTTTGTTGGGCACGATGTCGGCAATAAAAAAGTGCTGATGCCGCGCAGTGGGTCCTTGGTGCTGACCCGGAGTGTGCCGAAATCTGACGTGCGATACCTGAGAGTTTTCTCAGGTTTGGAGCGGTCTTAGGGTAGGTCCATGCGCCCGAGACGCCAACCGGCTAAGACGACGGCAAGTCCGGTGGCGACCACCAAAGCGATCACGCCTGTGGTCGCGCCAAGCGTGGGTACGAGGTCTGGCGTCAATCCGTAGATCCCACTGTCGGTGATTGCCCGCCCCCACGCAGTCATGCTGAACCGCTCGGCAGAGGGAGCGATCGTGGCGATTGCGCCCTCCCAGACGAGGATGTAGAGAATGCCCGCCACGAGTGCGCGTCGCACGAGCAGCCCGACCATCACAAAGACAGCTGCATAGACCGTTGCTACGAGGAGCGTGCCGGCGATGCCGCGCAGGATGTTGTCAGTCCCAACCCCGAGATGGATGCCGAGAATGACGATTGCGATCAGCGCGGGAGACAGCAAGATCGCTGTGCAGATTGCTGCGGCCAGTGTCTTCTCTGCCGCAATCCGCAGTCGCGAGATGCGGGCGGTCGCGAGGTACACGATCGTGCCCGATTCGCGCTCGTCACCGATCGCCGTGACGGCTAAAACGAGGGCTACGAGTGGTGTGACGGTCGTCACGAGCAGGCGTCCGACGATGATTGCCTGAATGTCAGGAACGACATCGCCGCGAACAATGGACAGTCCCACGAAAAAGAGGACTGAGGACACCGGTAGGAGCAACGCCAGCGAACGTCGACGCAATAGCAGCGCACGAACGGTGAGCCGAGTGACGGTCATCGACGCGTCTCGCGGGCTCGTTGGGTGAGGTAGCCATACACGCTCTCTAGATCCTCATCGGTCGGCTCGATCGAGCGCAGCTGAGCGTGCGTTGCCACGGCCAGCTCGGGCAGTGCACGGGCGAGGGCGGTGGGGTCGCGCGTCTCGACCAGCACGCCGTCGTCGGAGAGTTCGACGCTCTCGACCCCTGGTAAGCCTGCGAGGCCTGCGGCAACGGCACGCGCATTCGTAGTGACGACTTGGACGCGGCGTGGACGCTCGTCCATCAACTCGCGGAGACCCTGCGGCGATCCCTCGGCAACGAGTCGGCCATTGACGAGCACAAGGACGCGATCGGCGACACGTTCAACCTCGGTCAGCACATGGCTCGAGAACAGCGTCGCGATGCCTTGGTTGCCGAGTTCCCGCAGCAAGGCGATGGTGGTCTCGCGTTGCTGGGGATCGAGTCCGTTGAGGGGCTCGTCGAGAATCAACACCTGCGGATCGTGCACCAGAGCCTGCGCGATTTTGACGCGCTGCCGCATGCCCTGCGAAAAGCCTTTGACGTTGCGGTCGGCGACGTCGAGCAGGTCGACTGTGGTCAGTGCGCGCCGAGCGGCCTCTTGGGGGTTAGAGACACCGCGCAGGCGCGCGCAGGAGACGACGAGTCCGAGTGCCGTCAGGCCAGGCCAAAGTCCATCACCGTCTGGCACCAGTCCAATCGCCGCCCGCGCCGTGCCACTACGACGCGGGTCGAGACCAAGCACACGGATCGCTCCCTCGTCCGGTCGCGCAAGGCCCGTCGCAAGACGGATCGCCGTCGATTTGCCCGCACCGTTGTGGCCGAGCAGACCGGTTACCCCCGGCTCAATTGCAAAGGAGACGTCGCCGACGGCGACGGTGTCACGAAACCACTTCGAGACGCGATCAAACTCGAGGAGCGGCGTCATGCGTCGCTCCGGCGATAGCGCAGCGCGAGGATGCCGATACAGACCACGATCAGGATCGCATTCATCAGGATTAGCAACCCAACGTCTGGGGTTTCTACCTTCTGGAGTGGCCCGTTCTTGATGAAGCTCGGCGGGCCTCCAATCAGCTTCTGTGCCAGCCAGATGGGGAGGCCTTGGAGGTTGACGAGCCGCGAGTTGGGTCCTAGATTTGCCACCTCGCGCAAGGCGCCGCTCACCAACCCCGAAATGATCATCAGCAGGATGAAGCCCACGCTGGCGAACGCACGACGGCTCGTCAACGACGCGATTGCAAGTCCGAGCAGCGTGTAGACCAGAGCAATTAAGAGCCCACCACCGAGGATTGCGGGAATCTCGCGTAGGTGATCTTGGACGTAGCCCAGTGGGTGTGTCGCGAAGAAGACGTTGCCGGCGTAGAGAAAGGCAAGCGGAAGCGTCGTCACAGCCAAGAGCGGTACCAGGGAGGCAAAGACTTTGCCCAGCACATACTCCCGCGGACTCAGTGCCGTTGACAGGTAGAGATCCAGCACGCGGCTGCGACGATCGGGGCAGGTCGTCTCGGGGATCACGATCGCTGCGTAGGCGAGGATGGCAAACCCGATCAGCTGGTAGTATGGTCCGTACGGAACGAGATCGCCGGGCAACTGCTGCGTGATTTGCGAGCCCAGCAGAGCCTTGACGCCGAGCGCGGTGATTGCGGGTCCGAGCGCGATGAAGGCGAGCCCGACCGGCACGATCTTCGCAGTCCACGGGCGGCGTGCACCGAGTGCGCGCAGGGCACTCCAGCGCGCCATCGAGACGATCCCGCGGCGGCTGCTGCCGGATACCTCGCCGTCGTAGGGTCGGTAACGCACATCGTGGATCTTGGCCTCACTCATCCGATCGCCTCGAGTAGTTCGTCTTCGATCGACGGACCATCGCGATGGAGACGGCGCAGGCCCACGCCGGTGTTGGCTGCCGTGTCGCGCAGAACGTCGCGATCGCGTTCAGAACGAATCACGACGCGTGTCGTCGTTGGGTCGATCACGGTGCAGTCGAGGCCAGCGGCCGTCATCGCAGCGACAAATGGTGCGGAATCGGCGACAGTCTCGGCGCGCAAAACGTCGGCCTCATCGGCCTCCGCCGCGAGGGGACGGGCCAGGGTGACCGCGCCGGCGCGCATCACAACGACGGCGTCGCAGGTGCGTCGAATGTCATCGAGGATATGCGATGAAATCAGCACGCGGACGTTGAGGTCGCGCGACACGCGTCGGATGACGTCGAGCATTTCGGTGCGTTGCGTGGGGTCGAGGCCGTTGGTGGGCTCGTCGAGGATGATCAGTTCGGGTGCGTGGACAAGCGCCTGGGCGATCTTGACGCGCTGGCGCATGCCAAGCGAGAACGAACCGATCACGCGCGAACGCTCCTCCTCCAGACCGACCGCGAACAGGACCTCTGATGCGCGCCGGATGGCGTCGGCGCGCGAGAGTCCGCGCAGCTCTGCGAGGTGTCGGCAGAGATCGGCGGCCGTCAGTTCGGGCGGCAAGCACTCGTGCTCGGGTGCGTAGCCAATGCGACGCCGCACCTGTTCGCCGTCGTGGCGTGCATCGTGCCCAAGCACGCGCACCTCGCCAGCGTCTAAGCGGACCAGACCAAGGATGGCTTTCATCAGCGTTGACTTGCCTGCGCCGTTCTGGCCGAGCAGGCCCGTGGCAGGCGCGTCGATGGTTAGGGTCACATTGTCGAGGGCCTGGATGCTGTCATACCGACGACTTGCGCCTCGTACTTCGATCGCTGTCGGTTGCTCCACGGGCTAAGGGTAGGTGCAATCGTGGATACTGCGCAGGTGGAACTCACTGCCACCACGCTGGTGCCGTATCTGGTCGAACGCGGTGTCGTACCGGCCTCGAACGATTGCACCGTCAGCGCTCTCGGCGGAGGTATTTCTAACGATGTCTGGTGCGTGGAGTGGGACACCGGGTGTCTGGTGGTCAAGCAGGCGCTGCCGTTTCTTCGGGTTGCCGAAGTCTGGGCCTACGATGTCGGCCGCAGCGCAGTCGAGTATCGCTGTTTGAGCACGATCAATCGTCTCCTCGGACCAGGAATCGCACCCTCGGTGGTCTTTGCCGACGACAACATCCACGCCTTTGGCATGACCTGCGCGCCATCGGGTGGCACGCCGTGGAAGGAATTGCTGTTGGCCAGCCAGCTCGATCTTCGTGACGGGTACCGTGCGGGGGACTTGCTTGGTCGAATTCACACCGCGTCCGCCAGTGATCCTCAGGCCGCTGTCGACTTTGATGCCGTGCAGACTATGGTGGAAGGCCGAATCGACCCGTATCACCGCAGCGTGGCAGTGCGGCACCCCGACCTCGCCGAACTGATCGACGCCGAGATCGAGCGCCTGCTCGCGACGCGCCGTGCGCTCGTGCTCGGCGACTACGCCCCCAAGAACCTGATCGCGTATCCCGATCGGATGCTGGTACTGGACGTGGAGGTTGCGCATTGGGGCGACCCGGTCTTCGATGTCGCCTTCTGTCTCAATCATCTCTGTCTAAAGGCGCTGCACATGCCGCGCCAACGGGCCCCATTTGCGGCGTTGGCGCGTGGGTTCTATGGCGCCTATCGCGAGCAGGCCGAGGCGCTAATCAACGAATCCGCGACAATCTGCGAGCTCGGCATCATAATGGTTGCGCGCGTCGACGGCAAGTCGCCTGCTGAGTATCTCGATGAGCGCTCACAGGCATTGGCGCGAGCACTTGGCCGATCGCTGCTCTTGCGTCCACCGATGACGGTGCTGCAGGCGATCGAGCGCGTCGAGGTGGGAGCGCCGTGAGAAGCCGCATCGCCAGCCTGCGTGCCTACGAGGTGCTCGATTCCCGTGGGCGACCAACTGTGGAGGCCGAGGTCACACTCAGCTCGGGTCTGACCGCCCGCGCCAGCGTTCCTTCCGGCGCCTCGACTGGACGGCATGAGGCTGTCGAACTGCGCGATGGCGATGCGGCGCGCTACGCCGGGCGTGGTGTCTTACGTGCCATCGCCAATGTCGAGGGCGAGATCAGTGCAGCCCTCCAAGGAGTGGATGCGACCGAGCGCACGTTGATCGATGCCACGCTGCGCAGCCTCGATGGGACGCCAAATTGCTCGCGTCTCGGCGGCAACGCGATCCTCGCTGCCTCGGTGGCGACGGCACGCGCTGCCGCGCTGGCACAAGACGTGCCGCTGTGGCAGCACCTGGGCGGCGATCAGTCATCTGTCCTACCGAGGCCGATGATCAATGCCCTGTCGGGCGGGCTGCACGCCGAACACAGCGTTGATCTCCAGGACTATCTTGCGATTCCCGTGGCGGCCACGACCTTTCCGGAGGCGATCGAGCACGTGGCGCGTGTGCTCGCCGCACTGGCCGATGAGTTGCGCGCTGGTGGGCGAACGCTCCTTCGAGCCGACGAGGGTGGCTTTGCCGCCGACCTCGGCAATCGCGATGGTCTCGAAATGCTGGTCGCTGCGATCGAACGCGCGGGTTTCGTGCCCGGCGACGAGATCGCGATCGGCCTCGATGTCGCTGCGAGTCAGCTTGTCGTGGAGGGTGGCTATCGCCTCGCCGCAGACAATGAGACCGTCACGGCGGATGTGTGGGCCGAACGCCTAGTCGCGTGGTCTCAGGACTTTCCGATCGTCAGTATCGAGGACCCGTTCGGTGAGGACGATTGGGCGCCCTGGCCTCAGCTGACGGCTGCGCTTGGGTCTCGGATTCAGATCATCGGCGACGATCTCCTCTGCACGCAGCTTGATCGCCTCGAGCAGGCGATCGACACTCATGCCGTGAATGCTGTGCTGGTCAAGGCCAATCAAGTCGGCACGCTGTCCGACGCGCTCGCCGTAGCGGCGCGCGCCCGCGAGGCGCACTGGCGCGTCGTGGTGAGTGCCCGCTCGGGCGAGACCGAGGACGACTGGCTCGCCGACTTGGCGATCGCCGCTGGGCCCGGTCAGTTGAAGGTCGGGTCGTTGACGCAGTCAGAGCGACTGGCGAAGTACAACCGGCTACTGCGCATCAGCTCTACCCGTGCGGATGGCGGTGCACTCGCGCAATGGGGGAGCGCATAGCGGTCCGAGCTTCAAGCAACGGAGGCTCGAAGCTCGGACCGCCAGCAACGTTCTACGCGACGTGCTTGGCCGCTTTGCCGACACCCGTGACGAGCAAGATGCCGAAGCCGACCTTTGCGAGCACATCGATCACTGCAAAGACGGCGATTTCGCCGGTGAGGCTCAGTGTGCCCGTACCTTCGGTGCCGAGGGCCCAGAGAACGGGGTAGATCAGCCAAAGGACGGTCAGGATCGTCAAGAGGCGCACGTACAGCGGCTTCATCGTGCTGGAGACGTACTCCTTGACGGGACCGTAGACAGCCCAGAGGACGAGCAGGAAGAACACGCAGCTGATTGCGTACCAGACCCACTTATCGTCATGGCCGTTGCGGAGTGCCGCGATGAAGCCCGTCACGACCATCAGAATGTCCGCACCAATGACGAAGCCGATCAACCCGGCTCGCTCACGCCCAGCTTCTCCACCCGCCACTGCAGCGATGCCAACCGTTACGAGGCCGAGCAAGAGCAGCGGAGTCGTCAGCACCCAGTCGGCGTATCGAGCGAAGAAAATCTCGTACCCGTTGACCGTGATCGAGCCGATGCCGATCGCCATGGCGTAGTAGGCACATGCAGCGATCGCGCAGACGAAGAAACTCGCCGTCACGTGATGGCGCTCCGCTTTCGGCAGCCGGAAGCCGATCATTGCGATAACAATCGCGCCGAGCGCCATCCCGATTGTCCCGGCCCACAAGATTGTCTCTTGTGTCGAGGTCAGTTCCATTGTTCTCTCCTCCGTAGGTGTAGACACTTATCTGTGTCGCTTGATCTTTTCGCACCGTGTCTGATTTGCGATGAGTCGTGATTTAGGTTTTTTACCACTTGCAGTGCCGTGCTTTGTGCGAGCGACGCGTATCCTGCCGTGATGGAGCGTTACGACCCTCAAGCAATCGAAGCGCGTTGGCAGGCCGTCTGGGCCGATGAGCGCGCGTTCGAGACGCCCAACCCCAGTGATCCGGCTAATGACGAGCGTCCGCGTGCGTACGTCCTCGAGATGCTGCCGTATCCGTCCGGCGATCTGCATATGGGGCACGTGACCAATTACACGATGGGCGACGTCGTCTCGCACTTTCGTCGCCGCAACGGTTTCCAGGTTCTTCACCCGATGGGCTACGACTCGTTTGGTCTGCCGGCCGAGAACGCTGCGATCAAGACGGGTGGCAAGCCCGCCGAGGTAACCGCGCATAACATCGCGCGGATCCGTGAGCAGATGCTGCGGATGGGCTGGTCGATCGACTGGAACCGCGAGCTCTCGACGTCGGACCCCGCCTATTACCGCTGGACGCAGTGGATCTTCTTGCAGATGTTCGAGCGCGGTCTTGCGTACAAGCGCACGGCCGCCGTCAAGTGGTGTCCTCAGGACCAGACGGTGCT
>SYIF01000077.1 GCA_005798855.1 Actinomycetota bacterium | reverse complement strand
GCTCACGGTCGCACGGGGCGAGATCGTCCCGCTCGCCGTCGCGGCCGTGGTCCTCGCGACCGCCGTCGCGGCGGGCTGGCGCAGCGCGGCCATCGCCCTCTTCGACCGCTCGTGGGCGGTCGCCGCCGGCGTGCGCGTCGGCCTGATCGACCTCGGCATCCTCGTCGGGGCCGCGCTGGCCCTGACCGCGGCGCTGCCGGCGCTCGGTGCGCTGCTCGGGACCGCACTCCTGGTCGGGCCCGCCGCGATCCTGCGTCCCTGGGTGCGGGGGGTCGGTCCGCTGCTCGTAGCTGCCCCGCTGATCGGCGCGCTCGTGGGCGCCGCCGGCCTCGTCGTCTCGTACCACACCGGCCTCGCCGCCGGTCCCGCGGTCGCCGTGGGGCTGAGCGGGCTGTTTCTTGCGTCATGGCTCGCCTCCGGGCTGCAACCGGCGACAGGCGCGCGGTAGCCGGCTGTGGCCGCAGCGGGTGCCTGCGTCTCACCCCGCCGGGAGGGGGCGGATCCCGCGCGTCGGTGTGCGGGGTTGCGGACGCCGTGTAAGCGTCCGATCGGGGTGCGCGACGGACCCGCGTGCCGATGCTGCCGACCCCGCAACTAGCCTGACCTCCATGGCCCGAACCGCGACCCGCTATTCCTGCACGGCCTGCGGCGAGACCCTGCCGAAGTGGGAGGGCCGCTGCCCGGCCTGCGACGCCTGGGGGACGGTGCAGGAGGAGCGCACGGTTCTGTCGTCCCGCGGGCGCGAGCCGGCCCCGCCGGTGCCCGTGGTGGCGCTGGCGGACGTCGACGCCGACGAGGCCGAGCGGATCCCGACCGGGATCGGCGAGCTCGACCGCGTGCTGGGCGGCGGCATCGAGCCGGGATCGCTGGTCCTGCTCGGCGGCGACCCGGGCGTGGGCACGTCGCCGCTCCTGACGATGGCGCTCGCCGCGATCGCCGAGACGCGCGACGCCCTGCTCGTGACCGGCGAGGAGTCGGCCGCGCAGGTGCGTCTGCGTGCCGAGCGCATCGGTGGCGCCGGCAAGATCCGCGTCGTCCCGGAGACCGACCTCGACGCGGTCTGCTCCACGATCGCGCAGGAGCGACCTGCCGTCTGTGTCGTAGACTCGGTCCAGACGTTGTGGACCGCCGACCTTTCGTCGGCGCCGGGTTCTGTCTCGCAGGTGCGCGAGGCGGCGGGCGAACTGCTGCGCGTCGCCAAGGAGCATGGCGTGGCGATCGTGCTCGTCGGGCACGTCACCAAGGATGGTGCTGTGGCAGGCCCCAAGGTGCTGGAGCACCTCGTCGATGCGGTGCTGCTCTTTGAGGGCGAGCGGGGGGGTGAGTTGCGCGTGCTTCGGGCTGCTAAGAATCGCTTTGGTGCGACCTCCGAGCTCGGCGTCTTTGCCATGACCGGCCGTGGACTCGAAGCCGTCGAAGATCCCTCAGCCTTGCTTGGTCGCGACGAGCTCGGTGCCGTCGGCAGCGTCGTAGCCTGCACGATGGAGGGTTCGCGGCCGTTGCTGCTCGAGGTGCAAGCGCTTGTCTCGCCGAGCGAGCTACCCCAACCGCGTCGACTTGCCAACGGCATCGATCGCAATCGGTTTGCGATGCTGCTCGCGGTACTGACGCGCCACGCCAGCCTCGGGCTGGGCTCGGCCGACGTCTTTGCCAACGTGGTTGGTGGCGTACGGGTCGACGACCCCGCGGTCGACCTGGCGGTGGCTCTGGCTGTCACCAGCGCAGCGCGCGGCGTGCCGACGGGGCCGCTCGTGGCGATCGGCGAGATCGGTCTGACAGGCCGGCTGCGGCCCGTAGCCCAGGTCGAACGGAGACTCAAAGAGGCTCAGCGCCTCGGAATCGAGCAGGCGATCGTGCCGCCGGGGTCGCCTTCGGTCCCGGGAATCGTGGTGCGTACGGCCGGCTCGATCAGCGAGGCCCTCGCCCTCGCCCTTGGCACGGACTAGGTCGAACGGATGTGCAGGTGACATTTTGGGCCCGGGCCCAAAATGTCGCCTAGTCGCGCAGTGCGAGCCGTTCGGCCAAGCGGCCCATGCCAGCGGCTGCACAGGCAGTCGCTCCCGCCTGCCAGTCTGGCACGTGGTCGTCGGGGCGCTCGATTGGCAGGTCGGCCCGCATCACAGCGAGCTGGCGAAAGCGACAGAGGTCGTCCGCCGACTCGGCCACGGCCTGTGCACGCGCAGGCGTGAGGTCGGTGGCATGAGCGATCACGCCCTCAAGATCGCCGTACTGTTGGAGCACTTCGGCCGCGGTCTTCTGACCAATGCCGCGGGCACCAGGGATGTTGTCGGAAGGGTCGCCACGGAGTGCGATCAGGTCGGGAACCTGTTGTGGTGTCACGCCATACCGCTCAACCACGCCTGCGGGGTCAACAAGTTCGGTCTCGGACATACCTGACAGGGGGCGAATAATCGATGTCTGCGGGGAGACCAGTTGGAAGGCGTCACGGTCGTGCGTCAAGACAAGGGCCTGTCCGCCAGCCGTCTCCTCCAACGCAACGAGCGTGGCACAGACATCGTCGGCCTCCCAGGGATTAATGCGGATCGCAGGGATTCCGAAAGCGGCTACAAGTGCGGGTAAAGCATCGAGTTGTTCGATGAGGTCGTCGGCAAACGGGTCGCGTTGAGCCTGATAGGCAGGCCACAGTTCGTTGCGGTAGGACGGCAGTCGACTGTCGATGGCAACGGCCAGCGCACGCGGCTCGAAAAGGTCCCAGGCCGAAACCAGCATCGAGATCGTCCCCTGCAGCAGGCCGACAGGGCGCCCGTTGCTCCCCACAATCTTGCCCAGCGCGTGGTAGGCACGATGAGCCAATGCATCGCCATCGACGATCAAGAGCGGCTTAGAATTCGTCACCCGGCTACGATACCTGTCCAATGCCGATCGATCCACGCCGAAACCCTCGTCTCGCCAGTGCGCTGCGCCTGCTTGCGCCGGGCACCGATCTTCGTCTCGGCATCAACGACATCATCATGGGACACCTCGGCGCTCTGATTGTGATTGCTCCGAGCGATGAGATCTCGCCGCTGATCTCGGGTGGCATCGAGATCGACATGCCGTTTTCGTCACAGATGTTGTACGAGCTGGCCAAAATGGATGGCGCGATCGTGCTCGATGCCGAGCTCAAGCACATCATGAGTGCCAACGTTCAACTGATGCCGGATGCGAGCTTGGCGACGTCCGAGACTGGTACGCGGCATCGCACGGCAGAGCGCGTCGCGCGCCAGACCGATGCGATCGTCGTGGCGATTTCGCAGGAGCGCGATACCGTCAACATCTACACCGGCGGATCGCGATACCAGCTCGACTCGATTACGGACGTGCTCGCGAAGGCGATGCAGGGGCTCTCGACATTGCGCAATCACCGCGCCCAGCTCGATCGTGGCGCCGATGATCTGACGATGCACGAGTTGCGAGGGGATGTCACGATCGACGACGTCCTGACTGTCCTGCAGCGTGCCGAGATGGCCTCCCGCATGGTCGGCGAAATTCAACGCAATGTCGACGAGCTCGGTTTGGATGGTCGCCTGGTCTCGATGCAGCTCGGCGAGCTCTCCGACGGTGTGCTCGATGAACGCATGGCAACGATCCGCGATTACCGCAATGTGGAGACCACAAGCAGTGATAAGACGGTGCTCGAGAGCGTTGCGAGCCTTGCCTACACGGATTTGGTCGGCGTCCATGCGCTCGGGATGGCGCTCGGGCATGAGGACAGTTCGGTTGCGAATGGGCCGTTGCGGCCGCGGGGCTATCGCGCACTCGCACACATCCCCAATTTGACGGACCGCGAAGCCACCCAAATCGTGGCGGCATTCCCGACCTTTGATGCCCTGATGCGTTCCACCCTGCGCGAGCTCGCAGCCGTCGAAGGGGTCTCGCAGTCGAAGGCCGCCGACGTGCAGCAAGGGCTTCGCCGGCTGCACGACCGGCTGCTTCGGAACAAGAAATGACTTCCCCCATTCGCGGCCGAGAACCGTTATCCTTCTCACTCTAGGTCGGAGGGAGCACCGCGTGTTCAAAGTCGGAGATCGGATCGTCTATCCCCAACACGGTGCTGGCATCATCGATGGCATCGAGCAGCGCACGGTCTTGGGTGAAGAGGTCGAGTACCTCACGATCCGCATCATTGCCGACGACCTAGTGGTGCGGATTCCCGTCAACCGTGTCGACGAGCTGGGGCTCCGCCGCGTGATGGACATGAAGGGCGCAAACGCTGTCCTGGCCGTGCTGGCCGAGGAAATCCCGGCTGATACGGGCTCTTGGAGTCGTCGCTTTCGGATGAACAGGGACAAGATCCGCTCCGGTGATGTCAGAGAGATTGCTGAAGTGATTCGCGATCTCTCGCTGCGAGATTCCGAGCGTCCGCTCTCGTCGGGCGAGCGGCAGCTTTTGTCGCAGGCCAAGCGCATCCTCTCGTCGGAGCTCCGCTGGGTGTTCGACAAGGATGAGGAAGCGACGAATCAGCATCTCGACAAGCTCCTCTTCGATCTTGCGACGGCCCGCGCCGAGGCGCGCGCCGCGCGCTCCGTCTAAGCGCTGATGGCTGAGGCGGTGACCGTCTGGGCGGTCGTGGTCGCGGCCGGCTCGGGTGAGCGGCTGGGTGCAGAGCATCCGAAAGCCTTCGTCGCGTTTGGCGACAATCCGCTGGTTGTGGCCTCGGTCTCGGCGCTCGATGACCACCCTGGCATCGATGGCATCGTGGTTGTGGTGCCCGAGGGTTGGGAGGAGCGCGCGACCTTTATGGTCGACGATATTGGCGCCGGTAAGGTGTCAATCGCAATTGCAGGTGGCGCCTCGCGTTCCGACTCTGTCGCTCTTGGCGTCGCCGAAGTGCCCACTGACGCTGTGCTCATTCTCGTGCACGATGCAGCTCGTCCACTGGTTTCGGCCGAACTGATCGACCGCGTGCTGGCAGGCTTTTCTGATGGCGCGGACGGCGTCATCCCCGCGCTGCCGATCGTCGACACCGTCAAGCGTGTCGATGGGGCGGGGCGCGTCATCGAGACAGTCGAGCGGGCAGATCTACGCACGGTCCAGACGCCACAGGGCTTTCTTGCGGATGCACTGAGGCGCGCCTTGGCTGCGCCGGATCGCGCGACCGGTACCGATTGCGCCAGCCTCGTCGAGCGCATTGGTGGCACGGTCGTGACAGTAGAGGGCGACCCGCGGGCGATCAAGATTACGACCCGCGACGACCTCCGGCGTGCCGAGGAGCTTCACGATGCTGACTGATCACCACACGCACCTGCGGCCCGATGACGATCCCCTTGACGAAGAGGCATTGTCGATCGAGACGATCGTGCCGCACGTTGCAGCCGCGATGGATCAGGGACTCGAGGCCGTCGCGATTACCGAGCACGTCTACCGCTTTCGGGCAGTGAAGCCGGCCTGGGCGCACGAGTACTGGCAGGCGCAGACCGAGTGGGATATCGACGCCTACTGGGAGGCTCTCAGCGAAGCAAAAGCGATCGGCTTTCCGCTCCTGGTCGGCATCGAGTGCGACTGGCTGCCGGACGGGCAGGACGTGCTGGTCGAGGCATTGCGTGGCCGGCCTTGGGACCTGATCCTTGGCAGCATCCATTGGGTTGACGAGGGCGCGGTCGATTACGACCTCTATTCCGCCTTCGACCACATCGATTCGGAGGCGCTCTGGCGCGGCTACGTCGACCGCTATACCCGAGCTGCCATGAGCGGCCAGTTCGATGTCATGACGCATTCGGATCTACCGAAGTCGTTCGGTCCGCTGCCGTCCCCGACGACCCTCAACTGGTCGTACGACACGATTGCGGATGCGCTGGCCGAGGCGGGCGTCTGTGTCGAGATCTCGACCGCGGGCCTGCGCAAAGCCGCTCAGGATCTGTATCCATCGCAGGTATTGCTTGAGCGCTGCTGCGAACGCGGCGTACCGATCGTGCTCTCATCCGATGCGCACGTACCCGCGGATATTGGTCGCGACTTCGACCTCGCTGTAGAGGCGGCGCTGGCTGCGGGCTACTCTGAGGTCATGCAGATCAAGGGACGCGATCGTCGGGCAGTACCCATTGGCTGACTTCCGCGTTGGCACAGCGGTCGATGCGCATCGACTCGTCGCGGGGCGCGCCTTGGTCTTGGGTGGCGTCACGATCGAGCACACGCATGGGCTCGAAGGACACTCAGATGCAGACGTCGTCTGTCACGTCTTGACGGACGCGCTCCTTGGAGCAACCGGTCTTGGCGACATCGGTCGCATGTTTCCCTCCAACAATGAGTGGGAGGGGGCTGCATCGATCGACCTGCTGCGGCTCGCCTCTGAGCGAATCGCAGCGGAGGGCTGGAGCCTCGTCAATGCCGATTGCATGGTTGTAGCGATGCGGCCACGCATTGCGCCGCATGTCGATGCGATGCGTTCAACCTGTGCCGCGGCGATGGGGTCGACCGCGGGTCGTGTCTCCGTGCGGGCCACGGGTACAGATGGTCTTGGTTTTACCGGCCGTGGCGAGGGCATTGCCGCTCAGGCCGTCGTGCTCGTCGAGCGCTAAGACGCTTCGGCTCAGTCGTTGACTCAGGCGTCGGCTGCGCCCTTCGGGATTGGCGGCAACGTAAAGCCACCCATCTCCTGGAGGCGATCGATGCGCTCTTGCAGGGGTGGGTGTGTGTCAAACAGGCCCGCCAGGGACGAACGCATGCCCTTGTTGTCGCGTAGCGGCGACTCGATCCACAGGTGGGCCGTCGCACGATTGACCTTCGCGAGTGGACGCTGATCGGCGGCGAGCTTGTATAGCGCACGGGCTAGGCCCTCCGGGTCTCCTGTCAGCTCGGCTGCGGTTGCGTCGGCAAGATACTCGCGGCGTCGGGAGAGCGTCATTTGGAGCATGGCAGCTCCAATCGGGGCGAGGATGATGGCAACGATCGCGAGGATTGCGCCGAGCGGATTGTTGTCGTTGCTATTGCGATTGCCGCTGAAAACCATCGACCAGAGCAGCATGTCGGCGATCATCGAGATCACGCCAACCATCACAGCGGCGAGCGTCATCAGTCGTACGTCGCGATTACGGATGTGCGCCATCTCGTGGGCCATCACGCCTTCTAGCTCGCGCTTATCGAGCAGCTGCAGGATGCCTGTGGTGGCGGCGACGTACGCCTTGTCTGGAGTACGGCCGGCTGCAAAGGCGTTCGGTGCGGGGTCGTCGATGATGTAGATATCGGGCGTCTTCGCTAGCCCAGCGGCGATCGCCGCATTTTCGACGGTGCGAAACAACTCGGGGGCATCTTCCTTCGCGATCTTGTGGGCGCCGCTTGCCGATGCGACGATCGAGCCAGCGGCGATGTAGCCGAAGATGCCGTAGCCGACCGCGACCATAGCCATGATCAGGCCGTAGCCCGACCCGAAGGCAACGTTGATTGCCGCCACGATCACGGCCATCAACACGATGAACAGGAAGATCACCAGGAGTGTCCGCATCCGCGCGGATCGAATCTGTTGTTGGAGCGTCATTAGTTGAGATCAACCTTGATGGGCTGGCGATCCGCATCGTCGTCGAGTCGATAAAACTCGCGGGGCGAGAATCCAAACGCGCCCGCGATAAACGAGGTTGGCACGGTCTGCTGCTTCGTGTTGAACGACTGCACGACCGAGTTGTAGTAGCGGCGCGAAGCGGCAACCTTGTCTTCAGTGTCAGCCAGCTCTGTCTGGAGGTGGACGAATGACTCGACTGCGCGTAGCTCGGGATAGGCCTCGGCGATGGCGAACAACGTGCCAACTGCGGACTGCATAGCGCCGTCTGCATCCGCCTTTTCGGACAGCGATTTGGCGCTGAGCGCCTGGGCGCGGGCGTTGCTGACGTTCTCGAAGGCCGCGCTCTCGTGCGTGGCGTAGCCCTTGACCGCCTCGACGAGGTTGGGGATCAAGTCGGCGCGTCGCTTGAGTTGAATGTCGATCGAAGATTCGCCTTGGTCCGCTTCGTTGCGGAGGCGCACGAGACCGTTGTAGGCGATCACAAGCCAGAGCAGGATCACGACGACGATCACGGCGATTAGGATCAGCAGGATGTTCATTGGGTCAGAGTGCCCTTATGGATTCGGATGGTGGTGATGGTACGCAGTGGTCTGCGCTTGGACCCATACTAGCGGCGAGGGGGCGGGTTGTTCGGCGTTGGGAACGCACCTTGATCACGGCAATCAACTATGGGGCGTATTGGACAAGGCGGACATGACAAGTGCGTACTTGTCATGTCCGCATCGCACTTCGCCAAGGTGGGGTCTAGCGGGGTAGGCGGAGGTGCCCGTCGATCTGCTCTGCCAGGCCATCCTTGATCAGGAGTGCCGCGAGTGCTGGATCGAAGCTGCCCAAGGCAAGCGGGGCGTCCCGCAATTGGTCGAGCAGCCTACTGCGTGCCTGTCGGCGTGAGCCCTCGAACGTGCTCTGCTTCCGCAGCGGCTCATAGCGTCGCCCGCGGCTGGGGCAGAGGTCGGCGAGCGGGCAGGCGTCGCAGCGGGGAATACGCGCGAGACAGACGGTTGCGCCGAGGTCAAAGAGCCCCTGCGTCAGATCGTGTGCTCGGCCGGGTGGTGGTTCCAGCTCTGTCGCACCAAGTGATCGTTCGAGGATGCGCAAGATGTTGACGTCGAGGGGAATCACGTCGTGGTCGAGGGCGAGCGCACAGACGGCAGCCGCTGTGTAGGGACCGACGCCCGGCAAGGCACGCCAGCCGGCCTGGTTCTGGGGGATACCGCGGTCGGCGAGTTGGCGGGCTGCCTCATGGAGCGAGACCGCGCGACGGTTGTAGCCGAGGCCCTGCCAGGCGCTAATCACCTCTGCGCGCGAGGCTGCGGCGAGATCGGAGGCCGTCGGCCAACGTTCGAGCCACCGGATCCAGCGTTCGATCACGCGATCGACCTGCGTCTGCTGGAGCATCACCTCGCTGACGAGGATGGCGTACGGGTCGCGCGTGTGGCGCCACGGCAACTCGCGTCCGAGTGTTTCGTACCACGCAAGGACACGATCGGCGAGTTGCTCGGGCGTCAGCGACACGTACGCAGCGTAGTGCGCGCAGGGCTCAGCACGATCTGCGTGCATTTGTGGACTAAGTGGACTAAGATACGGATTATCGTGACTGACATCGTGAATGTGCATGAGGCCAAGACCCATCTTTCGAAGTTGTTGGCACGCGTTGAGGGGGGCGAAGAGATCATCCTCGCTCGTGGCGGCGAGCCGATCGCGAAGATCGTGCCGATTCCGATCAAGCGTGAATGGGCGGGGCCAGGGGCCTGGAAGGGCAAGTACGACATCCCTGACGATGCGTTTGAGTGGAGCGAGGCAGAGCTCGAGGAGATGTTCGGCTCATCGATCTTCCCTGACGATTCGCCCGGTGATGGGGCAGAGGCCAGCTGAGGCTGCGTGGCGCTCCTGCTCGACACGCACGCCGCGGTGTGGTGGCTGACGGATTCGCCGCGGCTCCCGAAGGCCGCGCGTGAAGCGGTGGCGACGGCAGTTGATGGCGAAGGTGTTTTCGTCAGTGCGATCTCGGGGATTGAGGTTGCCCTCGAGGATTCCCGTCGCCCAATGCCACCGGTCGAGGCTTTCGTTGAGGGCGCTGAGGCATCGGGCTTTCGGATGTTGCTGTTCGACATGCAGGATGCCATCGCGTTTTCCAATCTCCCGCGCCTGCACGCTGACCCGTTTGACCGTGCACTGGTGGCTCAGGCTCAGCGACGAAACCTGACGCTGATGACCGCCGACCACATCCTTACCAAGTACCCAATTGCCATCTACCGCCTCTAACCCCCGATGACTGCCATTCTCCGACCATGACTGTTCGCGTCCGCTACGCACCTGCACCCACCGGCGATCTGCACGAAGGTGGCGCGATGGTGGCTGTGGCTAATGATCTCTTGCGGCGTCGGTACGGAGGAGCCTTCGTGTTGCGGGTCGACGATACGGACGACGAACGCCTCGCCGAGGGTGCAGTTGAGCGCATCTGTCGCGACCTTGCCTGGCTAGGCATCGTGGTTGACGAGGGTCCAGACGATGGTCTGCACGCGCCCTATCGACAGTCGCAGCGCCTCGACCTCCATCTCGCTGTCGCCGACCAGCTCGTTGCGACGGGGATGGCCGCGCGCCTGCCTGACGGCGCAATCGTGTTGCCGGGAGCCACGCAGGATGTCACGATCGACGACTGCAGCCGTGGCCCAATTCGGATTCCTGCCGACGAGCTCGACCGCACCGTGCTCGTGCGGTCCGACGGTCGGCCGACGTATCACCTCGCAACCGCGGCCGACGATCATGCGATGGCGATCACCCACGTCGTACGCGGCGAGGACCACATCGTCAACTCGGCTCGTCAGCTGCTCCTCTTCGCAGCGATGGGCGTCGAGCCGCCGGCCTATGCGCACCTGCCGATCGTGGTGGGGAGCGATGGCGCCAAGCTCTCCGGACGCAGTGGCGCGCTTGGCGTAGAGGTGTTGCGCGAGCAGAGTTGGTTGCCAGCAGCCGTCGTCGATTGGCTCGCCCGTTCGGCCTGCCCGCCGATCACGGCATTGGCCGCTGCGTCCGCAGACGTGTTGGCGCAGAGTTTTGACGTTGCGCACCTTGGGCATGGCACGACCCGCCTTGACCAGGCGCTTTTGACGACACTTGGGCGCGATCATTTGGCTCTGTTGAGTGCATCCGAACGCATTGTGCTCGTCGGCGATCGCCTGGCGGCGCACGGGAATGCCAATCTGGAACGCGTCATTGCGACGCTCGAGCCGGGACTCGGCGAGGCCGCCAACGTGCAGGCCGCAGCCGATCTGATCAGGGGCATCACGGACACACCAAACCTTCAGAATGTGGGGGAGGGTGAGCACGCGGCAGCAGTGGCTCTTGTTGCGATGCGCGCGCCGCTGCCCGAGCTGATCGACAGCGCAGCAGCGGCTGCATTGCTGAGTGACTTGGGCGTCGGTAAGCGTTCGGTGCGGCGGGTCTTGACGGCGGCCGACCACGGGATCCCGCTACCGTTGGTGCTCGCGGCACTGACGCGGGACGAGACACTCGCTCGCGCGCAGGCCGTGGTGGATCTGTCATGACGCTGCACCTCTACGACTCCCTTCGCCGTTCGGTCGTCCCGGTCGAGCCCCTGACGCCTGGCCAACTCGGCCTCTACGTCTGTGGCCCAACGGTGTACGGCCCGATCCATGTTGGCAACGCCCGTCCGTTTGTGGTGGCCATGACGCTCGCGCGCCATCTGCGCCGCACCGGCTGGCAGGTCAAGGTCGTCTCGAACCTCACCGATATCAACGACAAGATCTATACGGCCGCCGTTGCCGAGGGCATCGAAAGTGAGGCGCTTGCCGCGCGCGAGTCGGCGCGCTATATCGCCGACACCACGCGACTTGGCCTCGGGCGACCTGACGTGGAGCCGAAGGTGACGGACTCGCTACCCGAGATAATCGCCATGATCGAGCAGTTGATTGCGGGTGGTCACGCCTACGCCGCCGATGGTGACGTCTACTTCACCGTCGCCGATTTTCCCAGCTATGGAGCCCTTTCGGGGCAAAAGATCGACGAGATGCAACCCGAAGAGATCACCTCCAAGAAGTCTGCACCGCTCGATTTCGCGCTCTGGAAGGCGACCAAGCCTGGCGAGGACGCAGCCTGGGAGTCGCCCGGGGGGTGGGGGCGCCCTGGCTGGCACCTCGAGTGCTCGGCGATG
>SYIF01000076.1 GCA_005798855.1 Actinomycetota bacterium | reverse complement strand
ATCGCGGCGCCAGTCGAACTTCTCGACGGCACGAATCAGGACAAGGATGCCCTCCTGAATCAGATCGAGGAAGCCAAGACCCTGGCCGCGATAGTTCTTCGCAATCGAGACAACCAGGCGCAGGTTGGATTCGACCATCTGCTGCTTGGCCTGCATGTCGCCCTTTTCGACGCGCTTGGCGAGACGAATCTCATCGGCCTTCGTCAGCAGGGGATAGCGACCAACCTCGTGAAGGAACAGCTGCAGGGAATCGGTGGTGCCTTCGTAGGCCAGCCGGCGCTCAAGCGCCGTGGGCTCAGCTGGACGATCGTTGTCGTCGATGATTTCGATGCCTTCGGCCTCGATCAGACGACGGATCTCGAGGATCACATCGGACTCATCGAGCTCGACGTGCTCGGCCAGCTGTTCAACGATTTCGGCGAACAACAGGGTGCCGCGCTCGTTGCCAACTTCGATCAGGCGCTGGAACTCTGGGAGCTCTTGAACTTCACTCGGCTGCTCAACGATCATGTGATCCGCTGACCCTTTCGACGGTTTCGGCGCACCGCGCCGGTAGACTGCTGCAAGCGCACACGCGCTCCCTCAACAACGTACGACGGAGACACCCTATTCCCCTTCAGGCAACCTCGCTTTCGCTCGGGCCGTACGGGACGAACTGTTACATCGTTTACCCGGACGATTCCTCCGACTGCCTCGTAATCGACCCCGGTGAAGAACCTGAACGGGTGATTGCTGCGCTGCAGGAGCTGGGGTTGCGCTGCGTCGCGGTGCTCGTGACGCATGCGCATCTCGACCATATTGGCGCGGTCGGTGCTGTCGCCCGGGAGGCGACGAGCCCAGTCTATACCAGCGAAGGTGATGCGTCCGTCGTTGCCCACATCAACGATTACCTCTGGCCTGGCTTTGGTCCCTATGTGGAGCACGAGCCAGAAGGTCGATTGATTCCGGGTCTGCCCGTGCGACTTGGCGCGATCGAGATTACGGTGTTTGCGACGCCCGGCCACTATGCACATTCGGTCAGCCTGCTGATGACCGGGCCTGACGGCGACCAACTGCTCGCCTCAGGCGATGTGATCTTTGCGGGCTCCGTTGGGCGAACGGACCTTGACGGTGGAGATTGGCCAACGCTTGAGCAGTCGATCGCCCACTTATTCGCCGAAGTCGGCGAGGATGTACCGGTCTTGACCGGACATGGCCCCGTCACCACACTGCGCCACGAGCGCGCCACCAACCCGTTCCTCGGTGGGCTGCGCTGATGGCTGAGGGCTTCCAGGCACCACGCGGCGCACTGGACTGGCTGCCCGAGCGCTCGGCCGCACGTCGCGCGATGATCGAACGCTTCCGCCAAATCTTCGAATCCGCAGGTTACGGCGAGGCGATGACGCCGATCTTCGAGGACAAGGCCCTCTTTGAGCGCACGGCCGGCGAGAGTTCCGAGGTCGTTGGTAAGGAGATGTACCTGTTCGAAGATCAGGGTGGCCGAGCGTTGGCGCTGCGTCCCGAGTTCACCGCCTCGATGGTGCGTCTCTACCTCGAGAACGGTCTGTCGCGTGAGGCGCAACCCGTTCGCCTGTGGTCGGCGGGCAACTGCTACCGCTTCGCGGCTGTGCAACGAGGGCGATATCGCGAATTTACGCAGGTCAACGCCGAGGCGATTGGCTCTGACGATCCAGCGATCGACGCCGAGTTGATTGCCCTGCAGGTGCGCTGGTTTGAGTCGCTCGGGCTCGACGGGCTTGAGGTTCGTCTCAACACGATTGGCGACCGCGCCGACCGCGGACCGTATCTCGAGACACTCCGTGCCTACATCGACACGCACAGTGCCGACGTCGACGATCAGGTGCGACGGCAGCGAGAGCTCAACCCCTTGAGGGCCTTTGACACCAAGGATCCCGCTTCGGCAGTGATCATGGCGGGTGCTCCTAAGATCGCAGATGCTGTCAGTGCCGAGGCAGCAACGCACTTTGCCGCGGTCCGTAGTTTTCTCGACGCCCGTGGAGTCAACTATACGCTCGACCCAACGTTGGTGCGGGGGCTTGACTACTACAGCCGCACCACGTGGGAGATCAGTTGGCCCGCGCTTGGTGCACAATCTGGCATCGGTGGCGGTGGTCGCTACGACGGTCTCGCCGAACTGATTGGCGGTGCACCAACACCGGGTGTGGGGTTTGCCTGTGGGATCGAGCGGGTGCTGCTCGCGCTGGAAGATCAGAACCGCTCGCCTGCTCCGATCCGTCAGATGGACGTCTTCTTCGCGATCTTCTGCGAGGCGGCTCGCCCACGCCTGCACGCCCTGATGGACCAGGCCAGAAGCCTGGGTGTGACCGCCGAAGCGGATCTCGCCGGACGCGCCGTCAAGGGCCAGATGAAGCAGGCAGACCGCATCGGTGCCGCATTGAGCGTTGTCTGCGGTGACGATGAGTGGGCACGCTCAGTCTGTCTCGTCCGCACTATGACGACCGGCGAACAGATCGAAGTTTCGCTTGACGAGCTCGTCGAGCACCTGCACAACGCGAAGATGGGACCGGCATGACGTACAGGACCGAACACTGCGGAGATTTCAACGAAGGCCAGATTGGCACGGACGCGATCGCCTCTGGTTGGACGGCTCGGCGCCGCGACCACGGCGGCCTCGTGTTTATCGACCTTCGCGACCGCTCGGGCATGGTTCAACTCGTGATCGACCCCGAGCACGCACCCGCGGCGCTCGAGATAGCCCAAGCGATTCGCGTCGAATCTGTCATCCGCGCGACGGGCAAGATCGTGGCGCGTGCACCCGAGACAGTCAACGCCAACCTCTCGACCGGGGCCGTCGAGATTCTGGTCGATACGCTTGAGGAGCTCGCGCCGAGCGACCCACTGCCCTTCCAATTGGATGACGAAGGCGTCGACGAGGCCCTCCGGATCCGACACCGTGCGCTCGATCTTCGGCGCGACGCGATGCGCGAGACACAGTACGTCCGGACGATGACGACGCGACTGATTCGCCGGTACCTCGAGGACCGCGGCTTCTGGGAGCTCGAGACTCCGATCCTGACCAAGTCGACTCCCGAGGGTGCGCGCGACTTCGTCGTTCCTGCGCGCCTCGAGCCCGGCAGCGTCTACGCGCTTCCACAGTCGCCCCAGCTGTTTAAGCAGTTGTTCATGATGGGCGGCTACGAGCGTTATTACCAGATTGCACGTTGCTTCCGAGACGAGGCTCAGCGGGCCGATCGCCAGCTAGAGTTCACACAACTCGATCTCGAGATGTCCTTTGTGACCCGCGATGAAATTCTTGAGTTGACCGAAGGCCTGTACTGCGCGCTCTGGCAGGAAATCCTCGGCATCGAGTTGCCACGACCATTCCCGCGCATTACCCATGCCGAGGCAATGCTGCGCTTCGGTAGCGACAAACCGGATCTACGCTACGGCCTCGAGATCGCCGATGTCTCCACGCTCGTCGCAAACTCAGACTTCAGCGTCTTCAAGGGCGCCGTCGAGAAGGGTGGAGCGGTACGCGCACTCTCGTGCCCGGGCGCCGCAGCGATGAGTCGACGCGAGCTGGACGAACTCGCCGAGTTTGCCAAGGAGTGGGGCGGACAGGGTCTCGCCTATCTGCTGCTTGATCCGTCGGGCGAGATCCGTTCGCCGATTGCGAAGTTCCTCTCGGAAGACGAGCTGGCCGGCATCGTTGCCGCCTCAGACGCCCAGCCAGGCGATGCGGTGTTCCTGGTCGCCGACAGTGCCGCCGTTGTGTCGCGCGTACTTGGCGCCCTTCGCCCACACTTGGCCGCCCGCTACGAACTGGCCGACCCGAAGGCGTGGGCAATGTTATTCGTGGTCGATTTCCCACTGTTTGGCTACGACGAGAACGAAGGCCGCTGGGTTGCCGAGCACCACATGTTTACCGCGCCACGAGCCGAGGATGAAGATCGCATCGAGAGCGACCCGGGCTCCGTGCTCTCTGAGGCCTACGACTTCGTCGTCAACGGCAGCGAGATTGCCTCGGGCTCGCTACGAATCAATCGGCCCGAGTTGCAGGAGCGCGTCTTCCGCACCGTCGGTTTTTCCGGCGAGGAGGCAGAGGATCGCTTCGGCTTTCTGCTCCGGGCCCTTCGTTTCGGCGCACCTCCACATGGCGGCATCGCCCCTGGTATCGACCGCACCGTGATGCTGCTCGTCGGTACCGAATCGATTCGTGACGTGATCGCTTTTCCAAAGATCGCCAACGGTTTCGATCCCCTCACGGACGCCCCGTCGCCTGCCACACCAGAGCAGTGGCGAGATCTTGGTCTTGTCGTCCCACCACCGAAGAAGCAGGACCCATGAGCAGAGCAGACGGACGCGCCTTTGACGCGTTGCGCCCCACGACCATTACGCCGGGCTTTCTCAGTTCGGCACCGTCGGCTCTGATCGAGATCGGTGGCACCCGCGTGCTGTGCACCGCGATCGTCGAGAATGGCGTTCCACCGTGGCTACGAGGCCAGGGCCGCGGCTGGTTGACAGCCGAATATGGGATGCTCCCGGCCTCGACAGGGCAACGCAAAGCGCGCGATGCGACACGCGGCAAGTTGGATGGTCGGACAG
The DNA here is from genome assembly GCA_005798855.1 of Actinomycetota bacterium. GTDB lineage: Bacteria > Actinomycetota > Thermoleophilia > Gaiellales > F1-60-MAGs149 > F1-60-MAGs149. The sequence continues at coordinate 6,539 of SYIF01000076.1, read as the reverse complement.
TCGAGATTCAGCGCCTGATCGGACGCTCCCTGCGGGCCGTCGTCGATCTAGGAGAGCTGGGCGAGAATACGCTCTGGGTCGACTGTGACGTGTTGGAGGCGGATGGCGGAACACGTTGTGCGTCGATCACCGGCGCCTGGGTCGCGACGCATCTCGCGCTCGCCGCGATTGGCCGAACAGCCGCACTCAGCGATTCGATCGCGGCGATCAGCGTTGGCATGGTGGATGGCAACGCCGTGCTCGACCTGCCCTACGAAGAAGATTCACGCGCCGATGTCGACATGAACATCGTGATGACCGGCAGCGATGGGCTGATCGAGGTACAGGGGACAGCCGAGGGCACACCGTTTCCTCGCGCGGACCTCAACCATCTGCTCGATCTCGCAGCTGGCGGTATGGCAACGCTGCGCGCGGTGCAGCAGGCGGCTATCGGGTCGGCGTGATCACGCAGGTCCGTCTCGCGACCGGCAATGCCGGCAAGGCCGCCGAGCTTGCTCGATTGCTTGGTTGCAATGTCGTCCCCGTTGAGGACTGGGATCCTCCTGTCGAAGATGGATCCACTTTTCTCGCGAACGCGCGGATTAAGGCTCTCGCTGGGGTCCATCGGCATCCCGGCGAATGGGTGGTGGCAGACGACTCCGGCATCGAGGTCGATGCGCTCGCCGGTGCTCCGGGAATCCAGAGCGCTCGCTTCGGTGGCGCCGATCTCGATGACCCAGGTCGCGTGACGGCGCTTCTCTCTGCCGTTGCGGACAGCGACGGTCGCAGAGCGCGGTTTCGCTGCGTCTTGGTTGCGATCGGTCCCGACGGGCAGGAGCTCAGCGCTGACGGAACGTTGGAGGGCTCGCTCGCCGTGGCCCCTCGCGGCGCCAATGGCTTCGGTTATGACCCGATCTTGATCCCGCAGGGCGAGACGCGCACCTGCGCGGAACTTTCGGCGGACGAAAAGAACGCGATCTCCCACCGAGGCGCAGCCGCCCGCGCGCTGCGCCACCAACTTGGCCTATGAATCGGGTCGCCCAGGCTGGTCTGCCAGTCACCTTCGCGCTGTCCGGTATGTTGCTGCTCCTGACCTCTGTGATCGTCGAATCCGCCAGTGCCCTTGCCGCGGCAGCCCTGATCACCACGCTGCTCCTCGCAGCAGTCGCTGACCCCCCAACGCGCAGCAGGAACCCTCAACGGCGAGCGTTTGGACGGATGGCAGCCGCGATCGCCGCGTTGGGGCTCGGCACGATTACGGTCATGGCCGCGTTTAGTGCCGGATTTAGCCTTCCCGCCGGTTGGGCCTACGTTGCGCTCAGTGGCGGTAGTGCCGCTCTCATCCTGCTCGCGCCGCTCGCGGCGTTGTGGCGAGCCAACCTTGCGATCCCGATCCTCCGTTCTGAGCGAACGACGTTGCTGCGTGGTTCGGCGGTCGGACTCACGCTCGCAGTCGGCGTCCTGATCGGCGCCTATGTGCTGCCTGCGGTTGACGCGTTCGTGGCAGTGGCCTTCGGCCTGGTTGCTGTCCTAGAGGGCGTTGCGCTTGCGCGCCCCGGTGGCGCCGGACTACGGCGGGTAGCGTCAGACGTCGAAACGCGGGCCGTGGAGGCCGTGATCGCGCATGGTCCCCCCGAGGTGATTGGCTTCCGCCGAGTCGTGATTCGCGGCACAGGTGGAGCCGAGTACCTGTCGGTCGAAGCCCTGTTGCGTCAACAAGTGGCGGCCGAGCGAGCAGTCGGTATCCGGACGGCCTTAGAGAGCACCATCAAGTCAGCCCTTCCCAATCTCGTGGTCAGCGTCCGTCTGCGCGTGAGCGACGACGCCAACCCGGCACTATCGACGAGCGCGAGCGTGCTACCGTCCGCGCCATGGAAGGCACCATGACCGCAGACGCTGCACTCGCCGAACTGCTCGACGTTTCGACCCACCTGCGCAGCATTGCGCTGATCGGTCGCGATGGGCACGTGCTGGCCGAGATCGGCACGGCCGGCACCGATAGTGCCGCGTTCTGGGCTGCAGCGGATGAGGCGGCGCGACTGCTTGGACGACCACCGGTCAGCCAGTGCGAAGTCGGCCTACCGGATGCCCGCGTCTTCGGTGTTCGAGAGCAAGGACTATCAGCGATTGCTGTCGCCGACACCGACGTCACCGCTGGGCTCGTGTTCTACGACCTTCGCGAGACGCTCCGCAACCTGAGTGGGAGTTGCGATGCGCGCGGCTAAGGCACTTGGCGCAGTTGTCGCAGCCGGTGCCGCGGTGGGTGCCGTGTTGTTCCTGCGACGACGGAGCGGAAACATCGCTGTGCGGGCCGATCTCTATTTTGACGATGGCTCGATGCTGTCCCTGGATCACCAGGCTCCAGAAATCGACGGACTGATGCGGGCCGCGCGCCTGCTCGTGGGAGTGAACTGATGCAGGATCTGGCCGACCGGATTCGTGCCGTTGCGTACCTTGAGGGCGATTTCGTCCTGCGCTCAGGTCGGCGCAGTTCGTTCTACCTCGACAAGTACCGCTTCGAGACTCAGCCCGCCTTGCTGCGCGAGATTGGCGATCTGCTCGCGCAACGCATCGCCGAGGTCGTGCCGACCGTACAGCGGATTGCTGGCCCAGAACTCGGCGCCGTTGCGCTCGCCGCCGCCGCCAGCATGGCTGCCAACCTGCCGTTTCTGATCGTGCGCCGCGAGGCAAAGGAGTACGGAACCTCGAACCGCCTCGAGGGTATCTGCGAGGAGGGCGAACGAGTGGTCGTGGTTGAGGACGTCGTCACTTCCGGTGGTGCGGCACTCGACGCGGTGCGCACGTTGCGTCAGGCCGGGCTGAGCTGCGACACGGTCATCTGCGTGGTTGACCGCGATGAGGGCGGCGCTGAGGCGATGGCCGAGATGGGTGTGCGACTCGAGCGACTGCTCGACGCGGACGCGCTCCGCCTCGGTCGCTAGAGCGACAATTCGTTTCCGCTTAGCAGAGCCGAAAGAACTGCCTGCGCGCGCCTGGGGGAGACTGCACAGACACCCCGTACGGTCAACTTTTCCCATAACTAAGCTATTTGTGCACACGCAACGCGATGCCCACCGACGACGTTACGCTTCCTGTCGAGCTCACTCTCTCAGGCCTGGGGACGACCACACGGCGCGATCCCGCATCGTTGAGCGAAAGTCCGTCCGATCGGGGTGATACGTTCCGCTCGTTCACCAACGTCTTGGAGGTCACTATGACGAAAGCAGAGTTCATCGATCAAATCGCAGAGCAGACGGGTCTCAGCAAGAAGGACGCTGGCGCCGCTGTTGACGCGATGCTCGGAACCATCACCAACACGCTCCGGCGTGGCGGCGATGTGGTCTTTACCGGCTTCGGAAAGTTCACCGTTCAGGCACGCGCAGCGCGCATGGGCGTGAACCCCCGCACCGGCGAAAAGGTTCAGATCGCAGCCACGAAGGTGCCGAAGTTCTCGGCTGGCTCGCAGCTGAAGGCAAGTGTCAAGGGCGGCTGATGCCGCTAACACCGCGGTCCGCCGCGGCTGGCTAGGCTATGTGGTCGTTCCTCTCTTCGAGAGGGGCGGCCACAGTGCGTTGCGGGGAAGGACTTCCATGAGACAGGCATTCGGCGAGCGACTCGCCGCCCAGGTAGCCACCACCGGAAGTTCACTCTGCGTCGGGATTGACCCTCGCGGACCGTTTCCAGGCGAGCTGACACGCGGGCTCGCCGACTCTCGCTCCGGTCACGCACGTGCCGTCGAGCGCTATGCCGTCGCGTTGGTCGAAGCCGTCGCGCCCTACTGCGTGGCGATCAAGCCACAGGTTGCTCTATTCGAGTTGTACGGCGGGTACGGACTCAGCGCACTCGATGCAGTCTGTGTCGCAGCCCGCGAGCACGGGTTGCTGATCATTGCGGACGCAAAGCGCGGCGACATCGCGAGCACGGCCGCTGCCTATGCCGAGGCCTGGATTGGTCTCCGCCCAGGCGAGACCGAGCCACTTGCCGATGCGGTCACCATCAACGCCTACATGGGACCAGACACCGTCGAACCGTTTCTCACCGTCGCCGACCGGATGGGTGCCGGTCTGTTTGTCTTGGCTCGCACCTCAAACCCCGGCGCGGCCGAGCTCGAGGAGCAGGAGCTCACAGGTGGGGGACAGGTCTGGGAACGCGTCGCAGATTGGATCGCAGCCTGGGGCACCGAGCGCACGGGCGAGAGCGGCATTGCGTCGATTGGCGCAGTGATTGGTGCGACCGCCCCCGCCGTGGTCCGCGCTGCTCGCGATCGGATGCCGGCCGCCCCGCTACTGCTACCAGGTGTGGGCGCTCAGGGAGGTCGCATCGTAGACCTCGCACCAGCATTTGAGAACGGTCCGGCCGGCGGGCTCGTCGTCGCGGCCCGCTCTGTGAGCGAAGCCTGGCGCGAGACCGACGTTCCGTGGCAGAGCGCAGTGGCTGAGGCCGCGCGCGCGCATCACCAGGCCATCACCACTATCACTCGGTGACTCCAACCTGACAGCGGTACGATGGGTGCCATGGCAGAAGATCGCCGATTTTCGATCTGGACGATTCTCGCACCCCTCGGGCTGATCGCCGTCTTCGTCGTGGCAATGCTCCTGGTGCGTGGCGCGCTCGAGCCGCAGCCTTCTAGCGCTGCAGAGACGACCGTCACGGTCGCAGAACCGACAATCTCCGTTGATGCATCGGTACCGACGTTCTACAGCATTCGCAAGGGCGACACGCTGTCGGCCATCGCCGATCGCTACGGGGTCACGACCGACTACATCGTCCGGCTCAATCCCAATCTCAACCCAATGGCGCTGGCCATCCACGCCAAGATCCGACTCCGTTAGCGCGAAACCACTACGCTCCCACCCTGCATGATTATCACCGTCACACCCAACGCGGCCCTCGATAAGACGATCCAGGTTCCCAGCATGCAGCTCGGCATGCGCCACCGCGGCGCGCAAGGCCTGGTCGCGCCGGGAGGTAAGGGCATCAACGTTGCCCGCGCGCTGCACATCCTTCAAGAGCCCGTGATCGCGACGGGCCTCGTCGGTGGCGAGACCGGATCGCGCATCTTGCGCGAACTCGCAGGCGAAGGCATTCTCAGCGACTTTGTCTCGATCGCCGGCGAATCCCGCAGCTCGACTGTGTTGATCGACCCGACCAGCGGTCGGCAGACAGAGATCATCGAAAACGGCCCGAGCGTCACGGTGCAAGAGCTCGACGCACTACTCGACCGTCTCGAGTATGTGTCGCGTGACGCCTACGCCGTGGTGCTGGCGGGCTCGTTGCCACGCGACGTTTCGGAGGATTGGTATGGCGATGCCATCAAGCGTCTTCGTAAAAGCGGGACGCATCTGATCCTCGACTCCGAAGGCGAGCCGCTGCGACAGGGTGTAAGCGCCGAGCCGTACCTCGTTGCTCCAAACCAGCGTGAGGCCGAGGATCTGGTGGGTCACGAGTTCGGCGGCGAGAGCGATGTCGTGGATGCGCTCGACGAGATCGCGGATATGGGTGTGCGTAACGTGCTCATCACGACCGAGACGGGGGTCGCTGCCTTGCTCCGCGAGGGAGGGCAGACCCGTCGCTTTCAGGTGCAGGCGCCACGGGTGGAGGTGCTCAGCACGGTCGGATCAGGTGACGTGCTCTTGGCTGGCTATCTGAGTTCGCGCATGCGCGGAGGCACTGCCGAAGACGCGCTCCGCTACGGAGTTGCCTGCGGCACGGCCAGCACCTTGGTGGCCGGCGCAGCACGGTTTGATCCACGTGAGATCAAGCGACAGCTCGCCAACACGACGCTCCGCGAACTATCACTGCGTCAAATCCCTGCCGAAGCAATCGAGTAAGCAGACGAGTACGCACTCGAGGTCGCTGTAGACCACACCGGTGTGCCAGACGTGTAGCTCCGCCGTCCGAAGCCGCGACTAGTGTCTGAAGCAGGCAGCCCCTACTCAGTGCGATCGTGACACCCGCGGGTGCCACGCCGCCGAAAGGACGTGATCAACGCGGTGGAAATCGAAATCGGACGAGGAAAAAAGGCGCGACGCGCCTACGGGTTTGACGACATCGCCATCGTGCCATCCCGGCGCACACGCGACGCCGAGGACGTGGATATCGGTTGGAAACTCGGTCCCTACCTGATTGAGTTGCCGCTGTTGGCATCGGCAATGGACGGCGTCGTCTCGCCGGCCACAGCGATTGAGATCGGCAAGCTCGGTGGCCTAGCCGTCCTCAACCTCGAGGGCCTCTGGGGTCGCTACGCCGACGCCGACGCCCTGCTGGAGGAGATCGCCACGCTACCGCCCGAAACAGCGACGAAGCGCATGCAAGAGATTTACGAGCAGCCGCTCGACCTCGATCTGATGGCTCAACGCGTCAAGCAAGTCAAAGCAGCCGGTGTCATCACTGCCGCCTCGTTGACACCCCAGCGCGTCCGTGACCACTGGGAAGCAATCGTGGCCGCTGGACTCGATGTGCTGGTCATCCAGGGCACCGTCGTCTCAGCCGAACATGTCTCGCGCAGCGTCGAACCGCTTAACCTCAAAGAGTTTATTGCCAACGTGGGTATTCCCTGT
>SYIF01000075.1 GCA_005798855.1 Actinomycetota bacterium | reverse complement strand
TTGAGCATCCCGTCACCGAGCAGGTCGCCGGCTACGACCTCGTGCAGGCGCAGTTGCTCGTCGCCGGGGGCGAAGGCGTGCCACCATGGGACGGTGAAACACGTGGCCATGTGATTGAGTTCCGTATCAATGCAGAGGATCCGATGCATGGCTTTCGTCCGGCGCCAGGCCGCATCGAGAAGTTTCGACCGCCCCTTGGACCAGGCATCCGTATCGACACGTTCGTCGAGGATGGTGCGACCGTGCCGCCGTTCTACGACTCGATGATTGCGAAGCTGATCGTGACTGCACCGACGCGCGGGGCTGCGCTCAACCGTGCCGCTCGAGCACTCGACGAGTTCGTGATCGAAGGCATTCCGACCACAATTCCACTGCTTCGCGAGATCGTCGACGAGCCAACGTTCCGAGCAGGCCGCTACACCACGACGTACATCGATGAGGTTGGCCCATCGTTGGCCACCCTCGGAGAGGCCTAACGATGGCCACCGCCGCAGAGGTCAAGGACACCGACGGCTCGCGCCGACAGTCACGTCGTGCCGCCGTGATGCTGCTCTATCAAGAGGACATCACCGGCTATCCAATGGAGCAGATCGTCACGCAGCACGAGATCGACGCTGCGCGCCCATTGCCCACGTACACACGCTCACTGATTGACGGGGTTCACCTGCACCGCGTAGCGCTTGACGAGGAGATCGACGACCGTGCCGACGGTTGGAGTCTCGAGCGGATTGCTCCGGTTGAGCGGGCTGTGCTGCGCGTTGCCCTGTTGGAACTTGATCAGGACGATCCGCCTGCTGCCGTCGCAATCGCGGAGGCAGTGGCGCTGGCCAGTCGCTACGCGTCACCCGAGGCCGCTGCGTTCGTCAACGGGATCATTAGTGCCGCAGCCCGTACGCGTGGCAAAGGGCGGTAACCTCCGGTTGATGAGCGACGCCGACCCCTTTGACGAATTGGTTGTGCGGCTGGAGGCGGCTCGCACGCGGCTAGATAGCGTCGAGACGCCAGACGATGCCGTAATAGCTCTCGAGGAGCTTCAGGAGACAGCGCGACAGATCTCCGCCGAGATCGATCGTCGCCGTCGCGCCCTGTCGGATGAGCGTGGCGATGGAAAACTCGACCTCCCCTGATCCGACGGCGATCGCGCGGCTCGCCGCGCTTGCCGAGGCAGCGCTCCAGACGTACAGCGATGGAGCAATTGGCACGGATCCCGACCTGGCACCGTTCGCGGCGGCATTGCGCTACCCACTTGCCGCGGGTGGCAAGCGTTTGCGACCGATTTTGCTCTTGGCAACAGTCGAGGGGTTAGGTGGCGATGTTCAAGCGGCACTCCCGAGTGCGTGTGCTCTTGAGTTGATCCACACCTTCTCGCTGGTGCACGATGATCTGCCGGCGCTCGATGACGACTCGCTGCGGCGTGGTCTGCCCACCACACACATCGAGTTTGGTGAGGACGTGGCGATCCTCGTCGGCGACGGACTGTTCGCGCTCGCCTTTCGTCTGATTGCGGAGGCGACGGACACACCTGCTGAGGCACGGCTGGCCGTCCTCGCTGAGCTCGCCGGGGCAACGGATGGCATGGTCCGAGGCCAGTACCTCGATCTTCGCCCGGTTGCCAACCCCGACGAGGCCTGGTTGCGGAGGATGTGTGGTCTCAAGACGGGCTGTCTGATTGAAGCCGGCGTCACGATGGGGCTCGCGTTGGCTGCCGCTGATACGCAGACGACGGACTCCTACGCGGCGTTTGCGGCCGAGTTGGGTGTTGGGTTTCAGATCGTCGACGACGTGCTCGATGCCACCAGCACCACGGACATGTTGGGTAAGACGGCGGGCGCAGACGTTGCAAACGAACGGAGTACGTTCGTGACCGTGTTGGGGCTCGACGAGGCTCGGGCTGCCGCTGAGCGTTCCTGGCAGAAGACGGAACGCCTGTTGGCTGCTCTCCCTGGTGATCCTGCAGCGCTCGCGGCAATCGCGGAGCTCATCTACCACCGTGATCGCTGAGTATGGCCGATCTTCCTGCGCGCGAACGGCTCGACCAGGCACTGGTAGCGCGGGGTCTCGCGCCGACGCGTTCGAAGGCACAGGCCTACATCTTGGCCGGGCTCGTGACGATCAATGGTGAGCCGGCGCGCACCGCAGGACAGGCTGTTCAGCCCGCCACGGCCATTGTGGTGCAGGATCTCCCTCGCTTTGTCTCGCGCGCAGGTGACAAGCTTGACGGCTTCCTGACCTACCTCGATTGGGATGTGACGGGTGCTGATGTGCTCGATATTGGGGCGTCGACCGGGGGCTTCACGGACTGTGTCTTGCAGCGCGGGGCTGCACGAGTGATCGCGGTGGACGTTGGCTATGGGCAGCTCGATTCGAAGTTGCGTAACGACGAGCGCGTGACGGTCATGGAGCGCACGAATGCGCGCAGTCTCGATGCGGAATCGCTCTCCTATGCACCAGACCTGATCGTCGCTGACGTCTCGTTTATTTCGCTTCGTCACATCCTTGGGGCTGCGTTTGCGTGTGCTCGAGCGCCATGGCGGGCAATCGTCCTTGTCAAGCCACAGTTCGAGGCGTCGCCCAGCGATGTTGGCAAAGGTGGCGTCGTGCGCGATACAGCCGTACGGCGACAGGCAGTTGCCTCGGTCGCCCGCTACGCTTTAGATCTCGGCGCAGTCCCTCTGACAGCCCGCGACTCCGGTCTGCCGGGTCCCGCCGGAAACCACGAATATCCTCTCGCCATCGTCTCTCACGACCACCCCCTCGCCCATGACCCCGACCCCGACCCCGAACGCATCGCCATTGAGGCAGTCCACGATGTCTAGCGTGCGCCGTGTCTTGCTGGTTACGCACGACGACCCATCGATCACACGCGCGGTCTTGCCGACCTTGGCGGTGGCGTTTGCAGGCCATGGTGTCGAGCTCGTGCTCGGCGAGGACGAGGTCGCGAAGCACCCCGACCTGCGGCCCGTTAGCGTCGATCGCCCCGACGAGGTCGACCTCGTGCTCGTCTTGGGTGGCGATGGAACGATGCTGCGTGCACTGCACCGCGTGATCGGTCGCGCAATTGCGTGCGTTGGTGTCAACTACGGCACCTTTGGCTTTCTGACCACGCTGCGCGCCAACGAGCTCCCCGACAACCTCGATTTGATCCTCGGTGGCGGACTCGAAGTCGTTGAGCTCCCAACGGTGGCAGTCGAGACGCCGGAGGGGCGCTTTGTCGCGATCAACGATGTGCTGGTCACTGCCGACATGCTGGGCAGGATGGCCGTGCTCGAATGGGCAGTCAACGGCGTGCAGTTGGGCAAGCTCGGCTGCGACGGTGTGCTCGTCTCGACGCCGACGGGTTCGACGGGCTACAACCTCTCTGCCGGCGGCCCGGTGATCAGCTGGGGCGTTGACGCTTTTGCTGTCACCTTCATCGCGCCACATGCACTCGATGGGCGGCCGTTGATCCTCGCGCGTGGTCACGAGGTCGAGGTGGTCTCGCGCACGCGTGGCACTGCCAGCAGGGTGGTGGTCGATGGTCAGCCCGTTGCCTCGCTCGCGTCGGGTGCAATGGCGACGATGCGGATGGCTCCGGAGACTGCACTGTTGGGCATCCTTCCGGACCGCCCATTTTTGTCTCGCTACCGCGACAAGTTCGGCCACTGACCGTGCTGGAGCGGCTTTGCGTCGATAACCTCGTCGTGCTCCGCTCGGCGGAAATCGAGCCGGCGGTGGGCATGACGGTCATCACGGGTGAGACCGGGGCGGGTAAGACGATTCTTGCGGGCGCACTCGGGCTTGTGCTTGGTGCGAAGGGTGAGGCTGGCCTCGTTGGTCCGCACGGTGATGAGGTCTACGTCGAGGCGGATTTTCGGATTGATGAGGCGATCCTCGCCGACCCGGCTTTTGCGGGGGTCTGCGAGCTGATCGACGACGTTGATGATGGCCTGCTCGTGGCGCGCCGTGTCGGTCGTGACGGTCGTGGCCGGACGCTGGTTGGTGGGCGCAGTGCCACGCGTAGCGCCTTGGAAGACGCGGGTGGTCGCATGGTTGGCGTGGTCTCGCAGCACGAGTCGCGACGTCTCTCGAAGCCGGCTGCGCAGCGCGCCATCTTGGACGCCTTCGGGGGTGAGCAACAAGACGGAAGGCTCCGCACGATGGCGGCGGCGTGGCGCGATTTGGTGGCAGCGCGCGCGGCACGCGAGGCGGCAGAGATCGAGGCCGCTGGCTTGGCTGGCCGGGTCGCCGAGCTCGAAGGGATTGCCGAGCGGATCGCCGCTGTCCAGCCCATGGCAGGCGAAGACGATGCCCTCGAGGCCGAGCGGCAGCGGTTGCGTTACGCCGACGTGTTGGCCGATGGCACGCGCACGGCTGCCACGTTGTTGTCGCCGGACGATGGCGCGGGTGCTCTGGGGCTTGCAGGGCAGGCAGAGCGCGCCGTTCGTTTGGCCGTTGATCGCGATCCCGACCTGTTGCCCGTTGCCGAGGAGTTGCGCGAGGTTGTCGTTCGACTTGAGGAGGCATCGCGGACGCTGCATGTCTACTCCAACGAAGTCGAGCACGACCCCGAGCGCCTGCAACAGGTCGAGGGTCGCCTCGACCTACTCGCCGACCTCGTGCGGCGCCATGGCACGCTCGCTGCGGCGATCGAGGCCGGTGAAGAGGCCATGCGTCTCCTCGCCATCGTGCAAGAAGAGAGTGGTGGTGTTGACGCTGCGCGCGTCGCTGAAGCAGCTGCGGAGATCGCGGCAAAGGCGTCGGCTGATGCGTTGGCGAAGGCGCGGGGACAGTTGGGACCGAAGCTCGCGGCGTCGGTGCAATTGCATTTGTCCGATCTCGGTATGGCGGATGCTGAGGTGCAGATCGAAGTGGGCGAACGCGAACTTGGCGCCTCCGGACACGACGAGGTACGGATTCTTTTGGTGCCCAACCCCGGCCTGGCACCAGCCCCGATTGCAGAGGCGGCCTCGGGCGGCGAGTTGTCTCGCGTGGCGCTCGCGCTACGGGTCGCAGCCCACGATCGTGCTGCCGTTCCGACCCTCGTCTTCGATGAGGTCGACGCGGGAGTTGGCGGAGCGACAGCCGTCGCCGTCGGACAGAAGTTGCGCGAACTCGCCGAATCCACGCAGGTCATCTGCATCACGCATCTCGCGCAGATTGCGGCGCTCGCGGATCGCCACTATCGCGTGCTTAAGGTCCCGGGCGATCCAACCGAGACGACGATCGAACTCCTCAACGACGCTGGCGTCGAGGCTGAGCTCGCACGCATGCTAGGTGGCGACGAGACCGCGGAAGAAGCACTCGTGCTGGCTCGGCGAATGCGTTCAGACGTTTCGTCGTAGACTCTCGTACGCGCGCGACGACTCTCGGAGGACGCACGATGCAGGTGATCGATCTTTCCCAGCCGCTCGGCCCCGCCACCACGCCGTGGCCCGGGCAGGAGCCTTTCTCCGCCCGCGTCGACGCAACCGTCGCCACCGACGGCTACTTCATTCGGCGGATCGATCTCAGCGAGCACGTCGGCACGCACTTCGATGCCCCCGCGCACTTCCACGCAGAGGGCATCACAGTCGACCAGATCCCCGCGGACCAACTGGTGGTACCCGCCCGGCTACTCGACGTCGCCGACCGCGTTGGTGACGACTCGGACTACGCGGTCTCGGCTGCCGACGTTGAGGCCATGGAGGCCACACATGGTCGGCTCCAGCCGGGCGACGCGCTGGTTGTGCGAACCGGTTGGGATCGCCACCTCGGCGATGGGCCGCGCTACGTCTCGGACCTGCGCTTTCCTGGTGTTGGTCTCGATGCAGCCGAGCTCGCCATCGAACGGGGCGTGGTGGGCATTGCGATTGACACGCTCTCGATCGACCGAGGAGTAGCCACAGATTTCGTCGTGCACTACCGCATACTGCCCGCTGGTCTCTGGCAGGTCGAGGGCCTTGTCGGACTCGAACGGCTACCGGCAGTTGGTGCACTGTTGATCGTCGGCGTGCCGCCGATTGTTGGCGCCTCGGGCTTTCCAGCGCGCGTGTTGGGCCTCGTCCTCTGACGCGACGGGGGCCGGCCATCCGACACCCTGCATAGGATGCTCATTGACGGCGACGGAGGATCGAGATGGCGAAGACCAAGACCCGGTACGTGTTTATCACCGGCGGTGTCGTCTCCTCTCTCGGCAAAGGCATCACTGCCGCCTCACTCGGTCGAATTCTGAAAAACCGCGGGATGCGCGTCGCGGTCATCAAGCTCGA
>SYIF01000074.1 GCA_005798855.1 Actinomycetota bacterium | reverse complement strand
GGTGCGCGTTCGCGGGTCAGACCACCAGCACCAAGCGCCGACAGGCGGCGACGATGCGTGAGGCCGGACAGCGAGTTCGTCTGGTCCATAAACTGCGACAGCTGTGACGAGCCGAAGAACTCCTTCAGCGCAGCCACGACAGGACGAATGTTGATAATCGTCTGCGGCGTGATCGTGTCGACGTCTTCCGTCGTCATGCGCTCCTTGACGACGCGCTCCATGCGGTACAGGCCGACGCGGAACGCCTCCTGGACCAGCTCGCCCACGGTGCGTAGGCGACGGTTGCCGAAGTGTTCGTACTCGTCGAGCTCGCGAGCGACCTCGTCAGAGCGCGTAATCTCGCGGCAGGCGTCGGCGAAGTCGCGCGACTCAGGATCGACACCGAGCATGATCGGCAGACGCACGATGCGTCGGATAAGCTCGATCAGGTCGCGGTGCGTGAGCACGCGCGTGTTCGGGTCCACGTCGAGCTCGAGACGCGAGTTCAACTTGTAGCGACCAACGCGCGTCAGGTCGTAACGCTTCGAATCAAAGAAGAGGGTGTCGAACAACTTGCGCGAGTTGTCGATCGTCGGCGGTTCGCCCGGACGCTGCTTCTTGAAGACTTCGATCAATGCCTGGTCGTGCGTCTTGGCTGGGTCCTTCTCGAGCGTCAGGTCGACGAAGAGGTTCGGTTCACCCGTGTCGGCGTCGCGGAACAGATTGCGAATGCCCTCGTCGGAATGCGTATCGAACGTCTCGCCCGTGGTCGCGTCGACCTCGGGAAGGGCGCGCAGCAGCGTCGTGACCGGCAGCTTGCGCTTGCGGTCGATGCGTGCGAAGACCAGACCCTTCTTGTCGATCTCGAGCTCGAGCCACGAACCGCGCTGTGGCATCAGGTTCGCGGTGAAGACCTGCTTCGCCGGATCCTTCGGCTCCATGATGTACGCCCCCGGCGAACGCACCAACTGCGTTACGACGACGCGCTCGGTGCCGTGGATGAGGAAGGTGCCCGCAGCCGTCATCTGCGGGAAGTTGCCCATAAAAACTCGCTGCTCCCGGATCTCGCCCGTGTCCTTATTGATAAATGAGACCGTCATGAAGAGGCCCGACTCGAAGCTCTTATCGGTCTCGCGGCACTCGCGCTCCGTCATTACCGGCGGCTCGAAGACGTGGTCACCGAACTCCACGGCAAGCGTGCCGGTGTAGTCCTCGATCGGCGAAATGTCGTTGATGACCTCGCGAATACCTGTCTCCATGAATTTCTTGAAGGAGGTGCTCTGGATGTCGATCAGGTTCGGGACGTCAAGGATGCGCGCTGCGGGGGTCTTCTCTAGGTGAGAGAAATTGCGGCGCTGACGCTTCGGACGGGGCTTGGCAGAGGCCACGGGCCCTCCTCGGTGCTGAAGGTAGACGGAAGCTCAACCGTGGGCACACGGCGAGCGAATGCGAATCCTAACAGAGTCCCGCAGACCATGCTACGCCCCTACCGGGGCGGAACCGTCGGACTCCAGCAAGGTACAGGTACAGCCTCTCCGAGTCCACCCAATTTTGATTATATCCCCAGAAAGGTGTAGCATATATCTGTGCTCTCCGTCTCTCAGGCAGCTACCCGTTCCGGCCGTGGAGCTGAGACGATTCGGCGTTGGATTCGCAGTGGCCGTCTGACTGCCCACCGCACGGGCGGCCGCCTGTTCGTTCATCAGGACGAACTTGACGCGCTGATCGCACGCCCCGCCCACGATCAGCCGGCCGGCTGGAGCCGCACCAGTTGGGGGACCCGCCAGCCCGATTGGGTCGGCGAATTGCGGCGGGCGCGGGGAAGCAGGCGGCTGGCGCGATGACCTGCCGTGTTGCCGACGCCTGATGCTGGTTGTCGACCCCACCATCGTCTTACCAATGTTGGCAGCAAAACCCGCGTGGACAAGTTCGGGCTCGGACGATCTGGTCGCCCCTCCCCTGCTCTGGTCGGAATGCCGCTCGCTGCTCCACGATCTCGCGCGCCGTGGCGTGATCCCGACGGCCGAGGCACGCCGCATGCGACGAGCGCTAGACCGCGCGCCGATCACCGAACTCAGCCACCCCCAACTTGGCGAAGAGTCGTGGCGCGTCGCCGACCTCCTCAACCATCCCCGCACCGAGGCGGCCGAGTATGTCGCGCTCGCCCGCCTGATCGGCGCACCCCTCGCCACGCTCGACCGCGACTTGGCTGAGCGGGCAGCAATCGTCTGTCGCGTCGAGGTGCCGGACTGACGTTATTGAGGGGAGGACATGACAAGTGCGCACTTGTCATGTCCTTCCTGGATCGCGAGTCGACCTGGATTGCGACGGACACAACCGACGAAGGGCCCCAGGTTACCCCGGGGCCCTTCTGACGAAAACACCACCCGAGCGCAAGCTCGGTGACGAGACTGCTTAGCGCAGTTCGACGGTGGCGCCGGCCTCGACGAGCTCGGCCTTCATCTTCTCGGCGTCCGCAGTCGGGACGCCTTCCTTGACCATGCCAGGGGCGCCGTCGGCGATGTCCTTGGCCTCCTTGAGCCCAAGACCCGTCGCGGAGCGGATCACCTTGATGACCGGGATTTTCTGCGAGCCGGCTTCGACGAGGAAGACGTCGTACGACGACTTCTCCTCAGCGGCCTCGGCCTCGCCACCACCGCCACCAGCAGCTGGTGCCGCAACGGCGACAGCAGCGGCAGCAGCGGAAACGCCGAACTCCTCTTCGAGCGCCTTCACCAGCGTCGAGAGATCCATCACGCTCATACCCTTGATCTCTTCGATCAGTTGATCTGTGGTCAATGCCATGACCTGTACTCCTTGTATCGGTGTGTAACCGTCCGCTTACGCGACGGCCTTCTGCTTTTCGATCTTGTCCAACGCAATCACGAGACTGCGTGGAATTGCTGCGAGAGTGCCGGCGAGTCCAGTGATCGGACTTGCCAGGGCGAACACGAGCTGCGCGTGCAACTGATGCCTCGACGGCAGCGTTGCGAGCACCGTAACTCCGTCTTCGTTGAGCACGGCCCCGTCAACGAGGCCACCCTTCAACTTCAAAATCGTCGTCTCCTTGGCCGCCTTGGCGAGTGCCTTGGCAACGGGAGCCGCATCCGAATGACAGAACGCGATCGCCGTCGGACCGGACAAAAACTCGAGGATGCCCTCGTGTCCGGCACGCGTAGCGGCAATGCGCGTCAGCGTGTTCTTCGACACGAGCAGCGACGCCTCAAGGGGCCGTAGCTCGTTGCGAATCTCGGCGAGCTGTTGCACGCCGAGTCCGCGATAGTCCGTGACGATCAGCGAGGTCGCCGAGTTGAGCTGCTGCTCGATCTCGTTGATGACCTCTTCTTTTCGTTCCTTCAACATGTGATACCACCTCCTTTCGTATGCGTGCCCGCCGATTGGACGGCGGACACGACGAAAGGCACGACACATGCCGGCCTCTGTGGTGACTCACCGCCTGCGCCGGTCTTCTCCAACCCCACAACGGGGCTGATGCCGGCGGTCCTTGGCGACAGGACGCAGAGTGTGGGAGAGCGACGCTGGTTAGGCGGTCGTCTCCTCGAGCACATCGCGTGTGCGCGACGGATCGATCTTGATGCCCGGCCCCATGGTGGAGCTGAGCACGACAGACTTGATGTAGCGACCCTTGGTCGAGGCCGGCTTGGCGCGGAGGATCTCCTCCAGCACCATCGCGTAGTTCTCGCCGAGCTCGCGCTCACCGAACGACTTCTTACCCAGCGGCACGTGCACGATGCCGGTGCGGTCGGTGCGGTACTCGATCTTACCGCTCTTGATCTCTTCCACGGCCTTCTTGACGTCCATCGTGACGGTGCCGGTCTTTGGGTTTGGCATCTTACCGGAGGGTCCAAGGACGCGGCCGAGCTTACCGACGACGACCATCATGTCGGGTGTGGCGACGGCGACATCAAAGTCGTCGAAGCCGTCAAGGATGCGCTGTGCGAGCTCGTCGCCACCAACGATCTCGGCACCAGCAGCCTCAGCCTCAGCTGCCTTTTCGCCCTGAGCGAACACGATCACGCGGGCGTCAGAGCCCGTGCCGTGCGGCAGCATGACGGTGCCGCGAAGCTGCTCCTCGGCGTGACGGACGTTGATGCCAAGGCGGAAGTGCACCTCAACGGTCTCGTCAAACTTGGCGGTCTCGAGCTCCTTCAGGAGTCGGACAGCATCGATCGGCTGGTACAGGTGCTCACGATTGATCTTCGCGCGCGCTGCTGCGAGCTTCTTGCCGCTCATGCTTCTACCTCCACGCCCATCGAACGGGCGGTACCGGCGATGATCTGCATCGCAGCCTCAACGTCGTTTGCATTTAGATCCTGCAGCTTCGTCTCGGCGATCGAGCGGAGCTGAGCCTGGCTGAGCGTACCGACCTTGTCGCGGTGCGGCACAGACGAGCCGCTCTTGAGGTTCAGCGCCTCCTTGATCAGCACGGCCGCGGGCGGCGTCTTCGT
>SYIF01000073.1 GCA_005798855.1 Actinomycetota bacterium | reverse complement strand
CGCCCTCGGCCATCACAAAACCGTCGCGGGCGGTATCGAAGGGCCGCGAGGCCGCCGCTGCACCGTGCCCAAGCGAGGCGATCGCGCCCAAGCGAATGTAGCCCGCCAGCACCGACGGCACCAGCGCGGCTTCGGCGCCACCCGCCACCATCGCGTCGGCACGGCCATCGCGCACTCGTTCGTAGGCCCAGCCGATCGCGTCCGAGCCAGCCGCGCAAGCAGTGGCCGGCGCTGCGGATGGACCTTTGAGGTTGTTCAGCCGCGCTGTCCCAGCGACCGGCGAATTGACGAGGCCGAGCGGAATCGCAAAGGGGCTGACACGATCGAGCCCGCGTTCGAGCAGCGTGCGCTGGGTCGCTTCGACGGTCCCGGCACCGCCGTGAGCGCAACCAATCGCAGTCCCAATCCGCTCTGGCGCGATGCCATGCTGCCCGGCATCGGCCAGTGCCTGCGCCGCAGCCACGGCAGCAAAGATGCCAACCCGATCCATGCGGCGCGCCTCACGCTTGCCAATCACCTCGTCTGCATCGAACTCCAACACACGCACCCCAGGCAGGGTCGGCAGCCCGTCGAGGGCAATGTCCGAACCGCCCGTCTGGCCCGCCAAGACCGCATCCCAAAATCGGCCAACATCGTTACCGAACGTGGAGACGATGCCCAAACCGGTGATTGCGACGCGTAGTTGCATAGAGGCAGTGTGCCGGACGCCATCAACCGACCAGCATGAGGGGTGGTTCTCAGCCTTTTCTCATCTCTGCACGCAAGGCTGTGATTGCACAAAGGAGCCCTATCGATGCGTTGCAGCAAGAAGACCATGATCATCGGCACGGTTGCCGCCACCGTCGGGCTCGCCGCCATCGCCGGCCCCGTGCTCGCCGCCAACATCGTCACGCACGACGATCAGCGAGAGCAGCAGCAGGAGGCCTTCGAGAAGAGCCTGGCCGAGAAGCTCGGTGTCCCTCAGGCGGATGTCGATAAGGCACTCAAAGAGATCCAAGGCGATCGCCTCGGCAAGCGCACCGACGAGTTGCAGAAGGCCGGCGCACTGACGGCCACCCAGGCCACGTCGATCAAAGCCCAGATCGCCGACGGCAAGCTGCCTGACGCGATGAACGCGTTGCTGACGGCGATGACGGCCAAGCGGCTCGATGCCCTCGTCGCGGCAAAGACGATCACGCCCGACCAGTCCACGGAGATTGCGTCGCTGATCGAGGCCGGCGTGCCGCTTGGCATTGCTGGCCCCCGACCCGGGGCACCGCAGGGTGACACCCCACCCGAGGGGCAGCATCGGCCCGACTCTGCGCGCCATGCCGACCGTACGGCAGAGGAGCTCGCAGCGCTCGTCACGGACAAGCGGATCACGCAGCAGCAGGCCGATCAGGTGACTGCGCTCGTCGAGGCCGGCGCGCCCATTGGCATCGGCGGCCCGAGTCGCCACGGCGGTGACGGTCCTGGCAAGGGTCACCACGACCGCAACCCAGATGGCGCCGGCGATTTCGGCGGCCCGCCACCCGGTAACGATGACGGCAATCAGCAGCAGAGCTTCGACGGATCGGCAGTGGGCAACGCCCCTGCCTAGCCTCGGCCGGCGGCTCCGCACGGCATACTCGTGCGAAGCCGTTCCACTGATTCGAACACCATGCGCATTCTCATCGTCGAAGACAACGAGGCCGTTCGCTCGGCCATCCGCCGGGCGCTGACTGCGCGCGGCCATCAGATCGTTGAGGCGGGCACAGCCGCCGAGGGACGGATGGCGGTAACCGACGATATTGAGGCGATCGTCTTGGACGTCAACTTGCCCGATGGCTCGGGCTTCGATGTCTGTCGGACGCTTCGCGAGACGGGCGTGCAGACGCCAATCCTAATGTTGACTGCACGCGATGCGGTCACCGACCGCGTTGAGGGCCTCGATGCCGGCGCCGACGACTATCTGGTCAAGCCGTTCGCGACCGTCGAACTCGATGCACGGCTACGAGCGATCTGCCGACGCTCGCTCGCCGATCCCGGCCAGCCCGACGACGTCTTGGAGGTGGCGGGCGTGCGGCTCGACCTCCGCTCCCACAGCGTGACCCGCGACGGCAAGCTCGTCGACCTGACCCGCACCGAGCGGCTGCTGCTCGAATTGTTCTTGCGTAATCCCGACAACGTGCTGACCCGCGACGTGATCCTCGATCGCGTCTGGGGAATGGACGCTCGCACGTCATCGAACGGCGTGGAGGTCTACGTTGGCTATCTTCGTCGCAAGCTCGGTGACACAGGCTCGGCGCGACTGATCGACACCGTACGCGGCGTCGGCTACGTGCTGCGGACCACAGCGTGAGTCTCCGTACCCGCATTGCCTTGGCCGCGGCAATCGCCGTGATCGTTGCGTTTGGTGTTGGTGGCTTTGTCACCTACCAAGCGGCACAGAGTTCGCTCTACAGCGAGGTCGACGCGTCCCTTCGTGCCGCCGCCCTGCGCGAGGGTGACGCCGCCCTTAGACCCGATCGGGCCAACCCCAATCGGGGCTTTGGTGGCAATGCCAATGGTCGCTTCGGCGCCCCTGGCATCTTCGCCGAGCTCATCAATGAGAAGGGTGAGATCGTTCGCCTGCCACGGAACGAGACGCCCCTGCCCACGACGCAGAACGCCGCGGAGATTGCCAAAGCGGGAGGTTCGGAGTACCAGACGTTTACCGTCGATGGCTCGACCATTCGGGCGCTGACCGTCAATATCGAGCCGAATCTGGCGTTGCAGGTTGCCCGCTCCGTTGACGAGATCCAGTCGTCGCTTGACCGCTTGCGCAGCCTGCTTTTGATTGCTGGCATTGGTGGGGTCATCTTCGCGATCATCCTCGGCGCGCTCGTCGCGGAACGTGGCCTGGTCCCGCTACGCCGCCTCGCCACGAATGTTGAAGGGGCGGCGCGTGATCGTGACCTCTCACATCGCGTGCCCGAGCAGGGTGGCGCCGAGTCGGTCCGCCTCGCTCTTGCCGTCAATGCCTTGCTGGCAGGTCTCGAGGAGGCGCGCCTCGCCCAAGACCAACTGGTGGCCGATGCGGCCCACGAGTTACGGACGCCCCTGACCGCGCTGCGGACTGACGTGGAGACGCTCGGCAATCCACAGAGCGCCCTCTCGGTGGAGGATCGCCAGCAGCTCGCCATCGCGATTGACCGCGAGATTGATGAGATCTCGCAGCTGATCACGAGCATCGTCGACCTTGCGCGGGGCGCACGCCCCGTTGAGCAATCCGAGCCGCTTCGGCTAGACGATCTGGCCGCCGATGTTGTGGCGCGAGCGCGCGCACGGCGGCCCGAAGCCGTCATCGAACTCGACACTGAGGCCTCGCCCTTCGTTGGCGACCCTGTCCGCCTAGAGCGTGCGCTTGGCAACCTTGTGGAGAATGCGCTCCTGCACGGATCCTCCCCTGTGACGGTGACGGTGCGCCCCGAACTTATCACCGTCGACGACGCGGGGAGTGGTATCCCGATCGCCGATCGTGAGGCGATGTTCGAACGATTCCGCCGCGGCGTCGGCGTGCAAGATCGTCCAGGCTCCGGTCTTGGCCTGGCGATTGTGCGCCAAGACATCGCGGCACACGGTGGCACTGTGGAGATTGGCGATGCACCAGCCGGCGGCTGCCGCATCACGATCCACTTGTTTCATATGTGATTGTTATACAACATATAAGCGCGCAAACAGTAAAAGTTGGTATCCTACGCGCATGAACCTCGACTTCCTTGGACTGCCGGCCCGCGTGGCCAAGCCGCGCAATGTAGGCATCACGCACGTCATGGACAAGGGTCTCGGTCTCGCCGACATCCAGTCGATGATCGAGATGAGCGGCGACTACATCGACATCGTCAAGCTCGGCTGGGGCACCTCGTACGTGACGCCGATTCTCGGGAAGAAGCTCGACCTCTACAAGTCGCTCGGCATTCCCGTCGTCTGTGGTGGCACGCTGCTCGAGGTCGCCGAGGCGCGTGGTCGCATCGATGACTACCGCACGTGGCTGACTGCCCAAGGCTTCACCCACGTCGAAGTCTCCGACGGCACCATCGACATGTCGCGCGAACGTAAACTCGAACTGATCAGCATGTTTGCCCAGGACTTCGAAGTCCTCAGCGAGGTCGGCTCGAAAGACGACGAAGAAATCTACGCCCCCTACCAGTGGGTCGAATGGATCAAGGAAGAGCTGGCCGCTGGCTCGTGGAAGGTCATCACCGAGGCGCGTGAGTCGGGCACTGCCGGCATCTTTCGCAACACCGGCGAAGTTCGCAGCGGCCTGATCGACGAGATCGCGCACGAGATCGATGTCACGACTGTGCTGTTTGAGGCGCCACAGAAAGCCCAGCAGGCGTGGTTCATCAAGCACTTTGGCCCCGACGTCAACCTCGGCAACATCCCCCCGGACGAGGCAATCCCGCTCGAAACGCTACGCCGGGGCCTGAGGAGCGACACGCTGTCGCTGATCCTCGGTCTCGAAAACTGACCATGCCTGACGTGCTCGTGATCGGCTCGGGCGGTGCGGGGCTCGCCGCTGCGCTGGCAGCGAACGACGCTGGCGCCACGGTGATGCTTGCCACCAAGCTCGGCGTGGCCTCGTGCAACACGGCGAAGGCACAGGGTGGTATTCAGGCTGCCGTCGGTGATGACGACTCGATCGAAACCCACTTTGCCGATGTAATGCGATCCTCGCATAACACGGCTGACCCGACGCTCGCCCAGCGCCTCGTTGAAGAGGGTCCCACGACTGTTCGTTGGCTCGAGGAATTGGGCGTGGCGTTTACGCGTGAAGGCGATGGTTCGTTACGGATCGCCCGTTGTGGCGGAGCGACGCGCAAACGCTTACTGCAGGTCGGCGATCGAACAGGACTGGCAATCGCGGGCGCACTCCGCGATGCCGTGACCGCGCGTGAGGGAATCACTCTGCTCGATCATGCGCCCTTGATCGCCCTTACGACAGACGGGACAGCACTGCTCGAGCGCGGCGGCGAACAGCTCGAGATCCGGCCAGGCGCCCTGATCCTAGCTGCTGGCGGGCGCTGCAAGCGGGAGGCCCAGGAGACAGGCGAACTCTCGACCAATGGCGACGGTGCGACGGGTGAGGTAGCGGCGCTTGCGGTCGCGATCGGCTGCGTCGAGCGCGACCACGACTCTCTGCAACGACACCCGACGGGGGCCGCTTGGCCCGAATCACTGGCGGGCTACGCCGTGCCCGAGACGACGCGTGCCTACGGTGCGCTGCTGCGCAACGCCGCCGGCGCGCAGTTCGTCGACGAACTCGCACCACGCGACGTGGTGGCCGAGGCGATCATCCGCGAGTGTGCCGAGGGTCGCGGGGTCACGACTCCCACAGGCCGCCCCGCGGTGTACCTCGACTGTCGCCCCGTCGATCCTACCGACGCCGAAATCTCGTTTCCCTACATGCTGCGTCGCTACCGCAAGGCCGGCCTCGACCCCTTGACCGAACTGATCCCGGTCTATCCGGTTTTGCACTACCAAAATGGCGGACTCGTGATCGACGAAGATGGCGCCACCACGGTGCCCGGCATCTGGGCCGCAGGCGAGATTACCGGCGGCGTCCATGGCCGTAATCGCATGATGGGCAACTCGCTGCTCGAGATCTGCGTCTTCGGTCGCCGCGCGGGTGCGGCCGCCGCCGCCGCGGTGCGCTGATGACCGAAGTCTTGATCGTCGGTGCCTCCTTCGCCGGGCTCACTGCTGCTCGCGAGTTGCGAGGGCGCGATGTCCTGATCGTCGACCGCTCGCCGATCGGCGCCCACCAAACATCCGCGTGCGCACTGCCACTTCGACTGGTGCAGTGGCTCGGAGCGGAGGAGTCGGTCCTCAATGCCGAATCGCGCATGCGTGTCGAGATTGGTGATGCTCACTGGAATGTTCGGCTGCCTGAGGAATTCGCCGTCATCGACTACGAGGCCTGCTGTCTTGCAATCGCCCGCCAGACCGATGCGCGGTTCGAGCAGATCCGCGTCGTCGGGCGGGATGGCGTCTTCGTGCTCGGATCCGCTGGCGAGCGCCTCGAAGCCGATTGGCTGATCGACGCCTCGGGCTGGCGCCGCGTGCTCGATCCCGCCGGCCCAACGCGTGGCAGCCAGCCGAGCCTCGTGATCGGTACGGAAGACCACGTACCCACGGCCGCTGCGCCCCACGCCGACGGCTTCGCCTTCTATCTCGAAAAACAGCTGCTCAAATCGGGCTATGGTTGGTCGTTTCCTGCGGGCGATCACGTCCGTGCCGGTGTTGGCTCGTTTATCAAGGAGCCGCTGCAGCCGCCGATGAAACGGCTCCGTCAGCGCGACACGCTCGGGGCGGGCCGCGAGCACCATGGCGGCGCAATTGCCTGCAATCCACGCGATCCCGTCGCTGGCGGCGTGCTCTTTATCGGCGATGCCGCTGGCCAGGCCCTGCCTGTCACGCTCGAAGGCATTCGCCCTGCCGTCTACTTTGGAGCCGGTGCCGGCCGGCTTGTGATGCGCACCCTCGCGGACGACCTCACTCCCGCCCAAGCCCAAGCACGCTACGCCGCACTGCATCAGCAACACCTCAGTGGCTACGCACGTCTTAATCGGATCCAACGCTGGTATCGCTGGCTGCCCGAGTTTGCGCTCAAGCGACTCGCCACGAAGGCCCTTGGGCGACCACACGCTGATGGGCACGAGATCGGCTTTCGTAGCACGCGCTACCTCGACGTGCTGCGCGCCGAGCACCTGCCCGCGTTGCCGTAGGCACTGGTCTGACGCGGTCGCGTACCCTCTGCTCCGTGTCTGCCGATTCCCCGCTCCTGATCGCGGCGCTCGCTGCCCTCGACCCGATGCTGCTCGAGCACGAATTTAGCCTGCTCGGCTACGGGCGCGGCTCGGCGCCGCCCTCGCCTGAGGCCCTCCTCGCTGAGGGCTTTAGTGCCCGCATCGACGATCCACTCGAGACGACCTTTTTCCTACGCACCACGCTTGCCGAGACGCTGCCGGCCGCGGATACCCGACAGGATCGGCTCCGCGTGATTCTGCTGGTGGCACCACTTCCACCCGAACTGACAGGCTTCGCGTCGACCATCAGCGGAGCCCTCGCCGAGCGCGGCGTGCCGATCGTGCTGGTCGGCACCGCCTCACGCGACCACCTGATCGTGCCCGACAGCGCCTGGCCCGAAGCGCTCGCTGTGCTGCGCGGATTGCGCGATGCCTCCCGCCGAATTCTCGAGGTAACGGTCGAGGATCAGCCGCCCGGCGATGATCCCCTCTAGCATTGGGACTGTGGAGCGACTCGTTCGGATCTTGGCTGCTCTGCTGATGCTCGCACTCATCGCGGGCGCAGCGGCCTTTTTCGTCCGTGCCCAGATCCTCAAGAGCGCGCCCTCCCCGATCATCGCGCCGACCATTACCAGCGCCACCTTCTCGCCCAATGCATACAAACCGCGCCGTCGCCACGCCACGCTGACAGTCGGATTGCGCAAGCCCGACACCGCAACCGTGCTGATTTTCGATGCCAACGATCGCGCAATTGCGACCGTGCCTGTCACGCGCAAAGGCAAGAAGTTGCGAGCCGCCTGGGGCGGCAAGCTCGCCAACGGGACGCTCGCCCCCGATGGCCCGTATCGCTTTGCGATCTCGCTCAAGCAGCAAGAACGCGTTATTCGCATCCCGGATCCAATCATCCTCGATGCGACGCCACCCACCGTCAAGTCAACGGCCAAGCCGGGCCAACGCATTTCGCCTGGGCTCGATGGTGCTGCAGGTACCTATGCCTTCACGCTCAGCGCAGACGAACCCGTCCGCTTCCGGCTCGATGTGCGCCAGATCGAGCCGAGCGGCGCTGCCCGCTTGCTGCGCCGCGAGACCGACCTCAAGTGGGCTCAACGCAAAGAGCTGCACTGGTCGGCCGACATCGGCAACTTGCCGCTCGACACGCTCGGTGAGTTTGTCGGACCTGGCTCGTACATCGTTGGCTGGCATGCCGAAGACCGTGGCGGCAACCTCGTCAACGCACCAGAGGTAGTCAAACCCAACGAACTCGCACCCGCCCAGGTTGTCGGCGTCGAAACCGTCGCACTCACCCCAACCCTGGAACCCGTCACGCTGTTGGCCGACGTCACCCTCGTGCGACATCGGCCCCGCACACGCTTTCCCGGCGACATCGTGGCACGCGCCAGCGGCGCGCCCGGGACAGCCACCTTGCCGCCGGCAACACCCGGCTTCTACGCCATTCAGATCACCGGTGGTGGCTGGGAGGCGTGGGCCCCCGAGGCGCGGGCCGGACAAGCCCGCGTGCTGGTGATGGAGCCGTTGTACTCGTGGCAAGCAGCCAACCCAACCGATGCCGACCGCTCCGGATTCCCCGATGTACCGCCTGCACCACTCGCCCTCGACCGACCATTTGCCCCCGGAATCGAGACCGCGCTCGCCACGCTCGGCCGCACGGTTGCAGCAACCAGGCGCAGCGGCGTACAGACGGTGGGGGCCATCACAGACCAGTCGATCGAAGCCCGTGGCCTGCCCCGTAGCGCCCGCGCCCTGATCATTGCGGATGCTCCCGTCTGGACCGCAGGCCTGCTCGCGCGCCTACGCGCCTTTGCCGCGCGGGGTGGTCGCGTCGTCATCCTCGACAGCGTCAGCCTGACCCGCAAGGCCACCCTGTCGGGTAACGCACTCACGATCGTCGGCCCCGAGGCAGCTAACACCTCTGCCCTCGACCCGTCGTCCTCGCTGAGTGGGCTCCAGAGCAGCCGCACAAACCCACTCAACTAGCCACGACGGACGCACGCTACGCGCCCTGCCCCGTACCATTCGTTTATGCGCGTTTTGGTCACAGGCGGTGCCGGCTTTATCGGTTCGCACCTCGCCGACCGCCTGCTCGCAGCAGGCCACCACGTGCGCGCGTTTGATTCCCTCGACCCACAGGTTCACCCCAACGGTCCTCCCGACTATCTCGATGCGAACGTCGAGCTCGTGGTGGGCGATGTCCGTGACGAAGCCGCACTCGGCAAGTCGATGGACGACATCGATGCCGTTGTACACCTCGCAGCCGTCGTCGGAGTCGGTCAGTCGATGTACGAGATTCGCCGCTACATGGACGTCAACACAGTCGGTTGCGCGGTCATGCTCGAACAGTTGGTGGCCCGACGCGAACGGATCCAACGCCTCGTCGTTGCCTCCTCGATGTCGATCTATGGTGAGGGGCAGTATCGAAATTCGCGCACGGGCGAGGGTGGCCTTGCGCCGAGCCTGCGTCCAGAGGCCCAACTAGCCGAACGTCGGTGGGAGCTCGAGACCGCTGCTGGCGATGCGCTCGAGCCAGAGCGGACAGCAGAGTCGAAGCCACTGCTGCCGACCAGCGTCTATGCCGTCTCCAAGCGCGACCATGAGGAGCTGTGCCTCTCGATCGGCGCTGCCTACAACGTGTCGACCTTGGCCCTGCGTCTCTTCAACGTCTACGGACCACGCCAGGCGCTCAGCAATCCGTACACGGGCGTGGCCGCGATCTTCGCCAGCCGCCTGCTCAACGGCCATGCACCGGTGGCCTTTGAAGACGGCCTCCAGACCCGCGATTTCGTGCACGTCACCGACGTGGCGCGCGCATTTCACCTCGCAACAGAGTCGACGGCCACCGGCGCGGCGCTCAACGTCTGCACCGGTGAGGCCTCGAGCATCTTCGATGTCGCCCAGGGGCTCGCGCAGGGCCTCAACCTCGCGATCGAGCCCGAGCTGGTCGGCCGCTATCGCGCTGGCGACATCCGCCACTGCATCGGGGATCCCACTCGAGCGGCCCAGCTGCTCGACTTCCGTGCCGAGGTAAATGTCAAGGCTGGCCTCGGCGAGCTCGCCACCTGGCTCGCCGACCAAGAGGCCGACGATCGTGTCGACGAGGCGATGGACGAGTTGCGTCAGCGGGGTCTCGAGCGGTGAGCGCAAGGCTCGCCGTCGCCATCGTCGCGCACAGCAATCGCGCCCTCCTGCTCGAGGCGCTGGCTGCCCTGACAGGTCCTGGCAGTTCCAGCGAGCCCTGCGAGCTTCTGGTGCTCGATAACGCCTCAGAGGACGGCTCCTGCGCAGCAGTGCGCGAGGCGTTCCCTGACGTCAAGCTCATCGAGCAGCCCTACCGCGCCGGCTTTGGTGCCAACCACAATCGGCTGCTCGAGCAGAGTACAGCCGAGTATCACCTCGTCCTCAACGACGACGCGACGGTCGAGCCCGGCGCCATCGATACCCTCGTCGCCTACCTCGACGCCCACCCCGAGGTGGCGGTCGCGGCTCCGGCCGTCGTCTACCCAGACGGTCGCCATCAGGCAACGTCGTTTCGCTTTCCCGACCCAACGACGTGCCTGAAAAGCCTGCTCACGCTTGGTCAGGCTGGTGTCGAGCAGCGCATCACGGGCGCTCCGGCGGCGGTCGACTGGGCGAGTGGTTGCGCCCTTCTGCTGCGCCGCTCCGCGGTCGAGGTCACGGGCCCATTCGACGAGGGCTTCTACATGTTTTCGGAGGAGACCGATCTCCAACAACGGCTGCACCAGCGTGGATTTGCGACGCACGTTGTTCCGCAGGCAGTCGTTCATCACCACGTGCGCGCCTCGACCAGCGCCGACCCGTCGCGCCGAATCGTCGAATTCTGGCGCAGCCGACGGCGCTACTGGGCGAAGCACCACCCTGGCTTCTCTGGCACCACTGCACGCGTCGCCCTGACCGGGCAGTACGCCGCCCTCAGTGGGCTCGCTCGTCTGCCCACCCTGCCGGGGCCGCTCCGTCGCCTCAATCCAACGCTGCCCCGCACCGAACTCGACCTCCACGTGCGTAATGCCCGTGAGGGAGCAACCGGGCCAGGGCTGCGCGAGAGCGCTGCCGCGTGGAATGCTGCGCACGGAGCCGCACCATGAACGAGGTCGTGCGCCTCGCGATTGGTGGCCCGGCCGCAATCGGCGCCCGCGCCTCCGCCACGCTGACCGACCTGCTCGCCTCCAGTGGGATCAGCGTCGCCCACACGGGGAGCGTCGTGCTCGACTGGCCGTCGCAGACACTTCCCTTTGAGGCGACGGCGTGGGACGCTCGCACCTCGGCTGAGGTCGATCCGATTGCCTTCGCGTATCACCACTTGACGGCGCGGAGTACGACGGGTGTCTGGGCAAACCCGGTCGATGCAATTCGGACTCGCGTCGGTGACTGGGTGGCTGCGGAGCGCCTGCGCGTCACCCACCCCTGGCCGGCCGGGGCAACCTGTGCGATCGCCTTGGTCCACGAGGCCTGTGCAATCACACCCCCTCGCCGCGGTGTACTGGGCCGGCTGCGCCGCTCTGCGCCTGCCAACCCAATCGCTGTCTACAGCGAGCTCGCAACGGTCGAGAAGCGCTATCGCGCCACCGCTGCATTGCGTTCCATCGACCAGCTCGAGCTAGAGCAGCAGGCGCGCGTGCGCATGCTTGGCTTCTCGCTTGGTGCCGGCGTCGGCATCCAGATCGCCGGGCGGCCGGGGTTTCGCCGAGGCACCGCGTTCCCCAGCCGTGGCTACGACCCAGCCACCGATCGACCCACGGACACGATCGAGTTTCCGTTGCTTGACGATGCGGTCTCTGATGGTTTGGCAGCCCTGCTTGCCGTCGGTGGCGCCGCTGCTCTGAGCGTGCCCATCGAGCACTTTAGTGGCGAGCACGGCCCCGCCGAACTCGTGCTCTTCGACGAGCTGCTCGGTCGGCTCGAGGCGGCCGGCGCCTGGCTGACCACACCAGAAGCGATCGTCGAACGTCTCTACCCTTAGGAGGACATGACAACCGCGCGGATGTGGTGTCCTCCCCCCCGATCGCGAGCGCTGACTTGATTTGTCTTCCCACCAGGGGGAGGACACCACATCCGCGCGGTTGTCATGTCCTCCTAGGATCGCGAATGGACCAGGATCACGCTGTTGGACATGAGGGAGTGCGTCGCGAGTGGACCTGGATCACGCTGGTGGGAACGCCGTTTTAGCGTCAGGCCTGTTCGAGCGGGGCCATCGTCAGGCCCTGCGCGGCGAGCTGTTCGTGGTAGAGCTCGGCGAGTTCCTCGTGACCCGTCCAAACGATCGCCTGACCCGACTTGTGGATGCGATTGGCGAGGCCCAGGCCCTGGCGATAGTCGACACCGGGTAGGACTGCCGCCAACGAGCGTGCGACGCCCTCGAACGTGTTGTGATCGTCGTTGAGGACGATTACGCGCCACGGAGGACCGAGGCTCGTGCCCTCACCTGCCTTGCGACGCTCGAGCACATCCGACGTCGTGCTCACTCGGCAGCCTCCGTCTCGAAGGTAGCGATCAACGCGTCCGCGACGACCCGCATCGTGCGGCCCGTCTTCTGGCTGGCAGCACGAATACGTCGGAACGCCTCCGCCTCATCGATGCCGTCCTTGCGCATCAAGATTCCCTTCGCCCGCTCGACGGCCTTGCGCGACGCCAAGGCCTCGGTCAGATCGGCCGCCTCCTCGCGGAGCGCCGCAAGTTCCTCGAAGCGCGCCCGGGCTGTATTGAGCGCTGGCAGGAGATCGACCTCGCGGAACGGCTTGACCAAATAGGCGAACGCACCAGCCTCGGAGGCACGCGTGACGAGGTCCTCCTCCGCATAGGCCGTCAGCATCACGATCGGTACGGGCTTCCGGTCAGAAATCTGCCGCGCCGCCTCGATACCATCTAGGTGTGGCATCCGCACGTCCATCACGATCAGATCGGGGACGTACTCGGCTGCCAGCGCGACCGCCTCCTCGCCGTCACGAGCCTCCGCAACCACCTCGTGTCCGGCCTTCTCCAGCAACGTGCGGACGTCGAGCCGAATGATCGTCTCGTCCTCGGCAATCAGAATCCTCATGTGATGCTCCACGTAAGACGTGCGCGGACACCCGGACTCGCATCCTCGAGCACCAATTCGCCGCGCAACTGATCGGCCGTTAATGCCCGCGCGATCTTGAGACCCAGTGAACGGTCGGGGTCAAATCCATCCGGTAGGCCCGGTCCGCAATCGGCGACCGTCAGCTCGATCCGTGTCTGCTCCTGACGCAGTGCCACGCGGACATCGCCTCCACCATGCTCGTGCGCATTCGCATACAGCTCGGAGAAGATCAGGGCGACCGCCGTCGCCGTATCGCCAGGCACTTCGACGTGCGCGAGCTCTTCGGCAGCCGCCGGCGCCCCAAGCCCGTGTCCGAGCATCGCCGAGACGCGCCGCAGCAGATCCGCAAGGTCGACATCTCCTTCGCGGCTCGCCGTCAACAAGTCATGGACCTCCGCAATCGAGAGGATCCGGTCGACGCTGTCCGTCAACGCACGCTCAGGATCGGCGCTGCCGGCGCGCAACCGAAGCAGCGACGCAACGGTCTGCAGATTGTTCTTGACGCGATGATGAATCTCCTGCGCCACGATGCCACGCATCACGCCACGGCTCGACTCCACCGCAGCAGCCGCCTGATTGGCAACGGAGCGCAGCAGCATCTGCTCCTCAGGCGTAAACGGCCGTCCCTCCGGCGTCGTCGTGACGAGCGCTCCGAGCCGCCGCGACTTCCAGACGAGTGGCACAGCAAACACGCCCGGCTGATCGACAGGGGCGCGCAGACCGAAGGCCGAAAGTTCGTCATCGTCAGGCCCAGCGGACGCGGAACGGCGCGCCACCCTCGTCCCCTCAGGGCCGTCGAGCACGAGCGCACAGACCTCAGCGTGTGCCGCCCTCGCAGCCGTCTCCGCAATGTGGGCCAGCGCCTCCTCGAGGTAGAGCGACTCTGTCATCGCCTGCGAGATGCTGCCAAGCGCCTCCAGTTCGGCGACACGGCGCTGCGAACGCTCGTATAGGCGCGCATTCTCAATCGCCTGGGCAACCTGGCTGGCGATTGTCTGCAGGAGCTCGATCTCATCGTCGTGATACTCGCGGGGCTCGACCGTGCGTACATTCATGGCCCCCGCCAGGCGCTCGCGGCGATCCAAGATCGGCACGGCTAGGAGACTCTGAAAGCGGCGTTCGGGCAGGTTCGGAAACTCCTTGAAGCGGGGATCGAGGTGCGCATCAGCCGCAATCGCGACGGCCTCGCGTGTCTCTGCAGCCCAGCCCGTCAGACCCTCACCGACCCGCATCCGTGGTGGCCCTGCCGTGGCCTCTACATGCGTGCCGTGCAGCGCCTGCAGGACGAGGTCGTTCGTCGCGTCATCGTACGCATAGACGAAGCACGCATCGGTTTCAAAGGCGCGGGCGACTGCGATCGCAACGGCGTCGGTGACCTCTGCGAGATCCAGCGAGCTGGTGACGGCAGCGACCGTCTCCGAGAGCAGGCTAAGGTGCCGTACCGCGCGCGCTGTCGTTGCATTCGTCGGGTCTGTCATGCCGTCTCATGCCGACGGTAGCACGGCACTCCTAGCGGGCTCTCCGCCTCAGGACGCGAGCGACAGTCGCGCGTCGTGCTCTGTTGCCTGACGTGCACGAGCCGGCAGATACGGATGCCAAGAATGTGGAATCGCCCGCGTGCCGAGCGTGAGATAGACATCTGGATGCGGTGCGCGCGGCGCTTTCTGCAGAGGCATCCCCGCTTCCTGCGGTAAACGGTCGCGTTTACGGAGGTTGCACGGCGAGCAGGCCGTGACCACGTTTTCCCAGGTCGACTCGCCGCCCCGCGAGCGCGGATTGACATGATCAAGCGTCAGTCGTGCACCGCTGCCGCAGTATTGGCAGGCATTGCCATCACGGGCGAACAACGCACGCCGTGTGATGCGCCGAGACGTAAAGCGCGGCACCTTGACGTAGGAGACCAGCCGGATCACGACAGGGTGCGGCAGCGTGGTGGACGGCGAGCGGATCATGCGCTCCGGATGGGCCTCGAGCACGACGGCTTTTTGAGACAGGATGAGGCTACACGCCCGCCACACGCTGGTCACGTTGAGCGGTTCGTACGTCGCGTTCAAGACGAGCACACTGCCAGTAATCACACCACGAGAGTAGCATCGGCCTCCCAGCGTTCACCGGAACGCGACCGTTACCGCAACGCGTGGGTGATCGCCTGCTGCTCCTCGTGTGTCAGCGCCAACGAGCCAGCACCGCCACGCAGGACGTCCTTGACGAACACGCTGGTGACCGAGCCGGCGTGCACCGCGCTGATCACGATGCCCGAACCGTTGCGATCCAGCAATGCCAGCGACGCCGAACGGCGTCCCTCTTCATCATCGTTAGCGTCGAAGCGTACGATCGACCGCCGTCGCAGCAAGACGTCGAGCGTACCGAGCGCCGAGACCACCTCGTCCCGCAGATGTAGACCGTCGATTTCGAGGCGCTCCATCCGCGCCTGCATGCCAACTGCAAACTCGACCAGATCGACCGGCTCTCCGTCCAAGAGGGCCTGCTCGGCGCGACGCAACCGCCCAGCCCAGCGCGCCGTTCGCGCCGCAATCACCAGCGCCACGATCGCGAGCACGACACCAACAATCCCAACAATCCCAATAATCAACGCCAACGTGCCCTGCAGTTCGGCGGTCACCGCAATCCCTGCACTCAGGCGGGCTTGAGGCGGAACTGGATCTCGTAGACGCCGATGTTGTTATCGATGTTCTGCTCGCCCGGTACCTTCTCGACCGTCACCTTGGCGGTGACGACGCTGTCGAAGACGATGTCGGAGAGACCAAACGGAATCTCGACCGTGCCTTGCGCGCCTGGGTCGAGCGTGGTGATCTCGCCGGTCGGCAACGCGCGGTCGTCCATGCCCTTGGCGCGCAGCACGATGTTGATCTTGATGGAGACCTCAGTCGCATCGCCCGAATTCTGCACCGTGATCGCCAGCGACATGTTGTTGGCACTGTCGACCTCGTTGAC
The DNA here is from genome assembly GCA_005798855.1 of Actinomycetota bacterium. Lineage (GTDB taxonomy): Bacteria > Actinomycetota > Thermoleophilia > Gaiellales > F1-60-MAGs149 > F1-60-MAGs149. The sequence goes on along the minus strand of SYIF01000073.1, from coordinate 27,598 downwards.
CGAGGCGGGGTCGAGCTGCACGGTGCCTGGATTGAAGGAGGAGCTGATCAACGTCGTCCCGTGCAGTGCGCCAGCGGTCGTCACGGCCGAAGCCTCCGTCGACGTGACAACCGAACCGTCGTCCGCCGTGCTCGTCACGACCGTGCCTCCACCACCGATGGGGGTGCCGCCAAGCAGCGCGTTGAGAATTGACTGCATGCGCTGCGGCGCTGCAAACTCGATGAGTTTCGGATCAACGAACTGCGAATCGTCGACCGTCGCATTGATCGACTTCTGCGCGAGCACTTGCTTGCTCGGCTCTTGATACGAGTCGGTGTAGACCACGTCAGACGCGATTAGGCGCTGGAACGTCGCGGCGACAGCGGCAGATTGCTCGAGGGGAACCTGCCCGGTTGTACCTGCGGCCTTAAAGGCTTCGGCCAATGCGCGCTGGAGACCTTGCAGGCCACTGACGCGGTACTGCATCGTCTGCACAAGAAACGGCGTGTACGGCGAGAGCCCGTCGGGTGCGCTGAGCGCTGCTGCGTTGGTTGCGATCTGCTGCTGCGCCTGGATCTCGCGATTAAGCGACTTGTTGAGACCGTCGGGCGTCTGCCCCGCAGTCAAGATGGCGGCCGAGAACTCCGAGCCGACCGTACCCGACGCCTTCGCGACCTCGTTCGACTGCGCGACAAAACCCTGATATGCGGACACCTCACGGTCGCGCTGACAGCGCTGCACGAGGAAGTACCCCGCAACGACAACAATCAGGACGCCAATCGCGAGGACGAGCAGGCGCTGAGGACCCTTGCCACGGGAGGCCCCCGGCAAGGAAGGCCGCTTGCGCCCAGATCGCTCGGGCGGGGCCTCGTCGTACTCGTCGTCAAAAAAGGAAAGGAACGCAGACATAAATGGCGAAACGGGAGCAGTGTTGTCCCGGTCTTTCGCCACTTTACCACCCGCTCCTCCCAATTACCTGCGGCAAGCGCCATGACCGTCCGTCCCCTCCGCAGTGCACCTCATGGTGTGCCGCCGCTTTTTCCTGAGGGAATCGTCGCTGATCGTTATCGAATCATCGAAACAATCGGGGTTGGTGGGAGTGCCACCGTCTTCGAGGCCGAGGATCTTCTGACCGGCGAACTGGTTGCCCTCAAGGCAATCCCGGCCGAGGAGAAGCTCCGCCGCCGCGCGCGGCGCGAGATGCGAGCGGTCAGTTCGCTCGACCATGGCGCGATCGTGCGCATGCTCAGCAATGCTGAAGATGAGAACTACATCTTCGTGTCGTTTGAACTCGTCCGGGGTAATGACCTCTCAGTCGTGCTGCGCGAGCGACGCCTCGAGGAGTCAGAGATTCTGCGCGCGGTCGCAGCGGTCTGTGATGCTCTCGAACACGCGCATGCCCGTGGCGTTATTCATCGTGACGTCAAGCCAGGCAACATCCTGCTGCGCGAGGACGGCATTCTCAAGCTGACCGACTTCGGGATTGCCCAGATGGACCATCCCGATGCGACGGTCGATGAGAGCCTCCTCGGCACGCTCTCGTATATGGCTCCCGAGCAGGTTCGTGGGGAGATGCTGACAGGCTCCGTTGACGTTTGGGCAGCCGCACTCGTTGCCTACGAGGCGTTGACGCGCAAGAACCCGTATCGCTCCAAGAACCCCGTCGAGTTGGCGGAGAAGCACCGCAAGCTGCAGCTTTCGCTGCGTGCAGAGCGGCCAGATCTGCCAGAGGCCGCGACCAAGATGATCGACCGCGCCCTCGACCTCGACAACCAGCGTCGTCCGTTGCCGAGCCAGCTACGCGATGCACTGCTGCGTGGTGCAGTCGCGATGGAACGTGGTGGCGCCGAGCTTAACCCGTCGATTGAGGTGCCGCCAATGGAACCCCGCGTGCGGCTCCGCAAGCGGTGGTTGCGTGCCGTGCCAGATTTGATTGACGTGCACCACGAGCGCCGCGAGCACGATCAGCCGAGCGGCCAGTCTCACGTGGAGGTGCGCTTCGCGGCAGCGCTGACCCGATTGCAACCGCACTGGCCCGTTGCCCTGACTGGTTGCGCCAGCATCGCATTGCTTGGTTCCCTGCCGTTCTATCCAACGGGCTGGCCCTTTGCGATCGCACTACTGGCAACCATCGTCTCGCTGCGGCTGCCGCTGCTTGCGGGTGGGCTCGTCTTGGCAGCGGCCCTGCCATTGCTTGGCAACCTTGCCTTCGGTCTGGTTCCGGGAGGTGCGCTGCTTGCCCTCGCCTGGGTGCTGTTGATGGCGCGTGATGGCCGCCGTGTCTTGCTCCCTGCGCTGGCACCGCTCTGCGCCCTCTGCTTTGCGTGGTCGCTCTATCCACTGCTTGCCGGCTCGTCGCCACGCGCCTACATTCGTGGAGCCCTCGGCGCCGCGGGCGCCTTGGCGATGACCCTCACGCTTGGTTTGGCCGGCTACGGCTCGCCGTTTAGCCCCACACCGCAGCTGACGACGCTTGGCACCGAACTGGCCGGCGCGGATGATGCGATCGCCACTGCGGGTGCCGTCGCGGCGACGATTGGCTTCGGCCCCTTGCTGCTGGCAGTCGTCTGGGCTGCGCTCGCCGTAACGGCTCCCCTCGTGCTGGCAGCACGTGGGCGGTCGCTGGTGATTGCTGCTGGTTTATGGCTCAGCCTCGGCATGTTGGCCACGCTGGCGATCCCTGTGGTGATCACGGGTGCGCTGTTTGCGCCAATTCCGATCGTGATGGGCGCTGGGGCGGCGGGTATAGTGATTTTTGTCCGCTCTCGCAGCCTTGGCACCGCCACCGTGGTGGCCGCGGACAGCAAGTCAACTGGCAATCAGAGGATGTTCTAATGGGTTTTCTGCGACGCATCGAGAGTCGACTGGAGGAGGTCTTTGAAGGCGGCATTGGCCGTACGTTCCGCTCCCACGTCCAGCCCGTCGAGTTGGCTCGCAAGCTGACGAAGGAGATGGATGACAACAAGGTCATCTCGGTCCAGCAGGTCTACGTTCCGAATGCGTACACCGTCTTCTTAGCGCCTGATGATCGCGAGCAGTTCCTCGCCTATGAGGCACGGCTGCGCACCGAATTGGCTGGCTATTTGACTGAGCATGCGCGGCGCGAGGGTTACTCCCTCCCCGGCCGTGCCCGTGTGATGATCGAGACTGCCGACGAGTTGGAGGTCGGTACGTTCGGAATCGCAGCCGAGATGGAGGAGACGCCACCACCCGTGGCGATGGACAGTCCGCCAGCCGCCGACGCCCTGCCTGCCGAGTTTGGTGGGGGCGCCACTCCGCCCGCCGAGACTGCGCCGCCGGCCGCACCCGTGGTGCCGATCCCGCCCGTGGCTCCAATCATCGACCCGTTTGCTGTTGATGCCGTGGATGAGTTTGCTCCCGCCGCACCGACTCCACCAGCCACGCCGGCTCCACCGGTTGTGCCAGCAGCGCCCGTGATTGCGGCTGCTGCGGTGGCCGCCACGACACCTGCGCCTGACCCGGTGCCTGTTGCCCCCGTCGCGCCACCCGTCGCGCCGCCTGCGGCCGGCGCCAACTGGACGTTGATCTGGCCGGGTGGCGAGGTGGCGATCGGTGGCAATGCGATCGTGATCGGCCGTAGCAAGGACTGTGATGTCCCCCTAGCCGATGGCAATGTGTCACGACGCCACGCCGAGCTCGGCCGCAGCGAGGAAGGCTTCGTCCTGCGTGATCTCGATTCGACCAACGGCACGATGGTCAATGGGCGCCGCATTCGCAGTGCCACGATTGGTGCTGGAGACGAGATCACGATTGGGATGAGCACGCTGCGAATCGAGCAGCGGCACGGCTGAGCGATGGTTGATCAGGCACTCCTCTTGCTCCGTATTGGAGTGCTGGTCTTGCTCTATCTGTTCGTCTGGCGGATCGCGCGGACGGCAATTCGCGATGTCCGCGGCTCGTCTGAGAGCATGATCCTGAGCCCGGGCCACGGCTTTGACCCGCAGCCAGCCTCCATCGCGCCCTCCAAGCCGGCAACGCCTGGTCGCCTCGTCGTGGTTGAGAGCGACATTCTGCCGATTGGTGCTGCCGTCGTGCTGGACCAGCCCGAGGTGCTGCTCGGCCGCGACCCCCATGCGGCTGCCGTACTCGATGGCGATGGCTTCGTCTCCGGCCGCCACGCGATGGTGCGCCTTCGCGGCGGCTCCCCGACGGTCAGCGACCTCGGCTCGACGAATGGGACCTACGTCAACGGCGGCCGGATTGCCGCAGAAACCCCGCTCTTCGAGGGCGATGAGGTCGCCGTCGGCTCGACGCGGATGATCTACGAGCCGGGAACGACGCAATGATGCTCGTCGTCCGCGAGACGGGAGCCTGCAGCGACGTTGGGCAGGTTCGCCAGTCGAACGAGGATGCGCTCGTACTCTCGGACCCGGTCTTTGCTGTCGCCGACGGGATGGGTGGTGCACGCGCGGGCGAGGTCGCCAGCGCCATGGCCGTCGCCGCCCTCCATGGACTGCAAGGCGGCGAACAGCCTCTGGCCCAGGCGATTGAGGACGTCAACGTGCGGATTCACACCGCAGCCACGAACGACCCCTCGCTGCTCGGCATGGGCACCACGATCACCGCGGCCATGCTCGATGGCGATGCCTTGGTGCTTGGGCACGTCGGTGACTCGCGGGCGTACCTGTTTCGGTCCGGACGTCTGCAGCAGCTGACCGACGACCATTCGCTCGTGGGCGAGCTCGTGCGCCGCGGCACGTTGACGCCGGCCGAGGCCGAGCGGCACCCGCAGCGCTCGGTGATTACCCGTGCCTTGGGGGCCGAGCCTCGCGTCGATATCGACGTATTGCGCATTGCCATTGAGGCCGACGATCTGATCTTGCTCTGTAGCGACGGCTTGACGGGGATGGTCTCCGACTCCGAGATCACCCGCATCTTGCGTGGCGGCGGCTCGCTTGAGCACCTCGCTCAACACCTCGTCACCGCCGCCAACGATGCGGGCGGCGAGGACAACGTCACGACCGTGCTCTTACGCATGGGCTCCCGCGGCGTAGAAGACACCGAACCCGAGCGTCCACCGATTGTGATTCTGCCCCCGACTGCACTCGTGAGTGGTGCCCTCCCATTGCCCACCACACCGGAGCCCATCCGCCGCGGCGGGTTGAACCTCCTGACAGTTGGGATCGTGGCGGCCGTTGGCGTTGTGCTCGCCGTAGCCATTGCGCTCGGGCTGCAGTGGGCCCACTTTGTGGGTGCCACCCCGACGGGACGCGTCGCGATTTACCAGGGACTGCCGTTCGAGGTGACGAGCAACGTCACCCTCTACCGCGCAATCACGATTACCGACGTCCCGACAGCCGTGCTGTCTGAGGACCAACGTGCCACCTTGCTCGACCAGCGCATCGGTTCGCTCGGCAGCGCTGAGGACCGCGTTGCGACGCTGACCTCTGCCTCGCCCTGGCTCCGGCTGCCGCCGAGCACACCGTGATGCCCGACCGCGGATTTCTCCGCCTACCGACCCGCAACCGTGAGTTGGCGCTGATTGCCCTCGCCTTGCTGATTGCCACTGCCGGCTTTGCGGCAGTCCAGCTCGCACGCGCCCAAGAGTTTGCGTCCTCACCGTTGATCGCCGCCGCCTTCTTTGCCGGCGCCTATCTGATCGCACACCTCGTCGTTCGTATCACGCTGCCAGACGCCGATCCCTACCTCCTGCCAATCACTGCTGTCCTGACGGCCCTCGGGCTGATCGAGATCTACCGCATCGATGCCAAGCTTGCGCGTGACCAAGGCCTCTGGATCGTGCTTGGCCTGGTGCTCTTCGTCGGTGTGATTGTTGCCTTCCGCGATATTCGCCGACTCGAAACGCTGCGCTATACGTGTGGTGCCGTCGCCGTCGTGCTCTTGCTGGCGACGATTGTGCTGGGTTCGGAGGTCAATGGTGCGCGCCTCTGGATTCGGGTCGCAGGACTGCAGATCCAGCCGGGTGAGTTCGCCAAGATCCTGCTCGTGATCTTCCTTGCGGGCTATCTTCGCGAGCGTCGTGAGGTACTAGCCGCACCGGCCCGCAAGGTGCTCGGCATCGGTGTGCCGGCACTGCGCCATTCGCTGCCGCTGCTGATCATCGCCGGCGCATCACTTGTGCTGCTGGTCGCCATGAATGACCTTGGCTCGTCCTTGCTGTTCTACGTGATCGCGTTGGCAATGCTCTACATCGCGACGGGCCGCCTGCTCTTCGTTGGTCTTGGTGCAGGTCTCTTTGCGCTCGGTGCCACCGCCGCTCTTCAGATCACACCGCGGGTGCAGACCCGCATCGACGGCTGGCTGCATCCGTGGGCCGATGAGCAGGCGCAATGCTGCTACCAGATCACGCAGTCGATCTACACGATTGCGGATGGTGGTGTGCTCGGTGCGGGCTTTGGTCGCGGCGTAATTCTGAATAGCGGCGGCGGCACGATCATCCCGTATGCCCAGACCGACTTCATCTACTCCGTGATTGCGAATGAGATGGGACTCGTCGGTGCCACCGCGGTGATCCTGCTCTACCTGCTGCTTGCGTGGCGCGGCTTCCGCATTGCCACTACCGCGGATGATGGCTTTTCGAAACTGCTGGCAGCGGGCCTCGCGACGGCCGTCGCCTTCCAGGTCTTCGTGATCGTGGGCGGCGTGATTCGCCTGCTCCCCCTAACGGGCCTGACGCTGCCGTTCGTGTCGTATGGCGGGTCGAGCGTGACGGCTAACTTCGCGATCGCTGGGCTCCTGCTCTGTATCTCGCAGCGCGCGAACCGAGAGCGCGTATGAACCGACGCATCGGCAACCTCTTCATCGTGCTCGCCGTTGGCTTGCTCGGTCTGATCGCGATGACGACGTACTGGCAGGTCGTCGCTCGCTCCTCGCTCGAGGCGCGGCAGGCAAACGTGCGACTTGTCTACCGCGACCTCGCAATCGACCGTGGCTCGATCGTCTCGTCCGATGGTGTCACTCTCGCCGAGTCCAAGCCCGGCACGCTCGACGGTCGCACCGTCTACTTCCGCCACTATCCGACGGGCGGGCTGGCTGCACAGCTGGTGGGCTACTCGTCGCTGCTCGCGGGCCGCGCGGGTCTCGAACGCTCGCTCGATCCAGAGCTGACGGGTAGCACGGGCGACTTGACTGGAGTCATCAACTCGTTCGATCGCCTGAAGGGCGACACCGTCCGCGGTGACGAGGTCATTTTGCGCCTCAACGCAGCAGCGCAAAAGGTTGCCATGGACGAGCTGACCAAGCTTGGGGCTCGTGGCAGCGTCGTCGTGCTCGATCCAAGCAACGGTGGCATTCTCGTGATGGCGTCGACGCCAACCTTCGATCCAAACACGGGCCTCGAGCAGGCCCTCAGCGACCCGGGCTCGCCGCTCCTCAATCGTGCCACCCAGGGTCTCTATCCACCTGGCTCCATCTTTAAGGTCGTGACTGCTGCCAGCGCGCTTGATGCGGATGTCGTGACGCCCGAGACGAAATTTCCTGGCCCTTCCTGTATCGACTCGGGCGGGCAGAAGCTCTGTAACTTTCGCGACCGGGCCTACGGGCCACACAGCTTTGGCTATGCGCTGATCCATTCGATCAACACCACGTTCGCCGAGGTTGGTGCCGACCTTGGCAAAGATCAGCTCGAGGCAACGATGCGTGGCTTCGGCTTCTTCTCGCGCTTTCCTTGGGACTACCCACCGGAGCAGTCGTTGCCGTCCGGCATCTTTAATCGTCGTGGCAACCTGATCGATCCGAGTGCGCCGATCGACGTGCCCCGGATTGCGATCGGTCAGGAGCGACTACTTGCAACACCACTGCAGATGGCTGAGGTCGCCACCGCCGTCGCCAATGGTGGTCAGATCGTGCAACCCGAGCCCGTGCAGGAGGTGCGTGCGCCGGATGGTTCGGTGGTGCGACGCCCCTCCCCGGTCTACCTCGGTCGGGCAATGACCACCGAGACCGCGACCACGCTCCGCGAGTTGATGAAGCAGGTTGTTGACGAGGGAACAGGTGGCGCGGCAGCCGTCGCGGGACTCGACGTGGCGGGCAAAACGGGCACGGCAGAGACCGGCACCGCCGGCAAGAACGACGCCTGGTTTATCGGTTTTGCACCGGCTGAGGCCTCCCGTTTTGCCTTCGCCGTACTGGTCGAAGACGTCGACGGAACCGGCGGCGACGTGGCTGCCCCGATCGCTGCTGCCGTGCTACGGGCGCTGACTGCGCAGACAACGTGAGACAATCCCAACTGGAACAACATTGAGCCTCATGGACGACACCTCTCCCGGCGCCCTCTTTGACGGGCGCTACCGCATCATTAGCCGCCTTGGTCAGGGTGGCATGGCGCGCGTTTTTCTTGCGCAAGACGAATCGCTGCATCGCCAAGTCGCCATCAAGGTGCTGGCTGATCGGCACAGCGACGATCCGCACTTCATCGAGCGCTTCCAGCGTGAAGCGCGTGCTGCCGCGCGCCTCAACCACCCGAGCATCGTGCAGGTCTACGACCAGTCGCAGACCGCAGGCATGTCATACATCGTCCAGGAGTACGTCGAAGGCGAGACGCTAAAGGACCTGATTCGACGCGCGTCGCCGATCGAGCCGCGGCGAGCGATCACCATTGCGCTGCAGATTTTGGCTGCCCTCCGCATCGCGCATCAGCAAGGCGTGATCCACCGCGACGTCAAGCCTCAGAACATCCTCGTCCAGCCCGACGGCAAGATCAAGGTCGCCGATTTTGGTATTGCTAGTGCCGGCGATACCGAGATGACGGAGGCCGGCTCGATTGTCGGTACGGCCCAGTACCTCGCGCCCGAGCAGGCCCGCGGCTTGCCGGTCGGGCCACCAGCCGACCTCTACGCCGTCGGCATCGTCCTCTACGAAATGCTCTCGGGTCGCGTGCCGTTCGAAGGCGAGGCCGCCGTCACGGTTGCCATGCGCCACGTACAGGAGGCTCCCGAGGCGCTGACGGATCGCAATCCGCTCGTACCCGTCGCGTTGGAGTCCGTCGTCATGCGCACACTGGCAAAAGATCCGACGCAGCGCTACCAGAGTGCCGACCAGATGGGCATCGAGCTCGATCGCGTGCGTCAGGGCCTACCCATCAGCGACGAGACCTCCGTGATCGGTGCGGCCACGATCGCGATGACCCAACTGGCCAGCGAGACGCTCGTTGCTCCCCCTCTGCCACCACGCGAGCCGCCACCAACGCGCGGAGGTAATCCCAATCGCAAGCGACTGTGGATCCTCTTGCTCGTGATCGGCGTCGTCCTGCTCGCGGGCGTTGCCGGTGTCTACGCCTTTAGCCGTGGCGGGTCTGACGGAGGCGGACCGAACACGGCGTCGACTGCGACGACCAGTGCGCTCGTCGAGATCCCCGACCTCGTCGGACAGTCGCAGGCCGACGCAACCGCGACCCTTGAGCAGCTCGGGCTGGCGGTCCTCGTTACCAAGCAGACCTCGGCCGATGCGCCTGTTGATGAGGTCATTGCGATGCGTCCAAACCCGGGCGGAAAGGTACCCACAGGCACCACCATCGAACTCCAAGTTTCCTCTGGCCCGAACCTCGTGACCGTGCCAAACGTGCAGGGCGCTGCCGTGGGCGATGCAACGGCACAGATCGAGGTGCTCGGCCTCCTCGTCACCGTGGTCGAGGATTCGTCCGACAGCGTCGCCGTCGGCAATGTTATTTCGCAGGCCCCCTCGGGTGGCGTTGGTGTCAAGACAGGCTCGACCGTCACGTTGACCATCTCCAAGGGCGAGCAGACGGGCACCGTGCCGAACATCACGAAGATGGACATCACGAACGCCCAAAACACCCTGATCGCGGCTGGGCTCGTGCTCGGCTCAGAGACGCAAGCGAACGACGCGGCGCCTGTCGGTCAGGTGATCAGCCAAGACCCGGCCGCCGGCACCAGTCTCCCCCAAGGTGGCTTCGTCAACGTCGTCGTCTCCAAGGGTCCTGTCAGCGTCTCGGTGCCGTCCGTCGTCAACATGACGCGCAGCAATGCTGAGGCGCAGATCACCAATGCTGGACTCGTCGCCAACACGCAGGAGAGCGCCGTGACCGATCCTGCCCAAGATGGCATGGTCGTTTCGCAAGACCCGGCGAGTGGCTCGTCGAGGCCACAGGGCTCGACCGTCACGATCGTCGTTGGACGCTATACGGGGACGACGGCGTAGTGGCCCAGCGGTTGCGGGTTGCCGTCCTTGGTGGCGGCCGCTCGTCAGAGCACGACGTCTCGCTGCGCTCGGCTGCGAGCGTCGCCGCTGGGCTAGATCCAGACCGCTTCGATGTTATCTCGATCACGATCAGCCGCGCAGGGCTCTGGCTCGACGCCGTTGGCGAGCCCGTCGCCGTGACGCCCGGTGCTGGTGGCCCGCTGGGCTGCGATGTGGTCTTCCCTGCCCTGCACGGTCCCTTCGGCGAGGACGGCACGGTCCAGGGTCTTTTGGAGATGCTCGGCGTCCCCTACGTCGGCTCGGGCGTGCTTGGTTCGGCCTTAACGATGGACAAGGAGCTCTGCAAGTCGGTCTTGCGCGACGCCGGGATCGACGTGGCGCGTGAGGTTGTCGTGCACCAGCACCAGGCACGAGCAGAGATGCACGAGCAGATTGCCGCGCTGGGCTACCCCGTCTTCGTCAAGCCTGCGCGCTTGGGCTCGAGCGTCGGCATCTCGCGGGTCGAAACCGCTGCCGAGATCGATATCGCCCTTGACCTTGCGCTCTCCCACGACGAGAAGGTCCTGGTCGAAGAATTGCTCGTTGGCGACGAGCTGGAGTGCAGCGTGCTCGGCCTGCCACCGAAGCTGACCATCTCGGAGGTCGGGCGGCTCGGCTTTCGCAACGAGTGGTACGACTACGACGCGAAGTACTCGGAGGGCGGCTCGTGGCTGGAGGTGCCGGCAGACCTGCCAGCCGAGACCAGCGAGCGTCTGCGCGCGACAGCAGCCAGCGCCTTCACCCTCTGCGACTGCCACGGCATGGCGCGCGTCGACTTCTTCCTTACGCCCGAGGGACGGCTCGTGCTGAACGAGATCAATACGATCCCTGGTTTTACGGCGACGAGTTACTACGCCCGCATGTTCGAGGCCAGCGGTGTCGCCTACGGCGACCTACTGACGCGCCTAATCGAACTCGCGCTCGAACGCTTCGCTGCCGAGTCCTCGCTGCTGCGCTAGACGCGACGAAGGGGTCAGACCCCTTCGTCGCACTTACGCACCAATCGGCACGCCGACGACACGAATGTCGTTGATGCGCAGCACGTAGGCTCCACGCTCCGCTGGCAGTCCACTCAACCAGACCAGCACCGTCGCGACCGGGGCTCGATGGCGAACGGGCACTACCGCTCGGTCGCGCTTCAGCGTGATGGGCTCGCTCAGGGTGGTCCACCCGCGCGGCGCTGTCGCGGGCTCACTCCTACGCACCGCGTAGAGAGCAATCGTGGCGCCGACCGGTGCGGTCCGCAGCACGAGCCGTGTAACTCGACTTGGCTGCACAAGGCGGAGGACAAGACCGACACCACCCTTATTGCCAAGCGTGCTGTTTTTATAGACCTCAGTCGACCAGCCCGTCTTCCGCGAGCGGTCAATCACAAAGCGCACATCCGCATTGTTCTCTTGGCGATCGCCCGCTGGATCGATCGGCATGATACCGACGACTCGGATTCGCCTTGGCGTGCGATTAGCTCCGGTCGGCGCCGTTGCGACCGTCGTGATCACCGACTCCTCAGTCGTCGCCCAGCCCTCAACTGTCGCGGTGTTCTCGACGGTAGTGACCGGGCCTGGCAGGCCGGTCGTAGCAGCGCGCTGCTCGGCGTCGCGTCGGTCGACTGCTGTAATCACCGCCACCACAGCCAGCGCCGCCACGGCCACTGCGAGCGCCCCAACGAGCAGCTTGAGTCCGCGATTACGGCGCTCACCCGGTTCCCGCTGCGGTGCCTCGATCGGTGCGAACGGCTCCCAATCGACAGAGCTCGCGAGCGGCTGGAGCCCATCGTCGATCCGCTGTAGAGCGTCGCGCGCACTCACCGCAGACGGTGGGTTGATCGAAGCCATGCTTTGCAGCAAGCCTGCGAAGCGCGGAGACAGACCCGGCACTTCGAGCAGATTCGCGTCGTCCGAGATCACCAGCAGCTCGCGCAGGATCGCGGCGAGCGCACGCACGTCGTCGTCTGGTTGGTCTGCCGGCCGAGCGAGTCCTGCCGTCGCCAAATCTTCGAGGCGCGGCGGGCCCGTCTCGTCGAGAATCAGCGCATCGAGACTCACAGAACCCTGCACCAAGCCGCGCTCGTGCAACGTCGCCAACGCGTCGGCAACTGCAACAACAAGCACAGCCGCGTCGGCCCCGGTCAGCTGGCCTCGAGCCGAAAGTCGTAGGCGCGCCGTCTGCCCCGCGCGGGCCGGCGTCACGAGGTACCGCGTCTCCCCCTCAACGCCATGATCGAGAATCACCGGGAGCGACGGGTGTCGCACAGCAACGAGCGCGGCCAGCGTCGCATCGGCCTGCGGGTGGTCCTCAAGCAGCGTTATGACGACCGCGCCACCGCTGACTGCATCGCGTCCGCGCCAGACATCGCGTCCGGGCATCGATGCCTCTGGAACCTCCAGCGTGTAGCGGCGTGCGATGACCCGACTGCTCACACGCCGCAGCGTACTGCACCGCGCTGGCACCGGCCGTCCCCCTCGCCTGCCAAACTGCCGCCAGATGGTTCTCTCTGACCGTGGAATCCGCGCCGCGATTGCGGCAGGGCGCATTGCGCTCGATCCGTTCGACGAGACGTTGATCCAGCCTGCCAGCGTCGACGTACGTTGCGATCGTCGCTTCCGCGTCTTCCGCAACAGTCGCTACGGCCACATCGACGTTAAGCAAGAGCAAGCCGAGCTAACCGAGCTGATCGAGATCACCGACGGCGGGCCGTTTATTCTGCATCCGGGCGAGTTCGTGCTCGGCGCCACGCTCGAGCGCGTCACCCTGGGTGACGACATCGTCTCGCGCCTCGAGGGTAAGAGTTCACTTGGACGCCTCGGCCTGCAGGTCCATTCGACGGCGGGCTTTATCGATCCTGGCTTCGATGGGCACGTCACGCTCGAGCTCGCAAACGTCGCCAACCTGCCGATCACGCTCTATCCCGAGATGAAGATCGGGCAGCTGTCGTTCCTCAATCTTGATGGTCCCGCAGAGCACCCGTACGGCTCGGGATCACTCGGCTCGAAGTACCAGGGCCAGGTTGGGCCAACGCCGAGTGGTTACTGGAAAAACTTCCGATAATCACGTCCGCCCCCGCTGATATCGTGCCGCTACCGCGGAAAGGGGGTGGTCCGTTCTTGAGTAGCAACTGTACGGCAAGTGGAGGTCGGCGCACGTAAGGGCGTGTCCCTGGACCGACAGGGAATCGTCTAGCCAGCGTTGGGGCAGCGGCTCACCGCCGCGGCGCACCTTACGTATGACCAGCGTTCGGCCGGAGGGCCGGGTGGGCAGCCACCCGGCCCTTCTTCGTTGCCGCGTACACTCCGCGGTATGCGACGTCTCGAGCCGCTCCTCGTGCTGCTCGGGTACCTGCTCGGGTCCGTCGTTCTGATCGGTCGCTTCTTCCTCCAAGCGCCCCGCGACTCTGTCGTCGGCAGCTTCGGGGGCGACCAGGGCTTCTTCGCCTGGTCCCTCGTGCATTGGTTCGAAGTCTTGGCGGGTAACCAGTCGTCCTTCCTGACCGACCGCATCGACGCGCCAATGGGCTTTAACCTCGCCTGGGCGACCACGATCCCAGGGCCCGCGTTGCTCTTTGCCCCGCTGACCGCGCTTGCCGGTCCGCTCGTCACGTATAACACGCTCGCAATTGCGGCCCCTGCCTTGGCTGCGTGGACGGCCTATCTCCTCTGCCGTCATATCACGCAGGACTCGTTAGCCGCGATCTTGGGTGGCTGGATCTTCGGGTTCTCCTCGTATCTGCTCGGCCAAACCCTCAACCACCTCAACCTCGCGCTGGTCGCCGCACTGCCGCTGATCGTGCTGGTCGTCATTCGCCTCGTCGAGCAGTCGATTCGTCCAGGCCGCGGAGTCTTGGCTCTGGCTGGGCTGATCGCGATGCAGTTTCTGATCTTTACCGAGGTCGGTGCAACGGCGACGGTAGTCGGAAGCCTCGCGGTTCTCGCTGCCATCGCGATTGGCCCGAGTGAACTCCGTGGTCGGCTCCTGCGGACGCTGCCACTGATCGCAGCGGGGTATGCCCTTGCGATTGCGATCATCTCACCGCTGCTGCTGGCAGCACTGCTTCACCCGAACCCAATCAACGACCGGATCCGACCCGATCTCTATCCGCTCGATCTCAAGAACCTCGTCGTGCCGACGGTGATCACGTGGGTGGGAGGTGCGCGCTTCCAGGCCGAATCGTTGCAGTTTGCTGGCAACCTCACAGAACAGTTAGCGTACCTCGGTCCACTGCTCGTCCTCGCTGCGCTAGGCGGCATCTGGCGCTGGCGTCACGTGCGGTTCGTCTGGGTGATTGTCGTCACGACCGTCGCCGCGATCGTGCTGTCGTTTGGTGCGCACCTGACAATCAGCGGCGACACGTACTGGAGCATGCCGTGGCAGATCTTTACCCACCTGCCTCTGATCCAACTCGCTTTGCCGACGCGCCTCGTGGTCTATGCGTGGCTTGGGCTTGCCCTGCTCGGCGCGCTCTTTGTGACTCGCCGCCGAGGCGATCGACTGCCGTGGTTTGCAGTCCGTCTGGGTCTGCTCGTGCTGGCGCTGATCTGCCTGTTGCCGACGCCGCGTGCTGACCTTTGGCGGACGGATTTACAGACGCCTCCGGGTATACAGGATGCCAGAGCGACCGCTGCGATTCCCGACGACGCGGTCGTACTGATCCTGCCCTACTCGTTCCGTGGCAACGGCATGTACTGGCAGGCGCTCGCCAAGATGCGTTACCGCATGGCGGGTGGCTATAGCGCTGCGGCAGTCCCGCTGACCTACACGCAGTTCCCGGCAGTTACTGGGTTCTACAACGAGCAACTGCCCGCGAACCCACGCCAAGAACTGCTGCGCTACCTCGCGTTTACTGGGACCTCGTGGGTCTTGGTCGACGCCAAGCATCCGGGCCCGTGGGCCCCGTTCTTGCGCGAGGCCGGTGGCGTTCGCTCTGAGGTTGGTGGCGTCGTGCGCTATCGCTTCGACCCGGCGCTCGTGCGGGCTCAGGTAGACGGCGCCTGACACGACTTACCGGAAACCGGTAACGTTCCGCCGTGCCCGAGAATGAGTCCCCAGAGGTTGTGCTGACCGCCCTCCGTGCAGAGCAAGCGCGCGTTGTCTTGCTTGACCACGTGCTTTCGCAGGCGCCGCCCGAGCAGGTGATGGAGCACGCCACAGAGCTCGGCATCGATCTCGGTGGGCGTCGCAGCGTGCTGGTCGTTGGCACGGTCTCAACCACGGTGTTGGACCGCCTACGCGGTGCGACCTTGCTCGTTGGTGTCCGTAGCGGAACGATTGTCGCGATTGTCAGTGGCCGCGTCCCTCGAGGCGCAGAGACGGCGGGTCTAGGCCGCCCCGGACTTGGCGTGAGTGGTATCCGAACATCGTATGGCGAGGCCGAGCGTGCACTCGAGGTCGCCAACCGGCTTAGCCTGCGCGGCGTCGTGCCGTTCGCCGACGTGCTTCCCGAGGCGCTGATCGGGCAGGACCGCGAGACGCTCCGCGAGTTGGTTGAGCTGACGCTCGAGCCGCTGCAGAGCAATCGCCAGGGTGGGCCGCACTACATCGAAACCGCTACCACGTGGCTCCAAGAGGGCCTCAGCGTGGCGGCTACCGCCCGCGCGCTTGACGTCCACGAGCGCACAGTGCGCTACCGGCTCGCTCGGATTGCGAAGCTGACATCACTGGATCTCCAGCACGCCGACGATCGCTTTCGCCTCGAGCTCGCACTGCGCGGCGCGCGCCTGCTCGACACCGCTTCCGACTAGGACCAGACCATCTCGTCCGTGTCGCCCCACTCGGCAGGCAGCGGTGTACCAGCCGCGCGATGGAGCGCGAGCTTCAGCGTGCCGAGCCCTAACACGGCGCACTTGACGCGCATCGCGGAGAGCGGGATCGCCAGTTCGTCGAGGATTGCCTGCGAGGGCAGAGCAGCCGCCTCGTCGACGGTCAGTCCCTGCACGAGCTCGGTCAGCATCGACGTCGCCGCCTGCGAGACGGCACAGCCATGGCCCGTAAAGCGCATTTCTTCAATCGTCCCGTTGGCCAGCTTGACCTGCACAACGACCTGATCTCCGCAGAGCGGGTTTTGTCCCTCGGCCTCAGCATCGCACTCGGCCATCGGGCCGTGGTGACGTGGATGCTGGTAGTGATCCATCAGATTCTCGCGATAGAGATCGTCCATTGTCAGACTCCCATCACTCGACGTACGTCGAGCAGACCATCGACGAGCCGATCGATCTCAGTTTCGGTGGTGGTGAGGTAGAACGAGGCACGCACGGTGGCAGCGAGTCCGAGGCGTTCGATCAGCGGTTGCGTGCAGTGGTGGCCGGCGCGCACGCAGACAGCATGCCGATCGAGGATCTCGGCAATGTCGTGCGGGTGCACGTCTTCGAGCACGAAGGAGACGACGCCGCCTCGTGCAGCCGCCGTCAGCGGCCCAACGATCTGGAGGCCCGGCACCTCGGCGAGACGTCCAAGCGCGTAGTCCGTGATCGCGTGCTCGTGGGCGTCAATCGCCTCGAGACCGACAGCGTGCAGGTAGTCGATTGCAGCGTGGAGTCCGACGGCCTCGGCGTAGGCGGGGGTGCCGGCCTCGAACTTCCAGGGCAGGCTATTCCACGACGTGCGCTCGAGCTTGACCGAGCGGATCATCTCCCCACCGGTCAGGAACGGCTGCAGCTCGGCGAGTAGCGACTCGCGACCCCAGAGTGCACCGATGCCGGTTGGCCCAAGCGTCTTGTGCCCCGAGAAGGCGAGGAAGTCCACATCGAGCGCCTGCACATCAACGGGCCGGTTCGGCACCGTCTGCGCCGCATCGAGCACGACCACGGCGCCTTGCGCATGCGCCCAGGCGACGAGTTCGGCCACGGGCGGGCGCACCCCGAGCGTGTTCGACTGGTGGGTCACCGCGACGAGCTTGACATTGGCCTCACGCGCAATCGCATCGAGCGCGTCGAGCTGGAGGTTGCCTTCGTCATCGATGTCGAGAAACCGCAACGTGGCCCCGGTCTGCTCGGCCAGCACCTGCCACGGCACGAGGTTGGCGTGGTGCTCAAGCACCGTCAAGACGATCACGTCCCCGGGACCACAGTTCTGCGCGCCATACGTCTTGGCGACAAGGTTGAGCGCCTCGGTCGTATTGCGCGTAAAGATCACTTCGCGGCGAGACGGTGCGTTCAGCAGCGCGGCAACGGCATCGCGTGCGGCTTCGAAGGCATCCGTGCTCTCCACGCCGAGCGTGTAGACGCCGCGATGCACATTGGCATTCGAGGTCGAGTAGAAGCTCGTCATGGCGTCGAGCATCTGCTGCGGCTTTTGCGACGTCGAGGCCGAGTCGAGATAGGCCAGTGGCTGTCCGTGCAGTTCCCGCGCGAGAATCGGAAAATCGGCGCGGATGCGGGTTAGATCGGTCGGAGTAAGGGGCGAGACCGTCACGAGTTAGGGCAGTCTAACGCAGGGGCTTTAGTTCCTGTGCTCCCGATCACAATGCGGGCGCAACAGATTCTTAATAGTGATCTGCGATCGTTCCCTCAATGCACGCCACGCCTGAACAGACCGTCAGATTTCGGTTGCTCGATCGTCGTCTACAATGGGCACGGTATTTCGGTGCCTTCCACGCCCGGATCGAGACCATTTAATGCGTCGCTTTGCCACTCTCCTGATCGCCCTCTCCGCTTTCGCGATCACACCTGCGCTCGCGCATGCTGCGCCATCGCAGGACTACGTCGTGATCCTCGACGACAGCGCCAACCTGACCAGCAAGGTCAACTCGGAGGAGGCTCGCCAGAACGACGTCAGCCAGGTCTTCCGCCACGGCATCGACGGGTTTGTCGCCAGCCTCGACTCGACCGACGTGAGTCGGCTGCGCAACGACCCTCAGGTCTTGGTCGTCGAGCGCGATCGTCAGCTGTATGCGTTGGACACAACCAGCGCTGCTGAGGTACCTGCCGGAGCCAAGATTGGTTCGGTGATTCCGAACCGCTACATCGTCACGGTCGTGGCGAGCAAGCAGCCTGCAGTGTTTGCCCGCAGCGCCGGGGCTACACCACTCGCCGTCTTCACGCACGCCCTCAACGGCTTTACCGCCGACCTCACGCCAAGCCAGGTCGCAGCGCTCGCGCAGGACCCCTCGGTGACGCGCATCGAGCCCGATCGCGTGGTGGGTATCGACGCCACGCAGAGCCCCGCCACGTGGGGCCTCGACCGCATCGACCAGCGCAACCTGCCACTCAACTCCAGTTACACCTACACCGCCACGGGTACTGGCGTGAAGGCCTACATCATTGACACCGGCATTCTGGGCACGCACAGCGACTTTGGGGGGCGTGTGCTGAGTGGCTACACGGCGATCAGCGATGGAAACGGCACCACAGACTGCAATGGCCACGGCACCCACGTTGCTGGCACCGTTGGTGGTGCCACATACGGTGTCGCCAAGAATGTCAGTCTCGTGCCGGTACGCGTGCTGTCGTGTGGAGGCTCCGGCTCGACCACCGGTGTCATCGCCGGAGTCGACTGGGTGACGGCCGACCACGCTGCTAGCACCCCGGCGGTCGCCAACATGAGTCTCGGCGGCTCGTATTCAGTTTCCCTCAACGCTGCGGTGGCGCGCAGCATCACCGATGGTGTGACGTATGCCGTCGCGGCGGGCAACTCCAATACGGATGCCTGCTCAGCGTCGCCCGCCAGCGAGCGCACTGCAATTACCGTTGGCGCGACGGGAAGCAACGATGCCCGCGCCTCCTACTCCAACTTTGGCACCTGCCTGGATGTCTTTGCCCCGGGCTCGGGCATCACGTCGGACTGGTACACCTCGACGACGGCCACCAACACGATCTCCGGCACCTCGATGGCCACACCGCACGTGGCTGGCGTTGCCGCCCTGCTGCTCAGCGCCGATGCGACCGCCTCCCCCGCCACGATCGCCTCGCGCCTGCTCGCCACCGCCACGCCGTCGGTTGTCACCGGGACAGGGGCCGGATCCCCCAACCTGCTGTTGGCATCTGGCACCTTCACACCCGGACCCGTGACCGCCCCCAGCGCACCGCGCAACCTCGTCGCGACTGTCGGCAGTGAGCGCATCACATTGACCTTCGACGTGCCCGCCGACACCGGCGGCGCTGCAATCACCGACTACGTGATCCAGCGGGCCTCCGGCGGCGGCGCCTGGACGACCGTTGCCGATGGCGTCTCGAATGCCGCCACAGCGACGATCACCGGCCTGACGAACGGCACCACGTACTCGTTCCGCGTGGCGGCAGTCAACAGTGCGAGCACTGGCGCATATTCGGGGGCTATCACGGCCACACTGGCTCCTGCTGCGACCAACGATGCCTTCGCCGACGCGGCCCTCATCACCGGTTCGACGGGTTCGCTCTCCGGCTCAACGGTCAACGCCACCCGCGAGACCAACGAGCCGACCCACGGCGGCTACGGCGGCTCGTCGTCGATCTGGTACCTCTGGACGGCTCCTTCCGACGGCACGTTTGCCCTCAGTACGCAAGGCAGCTCATACGACACGCTGCTCGGTGCCTACACCGGCACGAACGTTGGAGCACTTTCGACGCTCGCGGCAAACGACGATTCTGGCGGTGGCCTCTGGAGCGCGGTGACGGTCAATGTCACCGCCGGCACGACAATCAAGATCGCGATCGATGGCTACGGGGGCCTTCGCGGCAGCACCGTCTTGGGCTGGACCTTTACCCAGGTAGCGGCACCGACCGCGCCCGACGCCCCAACAGGAGTGACAGCCTCTGCCGGCAACGGCAAGGTCAGCGTCGGTTGGCTCGCACCCGCCTCGAACGGGCGCCGCGCAATCACGGGTTACACGGCAACGGCCACTCCAGGTGGCGCCAAGTGTTCGACGACAGGCGCGCGTGCCTGCACGATTGGCTCCCTGCATAACGGCACCGCGTACACCTTTACCGTCACTGCCACCAATGCGATCGGCACGAGCCCTGCATCGGCAGCCTCCGCAGCCGTCACCCCCGGCGCACCAACGCGCTCGCCTCGCGCCGCCTCGTGGGGCCTTGACCGCCTCGACCAGCGCGACCTCCCGCTCGACGGCACCATGGACCTGCAGGCCGCCAATGCCTCGGCTGGTGGCGGCTCGGGCGTGATCGCCTACGTGATTGACACCGGCATTCGTTCCGACCATGCCCAGTTTGGTGGACGCGTCGAGAGTGGCTACACGGCTGTCAGTGACGGCAACGGTACCGAGGACTGCAATGGCCACGGCACCCACGTCGCGGGCACAGTCGGTGGCGCAGATTATGGCGTCGCACCGTCTGTCAGCATCGTCCCTGTCCGCGTGCTCGACTGTTACGGCTCGGGCAACCTCTCCGATGTGATCGCAGGCCTCAACTGGGTCGCCGCGAACCACGCACCCGGCCAGCTCGCAGTCGCCAACATGAGCCTCGGTGGCGGCTACTCCGAGGCACTTAACACCGCCGTCCAGTCCGTCATCGACGACGGCGTGACCATGGTTGTCGCCGCTGGCAACAACGGCGGGGATGCCTGTGCCAATTCGCCGGCGTCCGTACCGGCAGCAATCACGGTCGGCGCGACCGACTCCAACGACCAGCGTGCCTACTTCTCTGACTACGGCCCCTGCGTCGATCTGTTCGCTCCCGGCGTCGACATCTTGTCGTCTTGGCTCGACTCGTCGACGGCCACCGAGACGCTGTCCGGCACGTCGATGGCATCGCCTCATGTCGCCGGTGGAGTTGCCTTAACGCTCGCGAGCACCCGCAGCACGTCCACGGGCGAGATCTCCACGAGCGTCCTCGGCAACGCCTCGCGTGATCACGTCGGCGATGCCGGTGCGGGCTCGCCCAATCGGCTGCTCTACATCGGTGGCACGCTGAGCGGCGGCACACCCGTCGTGCCCGCTACTCCGCAACCAGTCGAAACTCCGACCCCAGGTCGCACAGCAACTACCCCAAGCGCACTCGCCGCCAAGCTCGCCATCACCCCCCGTGTTACCACAGCCACGCGGGTCGGGAAGAAGCTGGTGCTGACGCTGCCAACCGCCAAGGGCGCTGTCTACAAGATCTACCGCGACGGCAAGCTGGTGCTCACGACCCGTTCCTCGAGCCCCCGCGTGCTGGTTGGCAAGGGCAAGCGCATCGTCTTCCAAGTTCGAAAGGTGATGCCAACTGGGCTGTCGCCGCTCTCGAACAAGGTGATCGTGATCGGCTCCCGCATCATCGTCAAAGCCCGCTAAGGGCTCTCCCCGATCGGGCTCCGGGTAGGCTTCCGGCCATGACCGCACCACTCAGCGTCCACCGTTGGTCCGAAGCTACGGCCGCGGAACGTGCCGCCCTGCTCGAACGTGGCCTGGGCGACGTCTTCGAGCCTGGGCTACAGGCTTCGATTGTCGAGTTGGTCGCCGAGGTGCGCCGCGACGGCGACGCGGCTGTCTGTCGTGCCCTCGCCACGTTCGACGGCTGCCACGTGGAGCCGGCCGGCTTGCGGGTGACCGAGGCAGAGTTTGCTGCGGCCAAAAGCGAGACGCCCGAGGCAGTCCAGACGGCGATTCGCCACGCGATCGACCATTCCCGCCGCTTCAACGAGCAGGTGCTGCAGCACGGCGATTGGCGGCTGGAGCTCGAGCCAGGTCTCATGGTCGGCGAGAAGCGCACGGCGATTGCCAGCGCGGGTTTGTTCGTGCCGAGTGGCAAGGGTTCCTTCCCCAGCGTGCTGGTCCAGATTGGCACGCCCGCCGTCGTGGCGGGCGTACCCGAGATCGCCGTTGTCGTGCCACCGACCCCAGGGTCAGACGGCAAGGTCGACCCTGCGGTGCTGGTTGTGGCCGAGCAGCTTGGTCTCGAGAATGTCTTTCGTGCCAACGGACCCGCGGGTGTCGCGGCCTTGGCGTTTGGGACCGAATCGATCCCCGCCTGCCGCAAGGTGCTCGGGCCCGGCAGCCCACCCGTCGCCAGTGCGCAGCTCGAAATTCAGCGCCACGGCGTGGTGGGCATGCAGATCTTGGCGGCCTCTGAGAGCCTGATCATTGCCGACGACTCGTGCAACGTTGGCCTGCTCGCAGCCGATCTGCTCAATGAGGCCGAGCATGGTGCCGACTCTGCGAGCGTGCTCGTGACGTGGAGCGAGCAACTGATCGAGCGCGTCCAGCCAGAGCTCGCTCAACGCCTCGCGCTGCTCCCCGAGCCCCGTCGAAGCTATGCAGCCAGCGCGATTGGTGTGGTGGGTGGCGCGATTCTCGTGCGCGACCAAGCCGAGGCGATTGAGGTTGCCAACCTCTACGCCCCCGAGCACATGCAGCTTGCGACGGCCGACGACGAGGCCATCCTGGCCGAGATCGAGCATGCCGGCGAGGTGCTACTCGGCCAGCACACGCCGTTTAGTGCCGGCAACTATCTGATTGGTATTCCGGCGACCCTGCCGACGAGTGGCTATGCACGCGTGACGAGCGGGGTCACCGCAGCCGCCTTTACGAAGACGATTTCGATTGCGTGTGCGTCGGAGCAGGCCTTGGCTGTGATGGCGCCCGACATCCTCGCGCTGGCGGATCATGAGGATTTTCCGGCTCACGGCAATGTCATCCGCGAGCGGTTCGGGACGTAGACCTCTACGGCAAGATCGTGAGCGGCGTTCCGTCAGAGCGAACAAGTCCTGCGAAATCTCGACGGTCGAGCGTAAAGATTGTCGACGCCCGCTTGCGGTCGGCAATCTCGAGCAACGAAGCGTCGGTCAGGCTCAACCCCCGATCGGAGAACCGATCGATGATGGTGAGCGCGCGGCGGAGATCCTCGCGGGAGCACTCGATCAGTTCGTAGGCTCCGTTGGTCAACTCGTCCATCACGCGCCGCGCCGTATGTGCGTTGACACGACGCCGCAGCAGATGATCGAGTTCGATCAGCACGCCCATCGTGACCATCAGCGACGAGCGCTCCGCCTCAATCAGGGCTTGCACCTCGAGATGAGCACGCGCGCTCGAATCGAAGTACGCATACAACGCGCTGGTGTCGACTACGACTGCCATTCGCCAAAGCCCGTCTCGGCCAGCAGTTCGTCGACCCGTTCAGCATCCACCGGGTGCCCCGAGGCAAACAGCGCTCCGCGCGGGCGCGGGCGCTCAAGCAGCTGCTCGATCGCGCCGCGGATTATCTCCGCCTCGGTCACTCCCTGAAGCCGCGCTGCTTCGGCAACGCGCGCCTTCATCGCCTCCGGCAGATAAATCGTCGTACGATGCATGCCATATATCGTGCCATATACTGCTGCTCGAGGTTAGTTGAGGATTTCACGGGCCATGTCCCAACAGTGCCAAGCCTCGCGCCACGATCCGCGCGCAGACGAGACCACAAACGGCACCGAGGCGCGTACCCATGCAGCCAGTCCTCGCCAGAGCAGCGCCAGGCAAGGCAGGATTCGAGCGAAATCGTGCGTAGAGTGAGCACATGCGTCTTGTTCGGATCCTGGCGATGCTCGCCGTCGCCATGGCGGCAACGCTCGCAGGCACCACCACCGCTTCTGCCGCCACCTGTCTGGGTTCCGGGTACCTCGTAACGTCCGACGGCACGATCCAACGCTTCTCGATCTCTACGAATACCGTGACCACGACCGTGGAGATCCCTGGAGCGAACTTCGTTGACGTGGCAGTGTCTCCCACGGGGCGCACGCTCTATGCCGTCGACAGCAATGGCGACGCGATTCGTGTCTTCGATGCCACGACCGGCCTCGCAACCGTGACGATCAGCGGCTTCTCCGCACCAATCGCGATCGCACTGTCACCCGATGCCAAGCGGGCCTACGTGGCCAACGAGACGGCACGCACGGTGACGGTGGTTGACACGACAACGGACACCATCGCCAGGTCGTTCAGCCTGTCCTCGACCAGTGCGCCCACCGACCTCGTGGTGAGTCCCGACGGCTCGCTGGTCTACATCACGGTTGGAGACGCTCTGCAGGTGCGCTCAACTTCAGACGGCACGCTCCAAAAGACCTACACCCTTGCCGGTAACGCCCGGGCCGTCGCGCTGTCGGCGACGAAGGCCTATACCGCAATCGATACGCCCTTTCAGGTCGAATCTGCATTGCTGTCCGGTTCGACCAGCGAGATGCTCTTCGACGGCATGGCGGGACAGCCGAGAAAGATTGCCATCTCGCCCGACGGTGCGACGCTCTATGTCGGCACGGGGGCGATGGACGTCGGTTCACTGCTGTCGGCGACGATCGGCAGCAACACCCTGACACAAGTCGGCACCACGACATCCTTTGGCGTGACGTCGATTGCTGTGACACCCGATAGCGTCACGGTTTACGCCGCATCTGCAAACGAGGTAGCGGTGCTCCCACGCGGCACCTCGACTCCCACGACACTCATCGGCGCTGTGTCGAGAAACATCACTGCAGTCGCGGTCTGCCCTGCCGTGACCGACCCCGGTGCCCCAACTGCCGTGACCGCTGTTCCTGGCGACGCGACCGTTTCGCTCAGCTGGACCGCACCCGTTAACACGGGCGGCGCGCCAATCACCCTCTACACCGCCACGGCTGCTCCGGACGGTGCGACCTGCAGCACCACGGGCGCCACAACCTGCCTCGTCACGGGTCTCAAAAACGGCACCGGCTACACCTTCACGGTCACAGCCACAAACATCGCGGGCACCAGTGCTGCGAGCGCAGCCTCGACCAAGGTGACGCCGCGCCGAGACAACAGCGCCCGCGTACTGGCCGTCGGGTTGCCAACGATCACCTTTACGAAGAAAGGCATCGGGATTGCCACCAGCATCACCGTCACTGGTGCGGGCACAATCGCCCAAGTCGCGACCTTCAAGGGTGACCGCTATTGCAATCTCAGTCGCCGCGTCGCCGCAGCAGGCACCTACCGCGTGCGCTGCGTGATCAAGACCGCAGGACGCCTCCTTGCCAAGAAACGTGCCGTGTCCTACACGCTTCGCTCGACGTTCTCGCCGACGAATGGTCTGGTGGCCTCCAACTCACAGACCGTACGCGTCCCCCGTCGCCGCTAGTCGCGGCGCCGAATGTCCAGAAGGGGTCAGGCACGATCTGGACATTGATCGTCAACTGCTCGTAAGCCACGGTGCCGCACAGCCGACTCTCGTGCATGTGGCTGATGACTACACGCGGTTTTTACTCCGTCGTCGAACACCGCGAAGACGACAACATCCTGCTGATCCGTGCGCGCTGCAAGCAGGACATCGAGGCGCTGGCCGACCTGGTCCCAGCCACCCCGACCAGCATCCTTGACGCCGATTACGCTTGGCGGATCGAGGCAACACGTGCCCAGTGGGCCGAGGCGCTCGTGGCGCTGCTCGCCGAGGTCACGTACCCGAACTTCAAGAACGCAATCCTCGACGGTGATCATCACGACGCCTACCTCGGCGTCTGGCACCAACTGCTGGTGCTCGACGACCGCTGATGACGACTGCACGTCCGAATGTCCAGATGGTGCCTGACCCCTTCTGGACATTGGTGAGAGCTAGAAGATCGGGATGCGCCGCATGACCGCAGTGGTCAAGGCGGTGCGGATGCGCTCGTCCGGGATGCGCTCGAGGGCGTCCTCGAGGAAACCCTCGACGATCATGCGCTCGGCCTCGACCGCGGGGATGCCGCGGCTCATCAGATAGAACTTGAGCATCGGATCGACGGGCCCAGCCGTCGCACCGTGGGTGCAGCGGACATCGTTCGTGTCGATCTCGAGTCCAGGAATGCTGTCGGCGCGCGCCTTCGGCGAAAGCAGCAGATTTCGGTTCTCTTGGTAGGCGTCGGTACCGTGAGCACCCTCAGCCACGCGAATCACACCGCGCCAAACCGACCGCGCGCTGTCGAGCAACACGCCCTTAAAGGCCAGATCGGAGACTGCGTTCGGCGCATCGTGCTCTTGCGTCGTGTCGAGATCGAGGTGGCGCTTGCCGTCGACGACGTAGACCGCACTCAAGCGACCCGTCGAACCTTCGCCCGTCAGGCGCGTCTCCATGCGCGTCTTGCCCGTCTTCGAGCCTGTCGAACAGGCCGCCCACTCGAGCGTGGCGTCCTTGGCAACCTCGGCACGATGGGCCGCAAAGTGCAGCGAGGCATTGTTGCGATCTTGCACCACGACGTACGTGAGGTGCGCAGACTCCGCAACCACGAGCTCGGCGACGCCATTGGCATAGCCGGGCTCGCCCTTGAGATGCTCCTCGACCAGCGTTGCTTCGGCTCCCTCGCCGAGCGAGATGATGACGCGCCACTGCTGAGCAGCGCCCTTCGTGGCAATCTCGTAGGCCGCGTGGAAGGGCAGGGCAACCTTGACTCCAGCCGGCACGTGCAACAGCAGACCGTCGGTCCAGAGCGCACCATTCTCGGCTGCAAACTTCTCGTCGTAGCCAACAATCGTGCCCAACACGGGCTCCACAAGGTTGCTGTGCTCCTCGGCCAGTCGCTTGAGGCTGCCAAACACGACACCCTGCGCCACGACTTCGGGGCTGAACTCGTCGAGCACGACGCCACCATCGCGCATCACGATCCGGCCGGCATGCTCGCCCTCTGCCAAGATCGCACCCTGCGGCTCGCCCGGCACAGCCTCGACCGTCGCGGCATACGTCGCGAAGTCGATGCCGCGAAGCGACGTGAAGCGCCAGTGCTCGTCCGACGAGGACGGCACCGACAACACCTCATTGCTCGCGGCCGCCTGCTGGCGACGCTCCTCGAGCCATGCGGTCATCCGACCGAGCCTTCCATCTGCAGCTGAATCAGGCGATTCAGCTCGACGGCGTACTCGAGCGGCAACTCCTTCGTGATCGGCTCGACGAAGCCCGCCACAATCAGCGCCGACGCTTCGGCCTCGGACAGGCCACGGCTCATCAGGTAGTAGATCTGCTCTTCACCGAGCTTCGAGACGGTAGCCTCGTGCCCAATGTCGACCTGATCGGCCATGATGTTGATGTACGGGTAGGTGTCGGTGCGCGACTCGGGATCGATGATCAACGCGTCGCAGACAACCTTCGACTTCGAACCCTCGGCGTCCTTGTTGACCCGCAAGAGACCGCGGTACGAGGAGCGGCCGCCGTCCTTCGAGATCGACTTCGACGTGATCACGCTGGTCGTATTCGGGGCGACGTGGGTGACCTTGCCACCGGCGTCTTGGTGCTGGCCTTCGCCCGCGAAAGCGATCGAGAGGATCTCGCCGTGGGCACGCTCGCCCTTGAGGACTACGGCGGGATACTTCATCGTCACCTTCGAGCCGAGGTTGCCGTCGACCCATTCCATCGTCGCGTCTTCCTCGGCCACGGCGCGCTTGGTGACGAGGTTGTAGACGTTGTTCGACCAATTTTGAATGGTCGTATAACGCACACGAGCGTTCTTCTTCACAATGATTTCTACCACTGCAGAGTGAAGTGAGTCAGATGAATAGATAGGTGCTGTACACCCTTCGACATAATGTACATATGAATCTTCATCAGCGATGATTAAGGTACGTTCGAACTGTCCCATGTTCTCGGTATTT
>SYIF01000072.1 GCA_005798855.1 Actinomycetota bacterium | reverse complement strand
GCGCCACACATCGTCGACCGACCGGAACCTCGTTGAGATTCTGATAGATCGTTAGCGTCACGCTGGCACCAACACGATCTTCGGTGCGGCCACTCCGGCCTCCGCGACAGCAACAGCGATCAACACACCGTTCTCATCGAGCAGGACCACGTCATCGACCCAAGACGCATCCACTGAGATCCGTCCGCCATGCGCCACGACATCGCGTTCGTCCGCTGTCATCCGGTGCTGCGGAAGTCCGCTGACAGCCTCCCCAGCCGGTAGCCAGCAACGGGTTCCGGCCGGAGCAGCGCTGATCAGATCTGGATCGGCTGCGTCGGCGACGGAAAACGAACCCACCTCTGTCCGCCGCAACTGTGTGAGGTAGGCGCCCGTTCCCAGGAGCTCACCGAGAGCGCGCGCCAGGCTTCGAATGTACGTGCCAGATCCGCAACGCACGGTGACCGTTGCCTCTTGAGTGTCGGAGTCGAAGTGCATCAGCGTGAAGGTATGGACGGTTACGCGTCGTGCAGGTACGGTAACCGTCTCGCCGCGCCGGAAACGCCGATACGCGCGCTCGCCATCAATGTGGATCGCACTCGCGGCTGGCGGAATCTGTTCGATCTCGCCCGTTAATCCAGGCAGAGCGTCAAGCACAGACTGCTCCGACGTTCGCTGACCTGTGGCTGTGATCTCGCCCTCCGGGTCCTCCGTTGTCGAGCGGGCACCGAACTGAATCGTCGCCTCGTACGTCTTGTCGGCGCCGACGAGGTAGCTAGCCAGGCGCGTTGCGCGACCTGTCAACACGAGCAACAGGCCGGTGGCGAACGGATCCAAAGTGCCGGCGTGTCCCAACTTCTTACCGTACGGGGAGCGAAGCCGCGAAATGGCAGCGAATGAACTGATCCCGGCCGGCTTGTCGACCAGCACGAGGCCGGCGGGCGTGCTGTCAGGCACGTGTCATCTCGCGCTCAATCAGCGTCACAACGTCTGCTGCCGAGCCCTCGACGGCGAAGCCAGCGGCCAGCGTGTGTCCGCCACCCCCGCCAACATGAGCGATCCGAGCAACATCGATCTCGGGCTGGGCGCTGCGGAGCGAACACTTGTGCAACTTGCCCTCGCCGGACCGTGGCGCCCGCACGAGAGCAGCAACCTCGACGCCTTCAATCGAGCGAAGGAAGTCGATTACACCCTCGGAGTCGGCCTCCCCCGCGTTCGTTGCGTCAAGATCGGCAATCGTCACGTATGCGACGGCGAGACGGCCGTCCAGTCGTAGCTCGAGCGAGCTGAGAATACGGGTCATCAGCTCGACGCGGGCGGCAGGCTTGCCCTCGTAGAGCCGGCGAAAGATTTCCGCTGGATCCACCCCAAGTTCGATCAACTCAGCCGCGACGCGATGCGCCTCGGCGGTCGCATTGGCGTACATGAAGCGTCCGGTGTCGGTGACGACCCCGACGTACAACGCCTCGGCGATCTCCAGACTGATCGGGAGTCTGAGTTCGCGCAGGAGTGACAGCACGAGAATCGTCGCGCACGGCGACGTTGCGTCGACCAGATTGATCCCGGCAAAGCGGGTGTTGTCGCCGTGGTGATCGAGATTGAGCGAGGCCAATGCGCTCGCGATGGTGGCTGGACCGTCTGCGCCCAGTCGTTCAGCGGAACCACAGTCGACTGCGAGCAGTACTCGCTCGGACGCATCTGCCGGCGGTGTCCGCGCAACGTCTGCAAGTCCCAGCCAGAGATAATCGGAAGGCAGCGGTGCGTCGCCTGGTGCCCAGAAGGCGACATCCCAACCAGCGTCTTGAAGGGCCTTACCCATGCCAATCAGCGAGCCGAGAGCATCGCCGTCGGGAGACTCATGACAGGCGACTAAGATCCGCGGATGCTCTCGGAGCAGCGCGGCGGCTGCGGCGATGTCGGACTGACTGCTCATGCGTCATCCAACAGTTCGCTCGGGGCGTGCTCCTGCAACAACTGGTCGATGCGGTTAGCCCGATCAATCGACTGATCGTTGATAAAGCGCAGCACAGGCGTATTGCGAAGTGACAACTCGGCATTGATCGCGCCTTGGAGGACGGGACGCGCGGCCTCCAACCCCTCCATTGCCTTGACCTTGACCTTCTCGGACCCGTGGAGTTGCACGAACACATCGGCAACTGTGGTGTCTTTCGAGGCGCGGATTTCGACGACCGTGACGCCGCGCAGGCGGGGGTCACTGAGGCGCGTGATCTTCTCGCTAATCACCACGCGCAGAAGACCATCGATGCGTCGGCCACGCTCTTTGCCACCGCGCTTCACGCCAGATCCTCCGGCGTAATCGTTCGGATCTGTGTAACGGTCACGTCGACCTCTCGCTCTTCAAGCCAGCGTTCGAGTTCAGCGATTCGTTGGTCACAGGCCTGGGCAGTCTGTTGCACAAGCGCTGCAGTCAACTGGGCGTGAGACGGCGTATCAAGGCTTCCTACCTCGGCTACGGCTGCACCATACCGCTCCTGCAGGCCATGTCGGATCTTCGCGAGTGCGCTACGCCGATCCTTCAACGTGGCGCTGCCGGGAAGTCGCACATCGAGGCTGATGATGCCAATAAAACCGGTACTCATAGTCACAGGCTACCCCGACGTCGGCGGGAGCCGTGCGCCACGACGCAAACGCTGCAGTTCTCGGAGAGCAATCGGGCGCCATTCGCCAGGAGCGAGCTCGCCAAGGCCAATGCCGCCAAGTCGTAGGCGTCGCTGCTCGGGTCCCATCTGTGCAGCAAGGGGAAATTTCGGGTCGGCGAGGCGCTCTGCCAGGTGCTCGTCCGCCAGCAGCAACTCGATGCCGCAGGCATGGGGTGCGAGGGGCAGCACCGCGTGCAGGGTGCCAGGATGTACAACCGTCAGAGGCATACCCGGGGCGCGGTGAAAAACCACGCCGGTCGCTCCAGCCGTCAACGGGCTGTCGTCGAGGAGGACAACGTCTCCCAACTCGACACGGGTGGCGGGCTCATCGCAACGCGACCCGTTGAGCGTGACACGCCCGGTGCGCAACAGCCCCTCCACCTCGCGACGCGTGCCAAGGTCCGCTGCTGCGAGGTAGCGGTTGATCCGGACTGCCCCGGCCACGGCGGGCTAGGCAGACTCTTCGGCGGGCACATCAATCGCCGCATGACCGCCAGCGGTGACGAGCGTAGGCCGAGTTCCGCGTTCGATCGTGTCGCGAGTCACGATGCAGCGGGCGACATCTGAGCGCGAGGGCAGCTCGAACATCACATCGGTCAGGGCATTCTCGATGATCGAACGCAAACCGCGGGCGCCTGTCTCACGCTCGAGGGCCGCGTCGGCAATTGCCCGGAGCGCGTCCTCGTGAAAGACGAGCTCGGCATTGTCGTACTCAAAGAAGCGCTGGTACTGCTTGGTGAGCGCGTTCTTGGGCGCGACGAGGATCTGCACGAGATCATCCCGTCCGAGCTGATGCACGGCAGTGATGATCGGCATGCGTCCAACAAATTCTGGGATCAGACCGAACTGAACGAGATCCTCAGGACGTACCTCCTGGAGCAGCTCCGCGGGATCGACCGTGCGATGCTCGAGATCCTCAGCGCCGAAGCCAATGCTGTTCTTACCAACTCGTCGTTCGACGATTCGGTCGAGTCCAGCGAACGCGCCACCACAGATAAACAGGATGTTTGTGGTGTCAATCAAGAGAAACTCTTGATGCGGATGCTTGCGTCCACCCTGTGGCGGCACGGAAGCGATTGTGCCTTCGAGGATCTTGAGCAG
>SYIF01000071.1 GCA_005798855.1 Actinomycetota bacterium | reverse complement strand
TCGAGGCCAACCCGCGTGCGAGCCGCACGGTGCCGTTTGTCGCGAAGGCGACGGGCGTGCCGCTGGTCGATGCTGCGGTTCGGGTTGCCTTGGGCGAACGGGTCGTGGACCTTGGGATCTCTGAGGAGCGGCCGAGCATGGTCAGCGTCAAAGAGGCCGTGCTGCCGTTTGCGCGCTTCCCCGGTGCCGACGCGCTACTCGGGCCTGAGATGCGCGCCACGGGCGAGGTGATGGGCACAGGCCCCGATTTTGCCACGGCGTTTGCCAAGGCCCAGCGTGCTGCGGGTCAGGCACTGCCAACAGCGAATTCCGATGGCTCGACGGGTGTCGCGTTGACCGTCAACGATCGCGACAAACCCGCAGCCGCAAGCGTCGTGCAACAGCTCGTCAAGGCTGGCTTTACGGTCTATTCGACGGAGGGCACGGCCCGCGCGTTGCGGCAGATGGGCATCGAGGTACAGCAGGTGGCCAAGTTGTCGGAGGAGGGCGATTCGATCCCCGACCTCATCCGCGACGGCAAGATCGCCCTCGTCATCAACACGCCGCTCGGCCAGGGCGCGCGCGGCGACGGCTACGAGATTCGCCGCGCTGCGGTGCAGTACCGCGTGCCGTGCATCACGACGCTATCGGGCGCGGCTGCAGCAGTGCAGGCGATGGAGCGAGCCTGGAAGGTCGAGGGCAAGGCGCTGCAGGATCTGCATCGTTCGTTGGGAGGCTCGGCGGCATGAGTGGGGTGGTCGAGCACGCAACGCGGCTCGGCCCTCACCTGGCGCGTGTCGTGGCGGTCGAGCCGCTCGGCGGCCTCGCGCTCGTCCGTATCGAGCCCGATCCGCGCACCGAGTTGGGCGCGCCGGGACAGTTCCACATGCTGAGCAACCCGACGGGCCGCGACTATCTCAGCCGCCCCGTTGGCCTGATCCAACTCGACGATGGCGTCGGCTTTGTCGTCGATCAGGAGAGCGCGGCCAGCGACATGGCGGGTCCTGAGATAACTGTGTTGGGGCCACTTGGCAGGGGTTTTGACCTGTCCGAAACGAGCGCAGAGACGACGCTCTTGGTCGCCGCAGGCTTCGGTTTGACGGTGATGGCCAGAATCGGACGCCTGCACACACGTATCCGACTGATTGCCGGTTTGCGGCAAGCCGATCACCTACCGCTGCTCGAGCAAGTTACGGGCGTCACAATTGACGCACCGCGAATTGCGCCCGACCTCGTCACCGACCCACTCAGTGAGGCTCTCGCTAGCGGGCAGTACAGACAGGTTCTCGCTGCCGGCCCGACCGGCCTTGGCGCAGCGGTGGCTCGCATCTGCGCAGACCACGGCGTCGCAAGCCAGATTGCACTCGAGGCACCGATGGCCTGCGGCTTCGGTGCCTGCAATGGCTGCGCCGTCCAACTCGACGGCACGTGGAAGCGCTGCTGCATCGACGGTCCAGTCGTCGACGGAGCGAGGCTGCTCGCATGAGCATCACCGTCGGCCGCCTCGAGCTCGCCCAGCCGCTGCTGAACGGTTCGGGCACGTGGGATGCCGAGCAGGCCCACCGCATCTTTGGCGACGCCAACCCTGGCTTGGCCGGCTTTGTCACCAAGACGATCACACCCGAGCCGCGTGCCGGCAACCCCGCACCGCGCATCGCCCCATCGCGCCAAGGGCTACTCAATTCGATCGGTCTGCCTGGCCCTGGGAGAGAAGCCTTCCTCGCCACACTCCTGCCGCGTCTGCGCACCATCGTCGATGGCCCAATCATCTGCTCCGTTGGCGGCTTTTCGCTTGCCGACTATGTCGACACCGTCGCGGCGCTCGATAGCGATCCAGCCTGTGCCGCAATCGAGTTAAACGTCTCATGCCCGAACGTCGAGTCAGGCTGCGCCTCAATTGGCGGCGACGCGGGCGAGACGGAGCGCCTCACACATGCCGCGCGTCAAGTCACGGCGAAGCCGTTGTTCGTCAAGCTCTCGGCGAGCGTGGCCGACATCGCCACGATCGCCAAGGCCGCCGAGGCGGGTGGCGCGGATGCACTGGTCTGCGTCAACACCATCAAGGCGACGGCGGTCGATCGACGGACCGGCAAGAGTTGGTTTGGTGGAGGCGGGGGAGGCCTATCGGGCGCGGCGATCAAGCCCGTCGCACTGCATGCCGTGGTGGCCTGCCGCGAAGCGACGACGCTCGACATCATTGGCCTCGGCGGCGTCGAATCGGCCGACGATGTGCGCGACCTGATGGCCGCCGGCGCCTGCGCTGTAGCGCTTGGCACGGCGCTTTTTCGCAATCCAGCGCTGGCACACACGATCTCTGCCGACCTTGCGTCCTAGCGGTGTTCACCACCTATACACGCAAAAACCCTCAATGACAACCCTCAATTGACGCTGTCCGGTTTCCGGCAACTCTCAGCACACGTTGAAGGTTGAGGTGAGGGGCCAGAGGAGACTAGAGTCCTGCACGTGCCGACCTCCGTCCCTCAGCCGTCGCCCGTCTCGTCCTCGCAGCAAGCGCTTCTCCGGCACGAGACCCCGACCCGTTCGGCCAGCCAGCGCCACACGGCGCTTGCGCGAGCCAACGCGATTCGCGTCAAGCGCGCGGGGCTCAAGCGCGATCTTAAGGCCGGCGAGAAGCTCTTGGCCGATGTGCTGCTGCGCCCCACCGATTGGGTCTTGACCGCGAAGGTCTACGATTTGATGCTCTGCGTGCCAGGTGTTGGTGGCGTCAAGGTCGCCAAGATGCTGCAGCAGTGCCGCGTGTCGGGCTCGAAGACGGTTGGTGGTCTGTCGGATCGTCAGCGCACCGAGCTCGTCGCGCTGCTGCGCCGGTAGGCGCCGCGTGGCGCGACTCTTCGTCATCTCGGGTCCGTCGGGTGCCGGTAAGGGCACGCTCATTCGCGGCGTTCTCGAGGCAAGCCCCGACCTCGCCCGTGTCGCCACGAGCGCCACAACCCGCACCATGCGCCCTGGCGAGACGGATGGTCGCGAGTACTTCTTCCTCAGCGCCGACGAGTTCGACCGTCGCGTCGGAGTCGGCGAGTTCGAAGAGCACGTCGAGTTCGCCGGCAATCGCTACGGCACTCTTAAGAGCGAGATCGATGGCCTCCTCGCCGGTGGCCAGAACGTGATCCTCGAGCTCGAGGTCGACGGCAGCCTCGTCGTCAAAGAGCGCCGTCCCGATGCCGTCCTGATCTTCATCGACTGCCCAAGCGACGAATTGCACCGCCGCCTCGTGGCCCGCCAGACCGAAATGGCCGGCGAAATCGCCGATCGTCTCCGCATCGCCGACGAGCAGGCCCAACACAAGGGTGCCTTCGACCATGTCGTCGTCAACGAGGACGTCGATCGTGCCGTGCACGAGTTGCTGACGACGATGGAGCAAGCGCTCGCGTCGTAGCGTCGAACGCGCGCGTTCGTGTGGCGTTGGCTTCGGGACTGCATTGGTGGCGAGTAACATCGTGACCTTCGCTCGAATTGCACCTGGGACGATCGTGTCCCGTCGACGTGCTCCCGGCCTCGCGAAGTACGTCTTGCTGCGCGATTTTGGGGCGATTGGCTATCAGGGCGAGACGTTTTGTGAGGTCGAGCCGTATCCGAATGATTTTGCAGACGAGCCATTCATGGTTGCTACGTCGGAGTTGGTCGGCCGACCGATGCCATCAGCGGCGTAGCGCAGCCCCAGTGTCACGCCAAACCCTCAACGAGTGCTACCTTGTGTCAGTGGTCGCGCGCGGTGTGCGGCACAGCATTGGAGTCCCGACACTTCATGATCTATCCGAAGATTGATGACCTGACTGCCGTTGTTCCGTCGAAGTACGCTCTCGTTGTTGTGGCTAGTCGCCGCGCTCGCGAGTTGAACGACTATCACCGCCAGTTGGGCGAGGGCGATTTTGCCGGCGAGAAGCATTATGCGCCGCCGATGGTTGAGTCGCGCTCGAAGAACTATCTGACGATGGCTCTGGAGGAGATCGCGGCGGACAAGATCGCGTGGGAGACCACCGAGTCGTAGCCCCGACGGATGGGCCGGCGCCCGTCCTGCTGGCCGTCACCGGCGGCATCG
>SYIF01000007.1 GCA_005798855.1 Actinomycetota bacterium | reverse complement strand
GTCGAAGCTGTCGTCGAGGAGGCTGCTCCTGAGGCTGCTGCTGAAGAGGCTGCTGTCGAGGAAGCCGCTCCTGTCGAAGCTGTCGTCGAGGAGGCTGCTCCTGAGGCTGCTGCTGAAGAGGCTGCTCCTGTCAAAGAGAAGAAGAAGCGCGGTCCGCGCTCGCCCCGTCCGCGCCGCGTGCGCACGACGGCTGCCGAGCGCGCCGAGCTGCGCAAGAAGTCGGCCGATGCGCGCAAGCGCCGTCGCGGCGAATCCAAGGGTGGCGCCTATGTGCGCACGCCGGCGGAGGAGACCGAAGCTGGCCGTCGCCGAGAGCGTCGTGGCGTTGTCACGTCGAACAAGGCGGAGCAGACCATCACGGTTCGCGTCGACGTTCTCAAGGCACACCCGAAGTACAAGAAGATCATGCGCCGCTCGATGACGCTGCACGCGCACGACGAGACGAATGCCGCCAACATTGGCGACACGGTGCGCGTCGTCGAGACTCGTCCGCTGTCCCGCACGAAGCATTGGCGCCTGGTCGAGATCGTTGAGGTGGCCAAGTGATCCAGCAGGAATCCCGACTCCGCGTGGCCGATAACACGGGCGCTCGCGAGATCCTCTGCATCCGTGTTCGCGGCGGTTCGCACCGTCGTTACGCACGCGTGGGGGACATCATCATCGCCACCGTCAAGCAGGCAACGCCGCACGGTGCCGTCAAGAAGGGTGAGGTCGTCCACGCTGTGGTCGTTCGCACCACGAAGGCGCACCACCGTGATGACGGTACGAACATTCGCTTCGACGACAATGCTGCCGTGATCATTGATCCCGCAGGCAACCCTCGCGGAACGCGTATCTTTGGGCCCGTCGCACGTGAGCTGCGCGAGCGCAACTTCATGCGCATCGTCTCGCTCGCACCGGAGGTGCTCTGATGAGTAGCATCGGCATTAAGACGGGTGACACGATTGAGGTCGTGACCGGCAAGGATCGCGGCAAGCGCGGCAAAGTGCTCGCTGCCGACCCGGCAACCGCTCGCGTGATCGTTGAGGGTCGTAACATTGCCAAGCGCCATACGAAGCCGCGTCCCGTTCCGGGCTCGGGTGGTCAGCAAATGGCGCCAGGTGGCGTGCTCGACCAAGAGGCACCCCTGCGCCGTTCGAACGTGATGCTCGTCTGCCCGTCCTGTGACCAGGCAACACGCATCGGTAAAAAGGTGGGCGATGGACGTACTGTCCGCGTCTGCAAGAAGTGCGGAAACGACATCGATAAATGACCGACACTGCTACACACATTCCCCGGCTGAAAGAGCGCTATGAGCGCGAAATCAAGCCTCGCCTGATCGAGAAGTTCCAATACACCTCCTCGATGCAGGCACCTAAGATGACCAAGATCACGCTGAACATGGGCGTGTCCGACGCGAAGACCGACTCCAAGGCGCTTGAGCACGCCGTCGCGCAGATGACCCAGATTGCGGGTCAAAAGCCGATCGTGACGATCGCCCGCAAGTCCATCGCCAGCTTCAAGCTGCGCGAAGGCATGCCAATTGGCTGCAAGGTCACGTTGCGTGGAGAGTCGATGTGGG
The DNA here is from genome assembly GCA_005798855.1 of Actinomycetota bacterium. Classification (GTDB taxonomy): domain Bacteria; phylum Actinomycetota; class Thermoleophilia; order Gaiellales; family F1-60-MAGs149; genus F1-60-MAGs149. Next base: position 3,288 of record SYIF01000007.1, on the reverse strand, counting down.
AGTTCTACGATCGCCTGATCGCAATCGCGCTGCCACGCATCCGCGACTTCCGGGGCATCAGCCCCAAGTCGTTCGACGGCCGCGGCAACTTCTCGCTCGGCATTCGGGAGCAGATCATCTTCCCGGAAATTGATTACGATCGGATCGACCAGATCCGTGGCATGGATATCACCATCACTACGACCGCGGCAACCGACGACGAGGCACGAGAACTGCTTCGCGAACTCGGCATGCCGTTCCGAGAGGCCTGAGTCAGGATATGGCAAAGACTGCCCTGCGCATGAAGGCCGCTCGCCCGGCCAAGTACAAGGTTCGCGCGTACTCGCGCTGCCAGAAGTGTGGCCGGCCGCGTGCCGTCTACAAGAAGTTCGGCCTGTGCCGCATCTGCCTTCGGCAGCTTGCGCATGAGGGCGTAATCCCCGGAATGACAAAGTCGAGCTGGTAGCACCATGGTCAACGATCCCATCGCAGACATGCTGACCCGCATCCGCAACGCCAATACGGCGCTGCATGACAAAGTCATCATGCCGTCCTCGCGTAACAAGCGCGAGATCGCCCGCATCCTCCTCGAGGAGGGCTACATCGTTTCGTGGTCCGAAGAGGCCGCGAAGCCGCAGCCACTACTCGTGGTCGAGCTGAAGTACGGCCGTAACCGTGAGCGCGTGATCTACGGCCTCAAGCGTGTTTCGAAGCCTGGTCGACGCATGTACGCGCCGAAGGACCGGTTGCCCCGTGTCCTTGGTGGCCTCGGAACGGCCATCATGTCCACCTCTACTGGCGTCTGCACCGCGTCCGAGGCCGCTAAGCGCGGCGTCGGAGGCGAAGTGCTGTGCTTCATCTGGTGATCTCATGAGTCGAATTGGCCGCCGCATCATCAACGTTCCATCCGGAGTCACGATTGAAGTCGCCCCTGGGCGCGTCACCGTGACTGGTCCGAAGGGAACGCTCAAGCAGAACATCAACGCCGACATGAAGATCGTTGTCGACGAGGGTGTCATCACAATCGAGCGCCCGACCGATCGTCCGAACCACCGTGCGCTCCACGGACTTACGCGCTCCCTCGTCGCCAACATGGTTGAAGGTGTTGCGAATGGGTACGAGAAGCAGCTCGAGATTCAGGGCGTCGGCTACCGCTGTCAGGCGCAGGGAAAGAACCTCGAGCTCGCACTCGGGTACTCACACGCTGTCAAGTACATCGCGCCTGAGGGAATCGAGTTCGAAGTACCGCAGCCCACGCAGATCATCGTGCGCGGCATCGACCAACAGCGCGTCGGCCAAGTCGCCGCGGAAATCCGAAAGCTCCGACCGCCAGAGCCCTACAAGGGCAAGGGCATTCGTTACGTCGGCGAGCACGTGGTCCGAAAGGTCGGCAAGCGCGCATAGCGTGCGGGATACAACATGAGCAAGATGACTCCAGTCCAAGCACGACAGCGTCGCCACCGGCGGGTGCGCGGCACGATTACCGGTACCGCCGCGCGTCCGCGCCTGGCCGTTTTCCGGTCCAACTCCGATATCTACGTGCAGGTAATCGACGACGTGACGGGTACTACCCTCGCGGCCGCCGATTCGCGCACACTCAAGGACGGCGATAAGTCGGCCAAGGCCAAGGCCACCGGTGCACTCATCGCTGAGCGCGCCAAGGCAGCAGGCATCAGCAACGTCGTCTTCGACCGCGGCGGGTTTCTCTATCACGGTCGTGTCAAGGCGCTCGCCGAAGGTGCGCGCGAGGGAGGTCTCGAGTTCTGATGGCAAGTCGCGTCGGTACGGATGCACACGGGCGAGAGCTCCACGAGCGCGTCGTCGAGATCAATCGGGTCGCTAAGGTCGTCAAGGGTGGCCGCCGCTTCTCCTTCACCGCGCTGGTCGTGGTCGGGGACGAGATCGAGCAGGTCGGCGTTGGCTATGGCAAGGCGAACGAGGTGCCAATGGCGATCCAGAAGGCGATCGAGGATGCCAAGAAAAATCTCTTCACGGTGCCGCGTCATCACACCACGATCACCCACCAGATCACAGGCGTCTATGGCGCCGGTCGCGTGCTGCTCAAGCCCGCCTCGCAAGGTACGGGCGTGATCGCCGGTGCTGGCGTGCGCGCAGTGCTCGAGCTTGCGGGCATTAAGGATGTGCTCGCCAAATCGCTGGGCACCTCGACGCCGATCAATCTCTGCCGAGCGGCCGAGAATGGTCTGCGCAGCCTTCGCCGTCCAGAAGACGTCGCGGCGCTGCGTGGTAAGTCGGTACACGAGATCCTTCCGCAGCGAGCTAAAAAGCCCGAAGCGAATGCTGCGCCTGTCGTCGCTGCTGCATCGGAAGAGGTATCGGCGTGAGCTTGAAGGTCACCCAAGTTAAGTCGACGATCGGCGTTCAGCAGGAGCATCGCGGCACGTTGCGCGCGCTCGGTCTGCGCCGCATTGGCATGTCGCGTGTCCATACGGACTCCGCGTCGTTGCAGGGCATGCTGCATCAGGTGTCGTATCTTGTGAAGGTCGAAGAAGTGGATGCCAAATGACCGAACTCATTACACTCAGCAATCTGAGCCCCGCACCGGGTTCCACGAAGGCACGCAAGCGCGTCGGTCGAGGCAACGGTAGCGGCACGGGCAAGACCTCGGGCCGTGGCCAAAAAGGTCAGAAGTCGCGTTCCGGCTCCCACAGCATGCGACCTGGCTTCGAGGGCGGGCAGATGCCGCTCTACATGCGCACCGGCAAGCTCCGCGGCCCACACATGAAGAAGTCGATGCCGATGGGTCCCTTCCGCACGCAGACCGAGATCGTCAACATCGGTGATGTGGCCGAGAAGTTCCCAGCTGGCACCGTGGTTACGCCCGAGATGTTGGTTGCCTGTGGACTCCTGAGTCGCATCAAGCATCCGCTGAAAGTTTTGGGCGAGGGCGATATCACGCACGCTCTGACGATCCACGCTCACGGTTTTTCCGCCTCTGCCAAGGCCAAAATCGAGGCTGCCGGCGGTACCGCTGTTGTCATCGAACGCGCCCCAGCGGACGGATCTAACGCGTAGGCAGCGAGGATGCTGACCGCAGTTCTCAACTCGTTCCGGGTTCCGGAGCTCCGCAATCGCCTGGTGTTTACAGCGGCGATGCTGTTGCTCTACCGCGCAGGTTCGTGGCTGCCAACGCCAGGTGTCAACACCGCCGAAATCCAGAATCTCTTTAGCGGTGGTGCCGGTTCGACGATTCTCGGCTACCTCAACATGTTCTCGGGTCAGGCGTTGCAGAACCTCTCGTTCTTCGCGCTCGGGATCATGCCGTACATCACGGCGTCGATCATCATG
>SYIF01000070.1 GCA_005798855.1 Actinomycetota bacterium | reverse complement strand
TGCCGGAGGCGGTCGGGTGCTTGAAGCGGTAGCGGCGGACGGCGCCCGGGTCGTCGAGCTCGACCTCGCCGGTCGCCTCGTCGTCCTCCTCGTCGTCATCGTCGTCCGAGTCGTCGATGCCGGCGAGCGTAACGCGCGCAACCGGACTGTCGATGATGCGTGGCAGTTCGACAGGTACGTCGTCTTCGTCGTCGTCCTCGAAGCCAAACTCGGTGTCGTCGTCGTCGTCGCCCGAATCGCCGACGACGGCGGCGCTCTCGTCGGCCAACTTCGGCGCGTCGTTCTCGGGCTGCTCGAGCTCGTCTTGCTCGGCACGCTGCGAGCGCTCAAAGTCGCCAATCACGGCGGCGAGCATGCCGGCGAGGGCGTCGACCTGATGAGGACGAAGCGCAAGGCCCGATTGCAGGTGTGGCTCGTCGTCGGCCAACACGCGCTGAAGGCCGAGCGGAAGCGCGTAGCGGCGGCGGTACTCGGCCGATGGCGAGCCAAGACCCGCTTCGATCTCGTCGGCGGCTTCGAGGTAGGCGCTGGCCCAGAGGCTGCCCGCGCGAATGCCGTCGGTGTCGTCGGACGCACGGACGCACTCGCCAATCCAACGATCGACTGCGTCGAGCGTTGGACGACCCGTCATATCAACGAACTCTGTGCCTGTAGCCGTATTGCCGGCTTCGAGCATTCACGCCTCCAACCACCTCGCGACACGAGCACGACCACTGGTCGGCTGTCACTCGGTGGATCTGCGGTGCCCAACGGCACCGAACATCAGCGAAATGTAGCGCACACACCGGTACACACGTCGCGCGTGACAACCTGCGGCACGCCGGCTGCTACCCTCAACCTATGCGATTCGCCTTTTACGGGAACGTTTCTGACACGCTGTCCACCTTCGCCGACCGCCTCAGTGCGGCCCTCGTGGCACGTGGCTACGAGCGCACCGAGGATCTTGGCACTGCCAACCTCGTCTGCAACTTCGTCGACCGCGAGAACGTGCGTCCGTACCGCCGCGAGAGCGCGACGACGTTCTGCGCCGCGATCTATGAGGGCGACGCCCCGCCGGCCGATTTCGGCGAGGCAATCAGCGACTACTACCCCGTGCTCGTGCGCGCCCTGTCGAACGTCTCCGTGCGCGTCGTACCGGGCACCGAGGTTCGTTTCGGCACGATGGAGCAGGGGAACTACGCGATTGCCGACGACGGCTCCGATGCGTTCTTCGCCACGCTCGCCGAGCGCCTCGCACCACTGGCCGAGAGCCATTTGGTGATCGACAACATTTGGAACCCCGACCTCGAGCCCGAGCTCTGGAATGGCGATGAGATCACCGAGTCGCTGACGGTCGCCGGCCAGCGTCTCGACGCGATGAACCTCTTGCCCGCGCCGTTTCCGATCGAGAAGTACCTTGATAAGCGCGACCTCGAGCACGTCAAGCGCCTCTACTCGATTGGTGGCCTCTCGTACGGCAACCTGTCGGCCCGTAAGGATGCGACGCGTTTCTGGATGAGTGCCTCGGGTGTCGACAAGTCGAACCTGAAGGACATTGGCCGCGACATGCTGCTCGTGACCGACTACGACGAGCCTGCACAGGCGATGGTGATGTCGGTACCGCCTGGCATCGAGCCGCGCCGCGTGTCCGTCGATGCGATCGAGCACTGGAAGGTCTACATGGAGCACCCGAGCGTTGGCGCGATCATGCACGTGCACGCCTGGGTTGAGGGCGTCGACGCCACCGAGATCAACTATCCGTGTGGCACGGCCGAGCTCGCCGACGCCGTCGCCGACCTCGTTCGCGTGCAGCCCGACCCGGCCCACGCGATCATCGGCCTGAAGAACCACGGGTTGACGATCACGGGCGACACGCTCGAAGAGATCCTCGAGCGCGTCGAGCCGCACATCCTACGTCACATTCCGATGGCGTAGAGCGTTTTCGATGCACCGTTTAGCCCTCGCCGGAATCTCATGCTCGGAATCGCGATCTCTCTCACGCTGGGCCTGGTGACTGCTCCTCCCGTCACTGCCGCTCAGAAGGTTGCGGCCACCCTGTACCGCGCGGATAGCGGCGAATTGCAACTGCGAAGCTTCCTTGAGCGCGGTGCCCTCGGATTGGAGATCCGCTATCCGGGCGACGACTTTTTCATGCAGAGCGTGCGTGTGTACCTGCCGGCGGGTTATGCAAAGCTCGCTCGCCTCCCCGTGCGCTACGACTATCCATCCAAGGCAACGAGATACCAGAGTTGCCTGCCCGCTATGTCCCCGGTTCCATTAGGCGCCAAAGCGGTTGCCTCCCAAACCTGCACCGTGTTCGGGGAGGAGACGATGGTGACGATGCTCGTTCAGACGTTCCCGAAACGCGTGCCGGATTTCGGCGGCAGAGTTAGGGACGCCATCAATGACGTTTACGTGTCCGTGCTCTCGACTGGAGGCGTCGGCGATTTCCCGACGGTGTTCCCAAACCCGACCACCGTCGTCAACACCACGAACCTTGCTGAGTACACCGTGCCCGGATTGGGGTCCCGACTCACGATGGTGGACGCGGCTCTTCTGCAGGCGTATCCGCGCTGGTCGAAGTTTTACTCCGGTACGCGCGCGCGCTCGGCGACGAACCACTTCCCCCTCCTCTTCGGCTCGCTGACCTTCGCCGGCAAAGGTGTCTACGGCCCAGGCAATCGCTATGGCTCACCGACCAACGAGTTCGGCCGGAACGTCTACATCGACACATTTGATTCGGACTACGGTGATGGGTGGCGTCGCGTGATGGGGGTCCTGACCCAGCCGACGAATGGAACGTTCTGCTACGAGTTCTCTAAGAAGGGTGGCTCGCGCGGCAAGACGGGTGTGTCCACGAAGAACACCTACCGAATGACGGTGATCGGGCCAAGCCTGACGCCCGTGCTGAGCCAGATAATCAACGGCCCGACGTTCGCCTACGGAGGCCCGAATTACAATCCGTTGAAGGAAATGTGGGGCACGAACTTCTCGCCGGAGCAGACGGATTCGCTGATCCAGCAGACGTTGATGATGGGGCCTGAGTGGCGACGTAAAGTCAAGGGCACGGATTGCGCGCAGACGCTGCGACAACTCCCGGACAGCTTCTATTTGCAGTAAGGGTGATCGCTTCCGACCTGGGGCTTCGTATGAGCCAGGGCCGCTCGCGACGCTAGGGGGATATCACATCTGCGCGGTTGTCATGTCTTCCCTACCACCACGCGCCGATCCGCCGTCGCGCCACTGCAGGGAGGACATGACACCCGCGCGGATGTGATGTCCCCCCCTTAGAAGAACGTCAAACCGACCACGATCGCTGAGATCATGATCACCGTGGAGATGACGACGATCAGGCGCATCATCTGGCCCGGCAGGCCGTAGACGCGCGCGAGGATGAGCGTGTGGAAGGCCGCAGGCATCGCGATCGAAAGGTAGTAGACGGCGGGGATGTCGATGCCGGTGGCGAGGTGAATGCCAAACAGGATTGCCGGCGCGATCGCCAGGCGAAGCACAATCGGGCCAGCGCCACGCCAGAGGTCGTGGAGGTCGTGCGAGATGCGCTCGAGTGGCAAGGCGAGGCCAAGTTCGAGAAAGCCGACCGGACCCATTAGGAAGACGACCCAGTCTGTCGGGCGCTCCACGTACGGCACGATGTCGAAGCCCGCGACGCGAATGATGACGGCGATGATGGCGAAGATGAGGGGCACGTTGACGATTTGTCGCGCAATGCCCTGCCACGTGCGCGGCCGCGAGCCATTGCCGTAATGCGCCGCAATCGTCGTGGAGACAGAGACGATCGGGATCAGATACATAAACTGTGCGAACAACACCTGGAGCGCGAGTCCCGCCGGGCCGAAGACCGCGTTGATGACGGGGTAGCCGAGCGTGACCGTGTTGGTAAACCCGGCCCCGAGCGCCAAGACGCCCTGCTCGCCACGATCGCGCGCCACGCTGCGCGCGTAGAGCAACCCAAGTCCGAGCACGACATACGACGCGAAGATGACGGCACCAAGGGCGAGCAGCGTCGTCAGATCGGCCGGCACGACGCTGTAGGCAAACAGCACGACGACCGGCGCGAAGAAGTGGAAGTAGAAGTTGAAGATCCGTTTGTTCCATGGCGCGGCCGACTGTGGCGATCGCCATTGCCACGCAAGGCCGACCGCGAACGAGCCGACCCACAGCAGGGCGATCAGCATCGGTCACCGGCACGCGTCAAAACGCGCCCAAACCGCTGTGGAGAGACCCGACGCGCCATGCCCGACATCATCGGGCATCGACACCTACTCGTACTGCAGCGCCTCGAGCACATCGAGCTTGGCAGCGCGCCGCGCCGGCAGAATTGCCGCAACGATGCCCGCGACGATCGAGAGCACGAGGAAGATCACGATCTGCACCGTTGGGAAGACGAAGGAGAGGCCCTCACTCTCGAGGCCCTTGCAGACAGCCCAGCCGAACATGATGCCCAGCAGGACGCCCAAGACACCGCCGATGATCGAGGTGATGACGGCCTCCCAGCGGATCATCGCGCGCAACTGTCGACGCGTCGTACCGACCGAGCGCAGCATGCCAATCTCGCGGGTGCGCTCGAAGATCGAGAGCACGAGCGTGTTGACGATGCCAAACAGGGAGATCATGACGCTGAGCGCGAGTAGGGCGTAGAAGATGACGAGGATCGTGTTGACGCTCGAGGCGACCTGATCCTTCTGCTGCGCATTCGACTGCACCTGTGCCGTGGGATAGCCCTTGAGTGCCTCGTCGAGGGCTGCCTGCACCGTGTCGGGGTTAGAGCCCGGCGTCTCGGTAACAAACACGGTATTGAGACCGGTCGCGTTCGACTGCAGGAGTGGTTTGAGCGCAGCCTGGTCGACGACGAAGCCATTCAGAATCGTGGGATCGGTATAGGTGCCCGCGACGGTAAATGTTGCACTCTTTCCGCTGATTGTCTGGATCTTGAAGCTATCTCCCGTTGCGAGTTTTAACGTGGTCGCAATGGCTTCTTCGACGAGCGCCGTGTCTGAGCCCAGGCTCTGAACAGCCTCGTCCGAGCCGTCGTTCCAATCAAAGGCGTAGACGTCCGTGATCGTCGTAAGGTCGACGCCAATCAGGGCGAAAGTCTGCCCGTCGACCTGCGCGGCGGTGCCGCCAACCGGCGAAGCAGTCTCGACGCCAGGCACGGCCTTGACGGCGTCGAGCACACCCGCAGGAAGCGAGCCACCAAAACCGCGAGCCGTGACGGTGACGTCGCTCTTCAACGAGTTATCAATCGCGCCAGTAAACGATTCTCGGAGACCACCGACGAAGATCGTCACGAACACGACGAGGCCGATACCGATCATCAGGGCTGCAGCGGTGACCGCTGTGCGGGCGGGGTTGCGCACCGCATTCTCGGAGGCGAGCTTTCCGACGCCACCAGCGACCTTCGTGATTGGGACTGAGAGCACGCCGACGACTGGGCGGACGATGAAGCGCGCCAACATCGCAACGGCGACGAAGATGAGGATCGCGCCACCCGCGAGCGTCAAGAGTCGGCTCGTCGTATCGGCTTCGCTGATCAGACCGAAGACCATGCCGGCCGCACCGAGCACGGCAATCACGATCGCGAGCGCAGGTGTCAGCTTCTGGAAACGCCCAACCGGCAGCGTGGCTCCTTCGCGGAGCGCCGCAATCGGCGCAATCTTGGTCGCCCGCAGCGCAGGAAAAATCGAGGCCAGCACGGTGATCCCAACACCAACAGCGAGCGCGACGACAACCGTCTGCCACGACAGGATCAGCCCCGTGGCCGGCAGGCCAAATCCAATCGCACCAAACAGCTTGTTGAGTCCCCAGGCAAAGACCATCCCAAGCCCAATGCCGATGATCGAGGCGACGGAACCGATGATGAACGCCTCACCCACCACGGTACCCAGGATCTGCCGACGCGAGGCGCCAATCGTGCGCAGCATCGCGAATTCGCGCGTGCGCTGGGCGACCGTAATCGAGAACGTGTTGTAGATGATGAACGCGCCGACCAGCACAGCGACGCCCGCAAAGGCGAGCAAGGCGTAGCGAATGATCTTGCCGATCAGGTCGTTGAGCACGCTGGCCTGTTCGTCGGCGTCTTCCTTGCCGGTCTGGACGATGACGTCCGTCTGCGGCAGCGCGGCGCGCACGTTGGCCTTCAACTGCTCGTCGGAGACGCCGTCCTTGGCTTTGGCGTAGATGTAGCTCGCCTTGCCTTGCAACGACCACCAGTTTTGGACGTCAATCAGCGGTGCCAGCACGGTCGTGGAGCCGCCGAGCGACGTCGTCCCGTCGCCGTACTGCACGATGCCGACGATCTTGACGGGCTTGATGCCGTCCTGCGTGGCGAGCGTGACGGCCTGGCCCACCTTCGCCTTGGATTTCGTCGCGATCTCCTTGGCGATCGCGATCTCTCCGCTGGCCGTCGGCAGACGCCCCTCGATCGGCGAATACGGGTTGAGTTCCTCGGACACGCTGGAGAACACAAAACTCGGCGCGCCACCCGTCTGATCCATGGGCTCACCGTCAACGATCACATAGCCCTGGACTTGGATAAACGGCTCGGCAAGTCGCACACCGTCGGCAGCCCGCACGGCTGTGACGAGATCGGCATTGAGAAAGACCTCGGTCTGGGGGTCCTTGAACGGTGGCTTCTGCTTGACGACCACGTTGATCTTCGAGTTGCCTTGCTGGAAGATCTGCACAAATGCACGATCGATCTGGTCTGTCAGTACGAGCGTGCCGGAGATCATCGTGACGCCGAGCAGAATCGCGATCGCCGTCAGAGCCGACCGCAACTTGCGCGTGCTGAGTCCTCGCAGGACGAGAGCGATCACGACTACTCCAGCGTCTTGATCGTGTCGAGAATCTCGCCAGCCGACAGATGGCCCGCATCGCGCACGATCTTGCCGTCGCGAAGAAAGAGCGTGCGATCGGCGATTGCCGCCGCGCTCGCATCGTGGGTGACCATGATAACCGTCTGGCCGAACTCGTCGACAGCGCGACGCAAGAGAGCGAGCACTTCGCTGCTGGTCTTGGAATCGAGAGTGCCGGTCGGCTCGTCGCCGAAGATGACGGCGGGCTTGGAGAGCAGTGCGCGCGCAACGGCGACACGCTGCTGCTGGCCGCCAGATAGCTCGGCCGGCTTGTGCGTCATGCGCGTACCGAGGCCCGTGGCCTCGACGAGCGTGGCCTGCCATTCAGGGTCGGGCGTCGAGCCAGCGATCTTCATTGGCAGTTCGATGTTTTCCTTGGCGGTCAGCATCGGCAGCAGGTTGAAGAACTGGAAGACGAAACCGATCTTGTCGCGGCGCAGCAGCGTCAGCTTCTGATCGTTGAGGCCGGCGAGCTCGGTGCCATCCACGAGGACGCTGCCCGACGTTGGCTGATCGAGTCCCGCGAGAATGTGCATCAGCGTGGACTTGCCGGAGCCGGCCGGCCCCATTACAGCGGCCACCTGGCCCTTGGGGAAGGAGACGGAGACACCGTCGAGTGCCCGTACCTCAGAATCGCCTTCGCCGTAAATCTTCGTGAGATCCGTGGCGACAACGACAGCGTCCGTTGCGACGGCACTTGGTGTGGAAGTGATTTCCGTGCTCATGGTGGGGAAGCTCCGTCCGCTTTGCGACAGTCCCTAGGCTATCGCACGCCGATCAGGAGCAGCCGAAGACGAGACGCTACGTCGACGGACTACGCCGAACGCTATAGCGCGAGATCGTCTTAGAGCTTGCCGGAGGCGGCGAGCGTCAGTCGCGCCCAGAGCTCTTCGCCATTCTTCGAGCGGCGAGCGTAGACGCCTTGCATCGGCACGAACTCGCCTTCGAGCGCGAGCACGGGACCGCGATTCGGGCTCGTCGCGTCGATGTACCAATCGCCATCATCGATCTTCTCGCCGGGTTGCGAGAAGACAATGCGCGAGGCCTCGTCGTCGGACAGCGGCTCCGTCCACTTGAACGAACGGGGGTTGGTCGACTCTTGCGCAGCCATTAGGACTTCTTGGCGGCCTTCTTGGAGGCTTTCAGCGGGTTGAGCATCTTTTCCTTGGCGTCTGCCGGAGCATCGGCCAACGGCACGACGGCCTCGCCGCAGACATGACCCTTGACGCGACGAAGGCACGTCTCGGGGACCGACCAGAGCGAAACGGTGCGATGACCGTGCTTGCAGATGTAGACGCGGGCGACGCTCGGACCTTCTGCGACAGCAACGGCGACGGGCTCTGCTTCGTAGACCTCAGCGGCCTCGCCGGCAAAATCTTCTTCCGAGATGTCTTCGACAACGGCAGCAGCGGCAACCGGTGCGGCGTCAGCCTCTGCCTCGGCGGCGGGCTCGTCAACGGCCTCTGCTTCGGCTTCGGCCTCAGCAGCCGGGTCGGCGTCGGCCTCGGCGACGGCTTCGACCTCTACCTCGACGGCAGCCGGTGTCTCGGCGTCGGTCTCTGGTGCAGTTGCGTTGTCGTCGTCCACGATCAGTCTCCTCAAATAGGGCGATTCGAGCGGGATCTTATTGGAGTCCCTTCGGTGCGGCGAAGGTTCCCCGCGTGTAGAAAGCATGGCATGGTCGCCATTCCTTGGCGACGATCACCGCCAAGTCGTTACTATGAGGGTGTGCCTAATCAAAAAAGCTTCCAATACGACGTTGGCGTCACATGGGATGGCCGCCGTGCCTCCTCGTTGTCCGCCGCAGGTCGCCCGACGATCCTGTCGGGTCCACCTTCCGATTTTCCAATGGGCGACGAGGATCGCTGGAGCCCAGAGCACCTGTTTCTTGGCAGCCTCGCTTCGTGCACGATGATCTCATTTCTCGCCCACGCTGAGCACAAAGGGCTCGAGGTGCTCGCGTATTCGTCGGAGATCGGTGGCACCGTGATGCGCCGCGTGGAGGATGGGCGCTACGCCTTTGTCCATGTGCACCAGCGCCCGCATGTCGTTGTCGCCGCCGGCCAAGCAGCCAAGGCCACCGAGTTGATCGGCAAGGCCGAGCGCGACTGCTTCATCTCGGCCTCGACGACCGCTGAGGTCCAGAACGACTGGGAGATCACGGAGCAGTGAGCGACGCGCCGCGCGACCCGGTCCACGGTTCGTACCACGCGTTCTACGGCGTCGTTCGTACGTTCTGCGGCGTGCCGCTCGTGACGTCGCGTGCCGATGTGGCGGCAGCCGACGCGGTCGTGATCGGTGCCCCGTTCGATGAGGGCGTCTCGTATCGCCCGGGCACGCGCTTTGGGCCACAGGCGGTTCGCACCGCCGAAGACATCAATGTCACGGGCGATCGACCGAGCATGCACGCGGGCATCGACCCGCTGAAAGAACTGAGCATCGTCGACTGGGGCGATATCGATGTGATCGCCAGCGATCTGCCCCGCTCGCACGCGCTCTTGACCGAAGCCGCTGGCGCCGCACTCGCGACCGACACCGTCCCCGTCGTGATCGGTGGCGACCACTCGCTCTCGCACGCCATGCTCGCCGCCATGCATGGACAGTTCGGCGCCGATGGCTATTCCGTCATCCATTTCGACACGCACGCCGACACGGGCGAGGCCGAGGATGGCGAGCCGCCGCACGGCACGCCGTTTCGCGCGGCGATCGAGCGTGGACAGCTGAAGGGCACGAACATTTTCCAGATTGGCCTACGCGGGACGTGGCCGGGCCCCAAGCTGTTTCAGTGGATGCGCGAGCAGGGCATGCAGTGGGCGACGATGGATGAGGTGATCGATCGCGGAATTGCCGACGTCGTGCGCGAGGCGATTGACGTTGCCCGTCAGGCCGCGCCGAAGACGTATTTGACCGTCGACATCGATGTGCTCGACCCCGCCTAGGCGCCGGGCACCGGCACGCCCGAGCCCGGTGGCCTGACGACCCGCGAGCTGCTGCGAGCGGTCCGGACCGTGACGAGCGAGCTTGACGTGGTGGCCTTCGACCTCGTTGAGGTCTCGCCCCCGTACGACCACGCCGCGATTACCGCGATGGCAGGCCACCGGACGCTCCTTGAGGGGCTCAATGGCATGGCACTCCGGCGCGCAGGTCGCCCGGCCCAGCACGAACGCCCGTGATTACACCGCTCGTCGCCTATGCCGACCTGCACGACGACGCGCTCGTCGGCGCGCTGCTCGACCTCGCGACGCAGCCAGACGACGAGCTGCTCGCCGCCGAGACGGCGCGTGCCGCACTCGCCCTTGAGGTGTCGTTTGCCGAGGCACTCGCCCGTGCCGTGCTGGAGTCTGAGGGACCCTTCGCCGTTGCCGCTCGGCGAGGCCTGACTGCGGCCGATTCACGGGTTGGCATTGCTCGCACCGAACTGGAACGCCTCGGCGTACTCGCCCATGGCGACGCTGCTCGCATTCTGGCGCGCCACGGTCTCGATGGTGCCCTCAGCGTGCAGCGTGGTCTCGAGCACCCAACCGCCACTCCCCCCGCTGCCAATTCACTGCTGCAGGCGCTGGTTGCTGCGGGCGATTGGGGCCGACACGCCGAGTCGCTAGTCGCCTTCCATGCTGGCGAGGGCATTGGCGAATTGGCCACGCACCGCGTCCTGCGCTGGTTCGACGGCGAGCTGGTTGGCATCGCCGACCCCGACACGATTACGCTCGACGATCTCGTCGGTTATGAGGACGAACGCGCCCCGCTGCTCGAGGATCTCGCAGCCTTCGCCGCCGGCCAGCCCGCCAACGATGCGCTGCTCTACGGGCTACCGGGTACCGGCAAGTCGGCAGCCGTGCGCGCCTGCGCTGCCGCCTTTGCCGACAGTGGCGTGCGCCTGATCCAGGTCGAGCGCGACCAGCTCAACTCGCTCGAAGACGCCCTGCTGGCCTTGCGCGGTGAGGGCCCAAAGACGATCCTCTTTCTCGACGATCTCGTCGTGGACGATGTCGACCGCCTCGACCGCGCACTGCGCGCCACGCTGGACGGTGGCGTCGCGCAGCGTCCCAGCAACGTCGTCGTCTGGGCCACCTCGAATCGCCTCAACCTGATGCACTCCTCGCACTCCGAGCGCTCCGACGATGTCGATGCAGCCGAGACGGTGGGCGAGAAGGCCGCATTGGCTGCACGCTTTGGACGACGTATTCGCTTCGAGCGCCAAGATCGCGAGGCTTATCTGGCGATCTGCCAGCGCCTCGTACGCGATCGTCTCGGCGACGTTCCGGCCACGCTCGACGACGATGCCATGCGCTTCGCCGTCCAAGGCCACGGCCTCTCGGCGCGCACCGCACGCCAATTCGCCGACGCCTATCGGCCTTAACGCCGAATTCTCACGCTGGCGACCGGTCTACGGTCGCACCAAGGTCGTGCGCACGTACTCGCGGAGCACGGCACGCATCTCCTCAGGCGCCACCGCACCCGGATGGAGCAGCACGTGAAGCGCAAGACCGTCAATCAGCGTGGCATACGTTAGTGCCCAAAGGCCAACATCGATCGGCCCAAAGGTCGCGTCCCGTTGGAGGTCTTTGACGACACGCTCAATGCGACGCCGCCACCCGTCGTAGAGCGATGCGTAGCGCTCGGCGAGTGCCGGAGTCCGGGCCGCACGCGCCTCCAACTCCGTCCAGACGCGTTGCTCGGCGATTGCCTCAGGTGTATCCGGAACGTTCGCCTCGCCAAGCCGAATCAGCACCTCCAAGGGGTCGTCGATGCCGTCCACGGCGGCATCGATGCGCCGCACCACACGCTCGGCTGCCTCCTGCAACGCGGCCCCCAAGACTTGGTCTTTCGTCGCAAACCAGTGCGTGATCGTCCCGGTCGAAACCTGCAGCTCGGCCGCGAGCCCACGCATCGTCGTTGCCTCATAGCCATCGCGCGCGATCACGAGGATCGCGGCATTGATGATCTCGCCGCGCCGTAGCTCCTCGACCGAGAGTCGGGGCATCCGGACTCAGGCCTGCTTCGGCCACGCGGCGACAGGGCTCGTGCCGCGCTTGCGCATCTCGTTGACGAGCACGACCTTCTGGATCTCGCTCGTGCCTTCCCAGATGCGATCGACACGGAGGTCGCGGTAGAACCGCTCAACGGCGTTCTCGCGCATGTAGCCACGCCCGCCCAAGACCTGGACGCACGAGTCGACGACACGATTGGCCATCTCCGACGCGAACAACTTGATCGAGGCCGCCTTCGCGTGCAACGTCTTCGGGTCGAGCGTGCCTTGCGTAACTTCCCACGCCACCTGATAGGTGAAGGCGCGGGCGGCTGCGAGGTCCGAGACGGCCTCCGCCAGCGGAAACGAGACGCCCTGGAACTCGATAATGCGCTCGCCAAACTGCTCGCGCTCGACGGCATAGCCAAAGGCGTCTTCGAGGCAGCGCTCGGCTCCACCAAGGCAGCGCGCCGCAATCATCAGGCGCTCCTCCATAAACCACTCCTTGGTGAGGTTGTAGCCCTCGCCGACCTCGCCCAGCACGCGATCGGCGCTCACCTCGACGTCGTGGTAGCGAAAGATCGGATGCTCGTAGACGAAGTGGTGCATGTAGCGGGGACGGCGGTACTCCTCGACCCCGTCCTGGTCGCGGTCGATCAAGAGCGAGACAGGGCCCTCGCGCGGGACATCGGCTACCACGATCTGATAATCAGCGACGTCCCCAACCGTCACGTACCACTTCTCGCCGTTGAGAACAAAGCCGTCGGCCTTGCGGACGGCCTTGGTGGCGAGGACGGACGGATCCGAGCCGGCGTTCTCCTCCGTGATCGCATAACACGAGCGGCGCTTGCCGGCGATCTCGGGAATCAGGAAGCGCTCGCGCTGCTCTGGCGTGCAGTACTTGAGCACGTTGGCAGGGCGCCAGACAATGTCCCAGAGGGCATTCGTCGAGCGGCCGAGCTGCTCTTGCGACAACACCTGCTCGAACAGCGAGAGGCCCTGACCACCCCACTCCTCGCGCATGTTGACGGCGTTGAGCTTGGCGTCGATGATCGCCTGATAGGCGTCCTTCAACTCGGCGGGCGACAGGCCGTCCTGTTCGTCGCAAGGGATCTCGAGCGGCAGCAACACGTCATCACAGAGCTTGCGCGAACGCCGCTGAATATCGAGTTCACGGGCATTGAGAGAGAGGTCCATCGTGGTCTCCTTCGACCTAAACGCGGGGGAACATGTCGCGGGAGATGACCAGACGCATGATGTCCGACGTCCCCTCCCAGAGCTCTTCGAGCTTGGCGTCGCGCAGCCACTTCTCGGCTGGATACTCGCGCGAGTAGGCGTAGCCGCCAAGCGTCTGGCAGCAGGCCCAGGCAGAGAACCAGCAGGCCTCGGAGGCAGCCAGCTTGGCCATCGCGGCCTCGGCGCTAAACGGCTTGCCCGCGTCGGCCAGCGCCGCCGCGTGGTGGGCCATCAGCCGCGCCTGGTCGATCTTCATCCGCGCATCGACGAGCCGAAACGAGACGGCCTGATTGGTGTGGATCGCCGAGCCGAACGCCTTGCGCTCCTTGGCGTACTCAACGGCATAGTCGAGTGATGCGCGTCCCATGCCAACCTCGCCCGCCGCCAGCAGCACGCGCGACTCATCGAACTTCTTCATCAGGCCACTAAAGCCCTTACCCTCGCCGCCGATACGACGATCCTCAGGCAGAAAGACGTCCTGGAAGAAGATCTCGTGCGTCGGAATGCAGCGCTGGCCGAGCTTGTGTAGCTTGTTGCCGACGCTAAAGCCTTCGTCGCCGGCCTCGACGACGAACGCCGTGATGCCCTTCGAACGCGTGCCCGGGGCGACGGTTGCGAAGACGAGGTAGTACTCAGCCACGCCGGCGTTCGAGATCCAGGTCTTCGAGCCATTCAGCAGGTATCCGCCTTCAACGGGCTTGGCGTGCGTCGTAATTGCGCTGGCATCGGAGCCCGCCTCGGGCTCGGTCGTCGCGAGCGCGCCCAGCTTGGGCTTCGGACCGCAGAGCGGCGGTACCCAACGCACCTTCTGCGCCTCGGTGCCGAGCTCGACAATGACACCCGCAAAGAACGAAGCCGAGCCAATAAAATTGCCGATCGGCGCGTCGCCGTACGTCAGCTCCTCATGGATCAGGCAGGCGGTCGAGAGGTCGGTGATGCCGCCGCCACCAAATTCTTCCGGCAGGTCGTACGAGGTGAGACCAAGCTCAGAGGCCTTATTAAACGGCTCCCACGGCGTCTCCTCCGTCTCGTCGTAGTGCGCAGCGAAAGGCCGAATCTCCTTCTCCGCAAACGAGCGCGCAAGCGCAACGAGCTCCTCTTGAATATCACTTGGCGTTACAGACATCAGCAACCCCTCTTTCCTCAGCACAACAGATGTGCGAATAGTCGCACATCTGTTGTGTTTGGCGCAAGTGGTGCGTGGTCTTTGACGCGCGGACATGACAAGTGCGCACTTGTCATGTCCGTCATGTCATGGCGACGGTGACTGGATCACCGGGCGCCGCAGGACGGGGATCAAGATCAAGGCGCCCAAGGCGAAGACCACGCCCGAGAGGACGTAGGACGGGCGCACACCGATCAACTCGATCGCAGGACCCGCGATCGCCAAACCCAGCGTGAACGAAACGGTTGCCGTCACCTCGGCCACCGCAAACACGCGCGAAC
Source organism: Actinomycetota bacterium (assembly GCA_005798855.1). GTDB lineage: Bacteria > Actinomycetota > Thermoleophilia > Gaiellales > F1-60-MAGs149 > F1-60-MAGs149. The sequence goes on along the minus strand of SYIF01000070.1, from coordinate 1,176 downwards.
GCGAATGATCGGGCACGGATCGCTGCAGCAGCGTCTGGCGCGAGACGTTGACACACCCCGAGGCGGCGCCGCCAATCACACTGACAATCAGGATTGGCACAAACCAGGGACTAAGGCCCATGAAGGCAATCATCACGCCATCAACCAGCATGCCAATCAGCAGAATCTTCGCCTCGATCCGCCGCTCGCCGAGCCACCGTCCGATGCCCCACGAGCCGAGCAGCATGCCCACTCCCCAACAGGAGATCAGCGCCGCAAAGCCAATCGCACCAACATCGAAGAGCTTCGCCAGTGGTGCATCCGCCACCATCGCCCAACCAACGACGCTGTACGCGACCACCTCGGCCAACACGACCAACCGCAGTAGGCGGATCTGCCAAACAATCCGCAGGCCCTCGGTAAAGCGCACCTTTGGCGGCCGCTCGGCACCAACCGCACGCTTCTCTTGGAAGCGGCCCTTCACGCTCCACACGAGCACAGCAGACACCAAGAATGAGAAGGCGTTGATGCCAAACGCCGTACCAGCACCAACACCGCCGACCAACACGCCACCGATCAGTGGACCGATAGTGATCCCAAGGGCAAAGGCCTGCGAGACAAGCCCGTTGGCCCAGGCGAGATCCTCATCCGCCGCCAAGTTCGGAATCGCTGCCTGCGAGGCTGGCAAGAACGGCATCTCTGCAGCCGTCGCCAGGAACGCCAAGGCAATCAGCATCCACGGCTCGTTCGCAAAGACGAGCCCGGCAAAAAAGACAGCTGCGCCAATGTCGGAGATGATCATCACCTTGCGTCGATCGAAGGAATCACCCAGCCAACCACCGATCGGCGTCAGGATTCCCATCGCCGCGAACGTGGCAAGAAAGACCGCCGAAACCCAGACAGCCGAGTTCGTCAGCTCGTAAACATGGAACGTCAACGCGATCATCGCGACCTGCGACCCCGTCACCGAGATCGCACGCGCAACGCTCAGGCGGCGAATAGCTGCGCGGGTACTGACCACGCGGTCAGGGTACGGGATCGGACGGGTATCGCGAATCACACAACCATTGCGATGCCAAAGCGGACAGGGAAAGCCGCATCTCGCCTACCATGAGGGCATGGCTGTTGATGTCACCGAGGCCGACTTCCAACGCGAAGTCATCGAGGCCTCCCACAACGTTCCTGTCGTCGTCGATT
>SYIF01000069.1 GCA_005798855.1 Actinomycetota bacterium | reverse complement strand
TCCATCTCGAACGCTGCGGGGAGCGTCTCGATCAGCACCGTGGCGCGGATCGAGCCCTGCGGGACGCCGACTGCCTCCTGGGCAATCACGAAGGCATCGTTCCAAAGACGGGCCTCAAGGTGCGATTCGAGCTTCGGCAAGTAGAGGTACGGACCCAGACCGCGTGCCAGCAACTCCCGGGCGTTGTGGGTCATGTAGACCGCCAAATCAAATAGGCCAGCCGCGATCGGTGTGCCGTCGATCAGTAGGTGACGCTCTTCGAGATGCCAACCACGAGGGCGCACGATCAGCGTCGCGATCTCGTCGTTGAGGCGGTAGTGCTTGCCCTCAGGGCTGGTGAAATCGAGCTCGCGACGGATTGCCTCGCTCAGAGCGACCTGGCCGGCCAGCACGTTGTGCCACGTCGGCGACAGCGCATCTTCGAGGTCGCACATAAACACACGAGCGCCCGAGTTGAAGGCATTGATCATCATCTTCGGCTCGGCTGGGCCGGTGATCTCGACACGACGATCCTGCAGCGCAGGGGGTGCCGCTGCGACGTGCCAGTCGCCTGTGCGGATTTCTTCGGTCTCGGGGAGGAAGTCGAGCAGGCCGCCGGCGTCGAGCAGGAGCTGGCGGGCGGCGCGTGCCGCGAGCAGTTCGTTGCGGCGAGCGCCGAGTTCGCGTTGAAGCCGTGCAGCGAGGTCGAGAGCAGCGTCCGTCAGCACACCCGCCGCCATTGCGGGAATGGGGCCGACGATCTCGATCTCTGCTGCTGCGGGCACGGGCGCGCTCCTCGGGGGTACGGGTGAAGGCGATCATTCCATAGGTACCTACCGATCTGTTGCACGTGGCTCGTTTCGCGATTCCTGCTACAACAGGGCCATGCAGACAGGAACCGTGCACGTTGCGATCGCCCAAGCCGCTCCGAAGATGCTCGATCTCGACGGCTGTCTCGCCGAGGTAGAGCGGCTGGCAAGCGCTGCGGCTGCGGCTGGTGCACAGATGGTGGTCTTTCCTGAGACGTGGATTCCGGGCTATCCGGTCTGGATGTATGGCCAGGCGCCCTGGGACGGCGAGCTGCAGAAAAATGCGTATGCGCGCATGCTCGACAACGCGATTGAGGTGCCTGGGCCGGCCTCAGAAAGGCTCGGCGCGTTGGCCCGCGAGTTGCAGGTGCAACTGCACCTCGGCATCCAAGAACGCGATCTCCTGTCCGGCGGGACGCTCTTCAACAGCCTGCTCTCGATCGGCGCCGACGGCAGCGTGCTCGGCTGTCATCGCAAGCTGATGCCCACGCATGCGGAGCGCATGATTTGGGGTCGTGGCGACGGCAGCACACTCAACGTCTACGACACCGAACTCGGCCGGGTTGGCGGGCTGATCTGCTGGGAGCACTGGATGCCCCTCACGCGCATGGCGATGCACGGCCTGCGCGAGCAGATCCACATCGCTGTCTGGCCCGATGTCGGTCCGAACGCCATGCTCGCGAGCCGCCACTACGCCTTCGAGGGGCGCTGCTACGTGATTGCGGCGGGCTCGTCGTTGTCGATCGAAGAGATTCCTAAGGAGCTCAAGGAGCAGACGCTGCTCGGCACGTGGAACAGCCAGGTCGCGAACGATGGACTGCTGCTGTCGGGCGGCTCGGGTGTGATTGGTCCCGATGGCGAATGGGTCGTCGGTCCGGCAGGCTCGGGCGAGGAGATTCTTCACGCCGAGCTCGACCTTGGACACTTGAGCGGAGAGTTTCAGCACTTTGATGCAGTGGGCCATTACAACCGCCCCGATGTGTTCTCGTTTTCGGTTGACCGGACACCGCGCAATGCGGTTGATTGGACGTAGAGCATCGACCCACGATCACGTTGTGTGCCGACGATTGTTTCGTTTGCAACGTGGCGAGGTTTGCGTTACATTGAGTCAACCATTTTCTTTGGAGGCGTTCCTGATGCAAAAAATCTTTCGATCGGTGCTGCTTGTCGCGATGACAGCAGTCATTCTGCTGGCAGCGGCGAACATCGGCGGGGCGCGGACGCTCGATCCCACGGTCCGACAGCAAAATCAGATGGTCCCCTGTGCTACCGGGCAGCAGCCAACGACGGCGGTCCCCTGCCTGCTGCCAAACCTGCCTGATTGTGCTGCCGGGGTCACGCCAACGCCGGGAGCCCCCTGCATGCCGACAAATATTCCGAATTGTGCTGCCGGGCAACAGCCAACGTCTCAAGCGCCTTGCGTGCCGACTCAGCAAGGCGGCCAGCAAGGCGGCCAGCAAGGCGGCCAGCAAGGCGGCCAGCAAGGCGGCCAGCAAGGCGGCCAGCAAGGCGGCCAGCAAGGCGGCGGTGGTTTCGACTACGGCAATCTCGAGGCGTGCGATCCTGGTGTGATGCCAACGCCAACGGCGCCGTGCAGGTTCGATATGCCCGATTGCGAGGAGGGCCAAAAGCCTTCGATTTCTAAGCCGTGCCGCACCGATACGATGGGTGGTCAAGAAGGCGAAATGGGCGGGTTCGACACGCCACCGTCGGCCGACATCAAGAAGGAAATGCAGAACAAATACATGGTCATCAACATCTCAACTGAGGGCGCTGGAGACAAGAATGGCAGTCTCGACGTCACCTTTGAGAAGGTCGTGAGTGGAGTCAAGAAAGCCACGGTGGCCTACCTCAACGACCAGCTCGTGGGTGAGTCCTTCGTGATTCAGACGACGGCTAAAACCAAGTGCTTTGCCGACACAGCGGACGCGGACAAGATTCCGGACCGCGTGTCGTGCAAGGAGTTGGATGATGCCGCGGATAACTCGCCCGGCTCGATCAAGTCGCAGTTCCGTGGCAAGATCAAGTTCAACGCCGCGACCTACGAGCCCGAGTTCACGGCAGAGAAGATTGTTTTCCTGAAGGGCTCGTTTAACGTCGCCAAGATTACGTAAAACGCACGAGGACAATTGTCCTCGATGACTGTACGACGAGGCCCTCGTTCCGACCGGAACGGGGGCCTCTGTCGTGCTGGCTACTCCTTGACGACGAGGACGGTCTGAAGCTGCGAGTCGCCGCAGTAGGCGATCCGCGTCCCGCTTGCCGCCTCGGCCTGCAGCGCTGCGAGCACGGTGCCATGGATGCGCTCGCCTGGCGCGAGTGCCGGGATGCCCGGCGGGTAGGGAGCCGCAGTCTCGGCCGCGATCCGACCAACGGCTTCGGCTGCGGAGACGCGCTCGTGGTCGGCGAAGAACGCGTCGCGCGGTGACATCGCGGTATTGGGATCAATCGTCCAAGCCGTCAGCGGCACGATCGGGCGCGGCGTGCCCCGGTGCTCTTCGATCGCGCGGATGATCTCGTCGACCATGCGATTGACTGTCTCGTCCGTATCGGCGAGGGTGATCACCGGGCAGAAGGTGTCGCGGTCGGCGAACTCGAGCGTCACGCCGCACTCTTCGAGCACCGTCGACACGGCCTGGCCATCGGCACCCGTACCGACCAACGTCAGCACGATCTTCGTCGGGTCGTGCATCAGCAGCGCGGGCGAGCGATCAGCGATCTCTTCGCCAACCACACCGAGGCCCGGAACTTCGCGGAAGCGCACGCGGGCCTCTGTGGCCAGACGGATCGCATTGCCAAGCAACTCCTCGCCCCGCTCGTCGAGCAGTGCGCGGGCGCGATCGATGCTGGCCATGATGCCGCCCGAGGGGCTCGTCGTATGAAGACCTTCGAAGGCCGGCTCGAGGCGCTCAAGGTCAATCCGCTCGGACTGAGCAAGCACCAGCGAGGACTGCGTAAAACCAGTGATGTGCTTGTGTACGCTCGTCACCAGCACGTCTGCACCTGCCTGCAACGCGTGCGGTGGTAGGTCGGGATGAAAGCCGAGGTGAGCACCCCAGGCGGCATCGACCGTCAACGGAATGCCGTGGGCGTGGACGAGCTTGGCAATCGCTGCGACATCCGAGACGCCGCCGACATAACTCGGCTCGACGAGCATCACTGCCTTGGCGTCGGGATGCTCACGCAGCGCCTGCGCAATGCGCTCGACGGGTGTGCCAGCGGTCAGACCGGTCTTGGCATCGATGTCGGGCTTCACCCAGACGGGCACGAGGCCGGACAGCACGAGGCCGAAGAAGAGCGACTTGTGCAGCGTGCGTGTGACAATCACCTTGTCGCGCGGCTTGCCGATTGTCATGGCGATCGCCATATTGCCGTGCGATGAGCCCTGAACGGAGAAGCCGGCCCAATTGGCACCCCACAACTCGCCCGCCAGACGTTCGGCGCGCTGGAGACGACCAGTCGTGCCACTGAGGTTCTCGACGGCACCGTACAGCGGCAGGTCGAGCGCCAGCAAGGCGTCGCTGAGCAGCGGGTTGCGCTTGTGGCCGGGCACCGTAAACGGTGTACCAGGAGTGTTGAGAAACTTCGTATATGCGTCGTACAAAGGCAGATCGCTCATCGCGGTGCTCCCGTCATCGGTCGGCACGAATGCCGGCGTCTTTTGGTGATTCCCACGCCAGCCGCCCAGACCGCCACAGATGCCGGCGCGGGCAGGACCCCGTTTCCTATCCTAGTGAGCCTACCCGAGCCGGAGGACACGAGGACGCGGGTCTGGTACACCGTGCGCATGCGAGTGGTCCTACAGCGGGTGACGGAGGCGAGCGTGGCGGTCGACGGCGAGGCGGTCGGCGCGATCGGCGCAGGCCTCGTGGCGTTGGTGGGCATTGCCGCGGGCGATGACGCGAGGGTGGTGGAGCGTGCAGTTGCCAAGACAGCCGCCCTGCGGATCTTTCGAGACGACGCGGGCCGTTCTGATCGCTCGGTCGTCGATGTTGGTGGCAGCATCCTGGTTGTCTCTCAGTTCACGCTGCTTGCTGACACACGCAAGGGCAATCGTCCATCGTTTTCGTGTGCCGCCGACCCTGCGTTGGCCGAACCGCTTGTTGAGCAGTACGCAGACGCCTTGCGGGCATTCGGGGTCACGATTGAAACTGGACGCTTTGGGGCAGACATGCAGGTGTCGCTTGTCAACGACGGTCCCGTCACGATCGTGCTCGACGTCGCTCCGTAAAAACCTGATCTAGGTATCAGGGCGAGAGCGAACCGCAGACCTCGATCCTCTGGTACCCTTCGGCACGAGCGTGGTTCTAAGGCGCTCGGCCGAAACGGGCCAAGAGCCCGTTTTTTCGTTTCTGGACGAAGACAATTGGAGGAGGTGCCATGGAAAATCCAGCAGATCCACGATCTATCATTGAGCAGCTGATTTCCGAGGTCCGTCCCGACATCTACCTCTGGGATGTCACGGCCGACGCCGGCCACGGCCAATTGCGCGTCATGGTCGATTGCGAAGGCGGCGTCTCGCTCGCTACCTGCGAGGAGATCTCGCGGGCACTGATGCCGTTGCGCGAGGAATGGGCGCTCGAGGTTTCGTCGCCTGGCCTCGATCGGTCTCTGACGTGCCCGGATCACTATGCACGATCAATTGGGCGCGAGGCAGCCTTTGTGATGCGCGTCCCGGTTGCCGAACGAACCGCTTTTGCAGGCCTGCTCGTGGCTGCCGGCCCCGATTCTGTCACGGTCGAAACCGGTGGAGAGCGCCTCGAGGTGCCGTACGCCGATGTTAAGAAGTCAACCCTCATGTGGAAGCTGGTGAAGTCGCTATGAGTAAAGAAATTCTCGAAGCTGTCCGAGAGCTAGAACAGCAGAAGTCGATCGACTCTGAGATCCTGTTGGTGGCGCTTGAAGAGGCGCTTGGTGCGGCGTATCGCAAGACGCCCGATGCCAAGGGCAAGCATGCTCGTGTCGTGATCGATCGCGATTCTGGCGACTTTTGCGTGATGCAGATCGACGCTACGGACGACCAGCTCGAGGCGCTTGGGTTGCTCGAGTACCCGTTGCCGCCCGAGATGAGCGAACTGCCGGTCGAGCCGGAGCGCCCGCGTCGTGAGCGCCCTGCCTTCTACATTCGTGCCGATCGCGATCCCGACCCGATCGACAACGAGCCCGAGGCGATTATCGATTGGGACGCGCTCGCCGCACACAACATCATCCAGTACGACGCCACACCGAAGAACTTCGGCCGCATCGCCGCGCAGACCGCCAAGCAGGTCATCCTGCAGCGGATCCGCGAGGTCGAGCGCGACATGATGTTCGAGGAGTACCAGGACCGCGTGGGCGACGTCGTGACCGGCATCGTTCAGCAGGCTGACAATCGTTACTGCCTCGTCGACCTTGGTCGTGTTGAGGCGCTATTGCCCGGCTCCGAGCAGGTTCCTGGCGAGCGCTACGAGCACGGTGCGCGCATCAAGGCCGTCATCATCGAGGTCCGCAGCGGTACGCGTGGACCACAGATCGTCCTCTCACGACGTTCCGAGGAGATGATCCGCGAGATGTTCACGCTCGAGGTGCCCGAGATCGCCGACGGTCTCGTCGAGATCCGTCAGGTTGCCCGCGAGGCTGGCTACCGCGCCAAGATCGCCGTCGAGTCGAAGGTACAAGGTGTCGATCCAGTCGGTGCCTGTGTCGGTCCGCGTGGTTCCCGCGTCCGCATGGTCGTCTCCGAGTTGCGCGGCGAGAAGATCGACATCATTCCTTGGAACGATGAGCCCGCCCGCTTTATCGCCAAGGCGCTCGCTCCGGCGCGCGTCAAGGAGGTACTCGTCGACGACGAGAGCATGCAGGCGACCGTGATCGTGCCAGACGACCAGCTGTCGCTGGCGATCGGCCGTGAGGGGCAGAATGCGCGCCTGGCAGCCAAGCTGACCGGTTGGCGCATCGACATCAAGTCGGAGACCGAGTTCACCATGGAGGGCGACGAGGACTACGCGGGTGCCGACAACATCGCCAAGTACCTCGAGGCTCGTGGTCATGACGAGCGCGCAATGAAGGCCTTCCTCAAGGAAGGTCGTGTTTCGATCAACGGTATCGTCGTGCGGCGCTACGAGCGCCTCGTCGGTCCCGAGGACGTCGTCACGATCGACGGCGACGCCGTCTAGCGCAGCAACAATGGGGCCGACGCGAACCTGCGCCGGCTGTGGGCAGCAGCGACCGCAGAGCCAGCTCGTTCGGCTCTCGGTTGATGCCGCCGGCCTGCTCGTCATCGGCCAGGCAAGCGGACGGGGCACGTATCTCTGTGCCAGCACAGAATGCGTCGAGCAGGCCGTGCGCACGCGAGCGATTCCACGGCGACTTCGTGCTTCGCTGGAGATCCCAACCGACCTTGCAGAGCGCGTCCTCGCGGCGGTGGCGGGGGGCTAGAAGCCGCCTGAGTGGTAGGATCATCCGCTGATGGCGAAGCGACGTATTGTGGAAATCGCGCGTGAGCGTGGGCTCGATCCGAATGAGGTCGCCCGCGTCCTGTTTGAGGCGGGCGTTCCGATCCAGCGAGACATGGTCGATGAGGTAGCCGCAGCGCGTGCTCTGGCAGGTTCTAAGCCAAAAAACACGCCGATCAAGAAGAAGGCTGCTGCCACGCCTGCCGCGCGTAAGGCCACTGCCGACGCACCGCTAGCGCCCGATCCGGCCGCCGCGCACCCGAACGCGATCAAGATTGAGCCGCCGGCACCGCCGAAGGAAAAGAAGCCCACCACGAGTGCCGAAAGTGGCACAGAGCGTGCGCCGCGTGCAGATAGTGCTCCGCGGCAGGCCCGCGCCACGGGTGGCAGCCGTTTTGCGCCGCCTCCGCCTCCGGGCGATACCGCCGCACCGTTTGGTCGCAGTCGCCCACAGCGTGGAGTGCCGCAGGGCAAGAAGCGTCGCGTTGTCATCGACTCGCAGGCTGCCCGTGGACCGCGCGAACGCAATGTTCGCGGCGGCGATCGCGGTCGTGGAGAGGAGCGCGAAGAGAAGGTTGTCGTCCGCCCGACCGGCCCAGTCACGGTGCCGAGTGGTGTGACCGTCAAGGAGTACGCCGAGAAGCTCGGTGTCTCCACGGCCGAGATCATCAAGATGATGATGGGCCTTGGCGAGTTCGTTACGATCACGCAGTCGCTGACTGACGAGGCCATCGAGCTGATTGCCACCGAGTTTGAGCGCCCCGTCACGATTAAGAGTGCCGAGGAAGAGATCGACGATATCGTGATCGAAGACGATCTCGAGTCGCTGGTGCC
>SYIF01000068.1 GCA_005798855.1 Actinomycetota bacterium | reverse complement strand
TCGGGCGGCGTGCAGCCCGCTGTCGAGCCGGGCCTCGCCGACGTCGCCCCGTTGCCGACGGTCGACGGGCGCCCTGCTGCGATCGCCTACGCGGTCAAGGCGGTGATCGTGTCGACGGAGCGGGTGCTGACGACCGTGTACGGGCCGGATGGCGGGATCGTGCTGCTGCCGGCGTACCGGCTGATCGCCGAGGACGGGAGGCGTTGGATCACCCCCGCGGTCGAGGCCGCCTACGTCGTCGTACCGGACTGAGGCCTAGGCGTCGATCGACGCCTCGAGCCGCGCCCTGAGGTCGGCCGGGATCTGCCGTGACTCGGTGTGCTCGGCGTTCGTGTGCACGAGGACCCCGGTCGCGTGTGCTGCGATGCGCCCGTCGGACAGGGCGGTGACGGTCTCGCGCAGCGTGATCGACGAGCCGCCGACCTTCTCGACCTCGACGACGACCTCGACCGCGCCGTCCTCCTGGGTCAGCTGCGCGACGAAGTCGATCGCGATGTGGCGCACCACGAACTCGTTCATGGTCGGCTGGCCTTCGCCGAGCGCCTGCGCCAGCCAGGCGTCGCGGCCCTCCTCGAGGTAGCTGAGGAAGACGGCGTTGTTGACGTGGTTGAAGCCGTCGAGGTCGCGCCAGCGGATCGCCACGGTCTTGCGCCCGGGCGGGATCGGCGCGCTCACAGCTGGAACTCCCCGCGCGCGACGACCGCGCACTGCCCGCCGACCACCGGTGGCTCGCCCGGGGCGAGGTCGACCTCGATCCGGGAGGGGCGCAGCATCTCCACGCCCTGCACCATCGTGATCCGGCCCGGGCTGACGACGCCGCTCGCGAGCAGGTGCGCGCCGAGCGCCCCGGCCGCGGAGCCCGTGGCCGGGTCCTCGTTGATGCCGTCGAGCGGCGAGAACATCCGCGTGCGGAGCTCGTCGCCGATGGGCGGGGCCCACAGGTAGACGGTGACCACGTCGTAATCGGCGAGGGCGCGCAGGTCGGGGCGGGCCGCCGAGACGTCAGCGACGGGGCAGAGCAGGTGGGAGATGCCGTTGGCGGCCCGCATCGGCTCGCCGACCAGCGGCGTGCCGAGGGCCGAGGAGAGGGTGTCCACGTCGACGCCGGCGGGGCCGATCAGGGGATCGGGCTGGGTCATGCGGGCACCGACGAGGGTGCCACCTTCGCGCTCGATCTCGACGGGGATCAGTCCCATGCCGGTCTCGAAACCAATCGTGTGGATCGGCGTGGCGCGGGCGATCACCCAGGCCGATCCGAGCACGGGGTGGCCGGCAAACGGGAGTTCGTCGGTCGGGGTAAAGATCCGCAGTCGGGCGGTGCCGCCATCCTCAGCCCGCTGGAGAAACGTCGTCTCCGACAGATTCGTTTCGCGCGCAAGCGACTGCATCGTCGCGTCGGAAAGTCCATCGCCACCCGTAAAGACCGCGAGCGGGTTGCCCTCGAGGGGCGTGGTCGTAAAGACATCGACGATGACGTACCGGAGCGAGCGCATGCCTGCACGATATCGGTTTCCATTCTGTAGCGCATTGCGCTACAATGCGTTACATGTCGAATCCGCTTAGTCTCCGCCTCCAGGGCGATGCGCTTCAACGTCTCTGGTTCCAGGCAAAGCTCGGTGGCATGCCTCCGCGCACTCTGGCCCAGCGGATGCTCGAGGAGGGTCTGCGGATGGCCGAACACCCCGAGATCCGATTCACGACAGGGCCCGCTGGGCGTCGAGCGACGCTGCGGGGTTGTGGCCTCGACGTGTGGGAGGTCGTCCAAGTACTTAGGGCCAACAACAACGATGCCGCTGAGGTCGCGGCCTATCTCGAAGTCCCGCAGCAGTGGATCGAGGCGTGTGTGGCGTACTACGGAGCGCATCCAGAAGAAATTGACGAGCGGCTCGAACTTGAGCGGCTCGAGGGGGAGCGGGGTCTTGCCGCATATCAATCCGGATTGGATCGCCTCACGGGTTGAGGCTGCTTCTCGACGAAATGCTCGCGCCTAGCATTGCGCGAGGACTACGCGATCGTAGTTTCGATGCGGTTGCGGTCATCGAGTTACGGCTCCAGGGGTCTTCGGATGCATCGCAGATCCAAAGCGGGCGGAAAACGCGGAGGGTTATCGCGACGAAGAATGTCCGAGATTTCCGCAAGTTGTAGACTCAATCTTTCGCGGACGGCGACGGGCATTTCGGTCTCATCTTGCTCGCAAGCGACGTTGACTGTTCGCGTGCGGCGACAGGCAACCTTGTCTCCATGCTGGCGAGCATCGCCGAGGGCCACCCCACCGACGACGATCTGCGCAATCGCTAGCTCAGGTTGTAGCAATAATTTCTAGGAGCCCCTAAACTTCAGATGTGGTGCCTCCTCACTTTTCTGAACCGCTCGAGAATCCCGCTGCTGCCGCCCTGCCGGGCGAGGCGCGCGTGTTGGCGGCGGCCGAGGAGTCGCTGAAGGACAATCGTCGAGGCCTGCGCAAGTTGTGGCCGTTTCTTGGACCCGCCTTCGTGGCGGCGATTGCCTACGTCGACCCGGGCAACTTCGCGACCAATATCGCGGCGGGCTCGGGCTTCGGCTACATGCTGCTGTGGGTCATCCTGACCGCCAACCTGATGGGCATGCTCGTGCAGTCGATGAGTGCGAAGCTCGGCATCGCCTCGGGCCTGTCGCTCCCGGAGGCGTGTCGCAAGCGCCACTCGAAACCCGTCACGATTGGGCTCTGGTTGATTGCAGAGTTTGTGGCGATGGCGACGGATCTGGCCGAGTTTATCGGTGCTGCGGTGGCGCTCTACCTGTTGTTTGGGCTGCCGCTCTTGCCAGCCGCACTGGTCACAGCCGTCGGCTCGTTCGCGATCTTGGCGCTGCAGACGCGCGGCGGGTTTCGCCATTTTGAGGCTGTCATTACGGGGCTCTTGGGCATCATCATCGTCGGGTTTCTCGTTCAGGTTGTGATGGCGGGTCCGAGTGGCGTGTCGGTTGCGAAGGGGCTCGTAATCCCCGGCTTCGATGGCACGGAGAGCATTCTCTTGGCGGCGGGCATCATCGGCGCGACGGTGATGCCACACGTGATCTATCTGCACTCGGCACTGACGAAGCCGCGTGCGTTGGGTCGGAGTGATACGGACCGCGCGCGCCTGATCCGCTTCGAACGGATCGACGTGGTGATCGCGATGGCGATCGCCGGCGCCGTCAACATGTCGATGCTGATCGTTGCGGCAGCGGTCTTCTATTCGCGGGGCATGACGGATGTCGTCGACCTCGAGCAGGTCCATGCGCTGCTTGGCACGTACCTGTCGCCGGCCGCGCCGGTCTTGTTCGCGTTGGCTTTGTTGGCCTCTGGAATTTCGTCGTCGAGCGTCGGGACATTGGCGGGTCAAGTGATCATTGAGGGCTTCATCGATCGCAAGATTCCGTTGTTTCTGCGACGTCTGATTACGATGGTGCCGGCGATCGCGGTGATCGCGATTGGTGTCAATCCGTCGAGAGCCCTGATTCTGAGCCAGGTGGTCCTCAGTTTCGGTATTCCCTTCGCGCTAATCCCGCTGATTCTGGCGAGTCGCGACCGGTCACTGATGGGACGCTTTGTGATTAGCCGCGTGACGCTGTCTGCTGCGAGCGCTGTGGCGGCGTTGATCATTGGCCTCAACGTGTTCTTGCTCTGGCGGACGTTCGGGGGCTGACCCCCGGGGAGCTGGTGTGGGCTCGAACAGGCGCCTAGTTGATTCCACGCGCTGGTCAGAGTACGTCGTGACGGAATGTCCATCAAATTGATATGAAACGATTGTTTTTAGTTGCAGAGCCAAATGATCTATGCACGGCATGGTGCTAGCACCATGCCGATCGTGCGTGATCGGTAGGCTAGCCTCCTTTTCGCTCAACTAAAACAAAAAGACGCACTCGTTACACCGATTCGGCGCTACACTTTTGGATATGGTGACGATCGTTACCTGCCAACCGAATCCACGGGGCGAAGGTCTCGACAGACGAGGGGTCCGACCCCTTCGCTCCGCGCTGCTTTTGGCGCTGCTTGGCATGGCAAGTTTGGCCTTCTTAGTGGCCACGCCAGACCGCGCCGAGGCCGTCACTGCGATTGGGGAAAACCAGTCGCGGCTCTTCACACTGCCGACCCCGAACGTGAACCCAGCCGCACCGCCGCCGGCCACCGAGAAGATCACGGTTTCCGACAATGCGGCGCTCGATCTCGGCAGCGCCTTCACGCTCGAGGCGTGGGTCAAGCCAAACTCGTCGGCAACGGACCGCACGATCGCGCCCGGCGTTTAGGCGAGCGCGACGCGGTACCGCGCCGACGTCTCCGCGGCGACGACAGCTTCGGTCGCACCATCAAGCAGTTCGGTCAGCACCAGTTCGCCATCGACAAAGCGGAATACGGCGTGCTCGGTGATGACGACCTTGACGACGCCGACGGCCGTCAGCGGGAAGGTGCAGGTGGGGATCAGCTTCGGCTCACCGTCGGGCGTCAGTGCCGTCATGGTCACGATCACACGCTTGGCGCCGACCACGAGATCCATCGCACCGCCGACGCCGAGCGCTTTGCCGCCGGGCACCATCCAGTTGGCGATGTCGCCGGTCTCCGAGATCTGCAGCGCGCCGAGCACGACCGTGTCGATGTGGCCGCCTCGGATCATCGCGAAGGACGCGGCCGAGTCGAACAGGGCCGCGCCGGCCGTCAACGTGACGGGCTTCTTGCCCGCGTCGATCAGTTCGAGGTCCAACTCGTCGGGCTGGGGGCGATGACCAACGCCGAGTAGCCCGTTCTCGGTGTGCAGAAAGACCTCAACGGCTGGGTCGAGAAAGCCAGGGATGCGATTGGGGATACCGATGCCGAGGTTGACGATTTCGCCGGCTCGGAGTTCCTGTGCCGCACGCGCGGCGATGACATCGCGGGCGTCGGTCATGTGCCGGCTCCCTGCACGTCGGCGAGCCGAAGCGTGCTCGGCACGATGCGATTGACGTAGAGGTGGGGGGTGTGGATGCTCTCTGGCTCGATCCCGCCGGGCTCACAGAGTTCGGCGACTTCGGCGATCGTCAGCGTGGCTGCACTTGCCATCGCCGGATTGAAGTTCTGTGCGGTGCGGCGATAGCGCAGGTTGCCGAGCTGGTCGCCCCACGTCGCATAGATCAGCGCTACGTCGGCCGTGATTGGTGGTTGAAAGACGCAGAGCACACCGTCGATCTCGCGCTGCTCACGGCCAGCCGCGAGATCGGTACCCGCGCCCACGGGCGTGTAGAAACCACGGATGCCAGCGCCGCCAGCCCGGATCGCCTCGGCCAGAGTGCCCTGTGGGATCAGCTCGTACTCGAGCGCGCCGCTGCTCGCCGCCTCGACGGCCTCCGGGTTGGAGGTAAAGAACGACGCGATCGACTTGCGAATCCGACCTTGGCGTAGCAACAGCCCGAGCCCACGACCGGGTTCGCCCACGTTGTTCGAGATGATCGTCAGATCCGTCGCGGTCGACTGCTCAACCAGCGCGTCGGTCAGCGAGAGCGGCGCGCCAACGAGCCCGAACCCGCCGACCATGATCGTGTCGCCATCCTTGACTTCGGCGATCGCCTGTTCGGCGGAGAGATGCTTCGCTGCCATCTGGAGATCATCGCACCGTGGCGCGATCTGTGGAAGCGGTCCGGGGGAGTGGGCGTACCTGGGTTCGAACCAGGGACTTCTCGCGTGTGAGGCGAGCGCTCTACCGCTGAGCTATACGCCCGGGGTGCCAGAACGGTAGCGGAGAGACGGTTCTGGGTTGCCCAGCCCACTACCCTCAGGTCTGATGTCTAGTTGGGCGGAGAGACAGACCGCGATTGGGTTTCGTCGGTACCCCCCGACGGAGCGAGAGGGATTCGAACCCTCGAGACAGGTTAACCCCGCCTACACGATTTCCAATCGTGCTCCTTCAACCACTCGGACACCGCTCCAACAGGGCGCAGCATATCCGGCATGTGTGTTCGGCTCGCCGTTCGTTTAGAGGGATTCGGAAGCCGGCCGATTATCCGTGGAATTGATGGTGGGTTCTGGCCGGCGCCGTCGTCGCTGCTGCTCGAGTGCGGTGTAGCCGTGCTCGACGGTGCTGGTGGCGAGGGGGCCTTGGTGGCGTGCAGCACGCGTCGACAACCCTCGAGACCGGTTAACCCCGCCTACACGATTTCCAATCGTGCTCCTTCAACCACGCGGGTCCAGCTTGGCGTAGGTGGCGAGTCGTGGTGGGAGCCGTTCGGCTCGCCGCTCGGCGCGAGGGCTACGATTGTCACATGATTCGTTACACGCTCGTTCTCACCGTGCTTCTCCTCATCCTAGGTGCCAGCACCGCTAGCGGGGCGACGAAGAGCCCCGACCAGGTGTTCCAGGCCAAGGCCTCGTCCGGTCTGGCCCTGATGACAGCCTATTCGCAGTTGCTCGTCGCCAAGGACAAGGCTGCGGTCGCGAGCCTGCTCTGCAATGCCTTCCAGATTCAACGCGCAGACGGCTCCTATGCCAATCGTGCCCAGTACCTGTCCAAGCTGCCCGACCTGCGTGCGTTCTCTTTTGCCAATGCGACGCAGGCGCGTTCGAATGGCATCGTGACAGTGCGGATGGAGGCAATGGCGACGTTGTTCGTCAACGGCGCGATGTACAGCCCGGAGGCCGCTCCGCAGATGGCCGTCTTCCGCTGGCTCAATAAGCGGTGGCTTTTGGTGGCGCAGGGCAACTTCAACCTGCCGGCGTCGTAGCGAGGAGCGTTCATGGAGACGATCGGCATGCCGGGATTGTTTGCACGGGGTGCTCGGCCAGGCATGGTCGGCTGCGTAATGATCGTGGTGGGCTTGGTCGTCGGCGCCGCCGCACTGGCAGACTGGGGGCTGCGCGAGTGGCACGACTGGAGTGGCCCGGCGATCCTGCTGGCGATCTTCTTGGTCTGGGCTCCAATCAACCGGGCGAGGAAGAGCGCGCTCGATCGGCGTATCCGGCAGGTGCTCGAGCCGTGGGCAGAGGAGCGTGGTCTGGTATTTCAAGGGGGAGCGGGCAATCCGCGCACCACGCCGACGTTAGACAAGGGCGGCATGCTGAGCGCCGTTATGGTGGGGCCGATCGGCGGTGACTCGAACGGTTTCCTCGCGCACTACACGTATACGGTGCGCAGCGGGAAGAACTCGTATCAGGTGTGGATGAGCGTGGCGGTCGTGCGCTTCGAGGGGCGTGAGGGCCTGCGGCTGCGTCTCGGTCCAAAACAGCCGCTGTGGGGCGGCACCTACGGCATCTTCGACGATTGGCACCAGTTCGAGACTGAGTCGACGGAGGTCAACACCGCGTACATCATCGAGACGCGAGACGAGACCGACGAGGTCCAGCTGCTCGAACTGCTCGACCCTGTCACGCTGACGACAATGCTCGACGAGCAGACGCCGCCGTTGATCGAGATCGATAACGGCACGCTGCTCGTGGCGTATGCATATCGCTTTGGCATCGACCCCGGCGTCGAGGACTTATCGTGGTTCGATGGCCTGCGCGCCGAGGCCGATATCTGGGGTGCGCGAATCCATGCGATCTGACAGGCGCTTCGCCACGCGGATCCGTGCTCAGATCGCCGCGCGGAGTGCCTCGAGGAGGTCGCTGGCAACGACGCCCGGCATCTGCCGAGCAGCAACGACAGGCGGATCGGCAGAACGCCTAGTCGGCGGAGACGCCGACTCCAATCGGACACGTGACGCCGGTGTCGCCCAAGCCGCAGTAGCCGCCGGGATTCTTGTGGAGGTACTGCTGGTGATAGTACTCGGCGTAATAGAACGTGTCGAGCGGTGCGATTTCGGTCGTGATCTCGCCCTTGTGGGCGGCGGTCAGAGCTGACTGAAAGACCGCGCGGGTCGCCTGAACGAGCGCGAGCTGCTCATCGCTATTCGTGTAGATCGCGGAGCGGTACTGCGTGCCGACGTCGGTGCCTTGGCGGGGGCCTTGGGTCGGGTCGTGGCCTTCCCAGAAGACTTTGAGGATCTGTTCGATTGAGATCTGCTCGGGGTCGAAGACGACGAGGACAGCCTCGGTGTGCCCGGTCTGGCCGGTGCAGGTCTCCTGATACGTCGGGTTGACGGTGAATCCGCCGGCGTAGCCAACGGCCGTCGAGACGACACCTGGGGTCTGCCAAAACTTGCGCGCGGCACCCCAGAAGCAGCCCATGGCGACCACGATTTGTTCGCTGCCTTCCGGGAAAGGAGCTTGGAGCGAGGCGTCGAGTACGGCATGAGGGTCGGTCACTGGGATCTCCTCGGGTCGGCCCGGCAGCGCCTGCGAGGCGTCGAGCGATGCGTGGCGATTGGCGATGCGGGACAAGAAACTCATTGGCACAGGGTAGCCTGCCTGCCGATTCGCGTGGTGCCGATGGTGCGTGGGGTTGCGTACCGTTGCGGGAGGTGCTGCTGCGAAGGTACCAGCACGCTGCCGATGTCTGACGCCGACGCCCCGACCACTTTCGCAGATCGTCCGCTCGCTCTACCGAGCGAACAGCGGCTCGCGCCCGACCATCCGGCCTACGCCGAGATTATCGCTGCGCACCAGGCTGCTCTTACCCGCGGCGATGGCGGCTACATCGATCCCGTCACCGGGTTGTTTGTGATGAGCGCCGCGTTGCATGCCCAGCGGGGCTTCTGTTGCGGGCGTGGCTGTCGCCACTGTCCGTATTGTGACTAGTCGTCGAGCGAAGATATTCGAGTAGTGCGGAGAGTCTCGCTCACCGGAACAGCCGGATCGTCATGTTCTCGAGCGACAGGTCTGTCCATTGACGGTTACCCGTCACCACGGGTAGATCGAGGCAGCGAGTGACCGCCAGACAGGTCGCATCGGCGAGGCTGATCGACGCACGCGTGGCGTGATCTCGATCCGCGACGGCGAGAATGACGGCTGTGGCGATCAAATCGGCCTCAATGGCGGGCTCCACGCGCAGTCCCTTCATCGCGAAGACGGTGCACAGCGTCGAAGCGTCGAGCTCGTGTTCCCTGCGGCGGGCGACTTCGAGTTAGCCAAGTCGTGGTGGCAGAAGGCGGCTGATCTCGACAACTCGGATGCGATGGCGGGTCTCGGCTTCCTTGCCCGCGATGCGGGCGACTTCGAGTTAGCCAAGTCGTGGTATCAGAGCCGGCTGATCGCGGCAACTCGATTGCCATTGACGCGTTGGCGAGGCTCAACGCGTCCTAGCGGGTGGTGAGCGTGGCGGTGTGGCGCGCTCGCGCGATGCCCCGCCCGTTATATCCCGGAGGTGGGCATATTGTCAAAGCACCCGCAAGCTCACCTACCCCGGCCCCGTACTCCACGGCCCACCGCTCCGCCGAGGATGGCCTACCCCGCGCAGCGGTGCGGGCTCGCGACCCGCGAACCGCCTCGGGGCGGGCGGATAATAGTCGCATGATGATGATCCTCTCCGACCTTCCCGAAGCGATCCGCGATGCCGCCGCCGACCCGCCGCTCGGGTAGGCACGGGCGGGACCGTGGCGGGCATTGTCTCGCTGCGGTCCCGCTGCGGTGCAATCTGCGGTGCAATCGGAACCGAACATGACGCGCAATGACGCGCGGTGATGTTGGAGCCCGCGCGGCGCCTCCGAGTCACGGCGCGGCGGGATCCCGCTCTCTGAGCCGGAATCCCGCACGAGGCGGAGAGGGAGGGATTCGAACCCTCTGTTGAGGAGTATCCCCAACAACGGTTTTCGAGACCGCCGCCTTCAACCGCTCGGCCACCTCTCCGCGATGTTCTGTGCTTGAATCCTAGACAATCGGAATAGGGCACCGCGTCATAGATCGTCATAAGTTACGGAGATTGCAGCGCATTTTGCAGCGCACCCCGACGATGCCGGGAGCCGCCGCAGCCGGATTGACTGCGACGACTCCGCGACGGCTTACAGCGGCGGCAACTCTGTCCGTCGTCCCTCTGCGAACTTGATGAGGTCGGCGCACGAGTACCGCACCAGAGACCCACCGACGTAGTGCCGAGGCACGTGCGGCGCGACGTGCCGATCGAACGACGAGGGGCTGATGGCTAGCACGGCCGCAGCAGTCGAACGCGTGTAGAGAATCGGCTGCAGCTGCAGTACGCGGATGAGCAGTTTCTGCTCCTTTTCGTTGGTGTCAGAGTGGTGCAACTCGCTGAGATCCGCGGTGATCATGCCGCCTCAACTTGCTGATCCTGTGATCCCGCTCTAGGGGGCGAGATCAGGGGATCAGTGCCGATTTGGGGCAGAGTTACGCCTCCGGCAGCGTGCCCGACGAGATAGCCCGCCTCCCGCTTTGCCTTCAATAGGCCAGAGAGATTGCCTGGGCAGCTTCTACTTGGATTCGTTTTTCCAAGAGCCTCGGCGATCTGGCGATTCGTACGAGGCTTGCCATCTCGGAAGAGGTCTTCCACCAGTTCCCAGAGTTCCGCCTCCTCGCCGGTTGGCGGCTTCATGACCTGTGCGACTTCTAGGCCTGTAGCGGTTTCTCGAATGCCGACCCATCGCTCTTTCGATAGTGCCGCTGGGCGGCACTTCATGTTCCGCAGTAGCAGTGTGTCGCCGCGTTGCTCGTCTCTGGTTAGGTGCCAGATGATCTGCACTACCGCTTCGATGGCGCTTGAGCCCCTCATCGCAGTCTTGTCTTTTCGATCGTGATGCAGGACAACAACTCCCGCATCGGTTTCGTGTGCGAGACGCCAAAGCACTTGGAGCGTTGATGTCATGTCTCGCGATTCATTCTCATCGCTGCGGTTCAGCGTTGCGAGGCTATCGACAATGATCATAAGTGGCTGCGAGTCAGCCGCTGCGTTTCGGAGTTCAATCTCATCGGGGATTAGATCAACGCCGACCGCCTCGCGATAGTCCAGGTTGGTAGCACTGTCGACTGTGATGCCAAGCCCTCGGATACGGCGGTGCGCTTCACCTTCACCGTTTTCCGCGTCGATGTAGAGAACGCGTCCTTTACTTGTTGGGTTGTTCATGAAGGGAACGCCCCGAACGACTGCGCTTGCAAGGGCAAGAGCGAGCATTGACTTGCCGAGGCCGGGTGCCCCGTGAATCATCGTGACCATGCCTCTCGCAACAAGACCCTCAATAATCCATGGAACTGGCGGTGGATCAGTCGCGACCATCAGTGCGACATCGAGTCGCCGCAATTTCGATGTTGCTGGTCCTGACCTGACCCCCTGTTTCTGGTCCGTTTGGTATGAGGTGTCTGACGGCCCCTGGATGGGGGTGGGAGGTTCTTTGTATGAAGCGTAGGAGGCATTCGCCGGAGCAGGTGGTGCGTAAGTTGCGGGACGCTGATCGGCT
>SYIF01000067.1 GCA_005798855.1 Actinomycetota bacterium | reverse complement strand
GAGCCGACCAACCATCTCGACGTCGAGGCACGCGAGGCACTCGAGGAGGCACTCGACGCCTTCGAGGGCACGATCCTGCTGGTCTCGCATGACCGCGCCTTGATCGACGCCGTCGCCGACGAAACGCTGTCGGTCGAGCAGGGCACGCTGGTTCGTCGCGATGGTGACTACAACGATTTCATCGCCGCGACCGCGGGTGGCGTGCATACGAAGACGGTTAAGAAGGTTGCGACGACAGCGGCCCCTCCGAAGAAGCGGAACGCACCAAAGGTGACGCCAGAGCAGAAGCGCGTGCGCGAAATCGAGGCCGAGATCACCGCCAAGGAACAGACGATTGCGGCACTCGAAGCCGAACTCGAGGACGCCAGCGTTCGCGCCGACCATCAGCTCTTCATCCAGACCGCCAAGGCGCACAGCCAACGGCAAGAAGAGTTGAAGGCACTGATGAAGGACTGGGAAGCCGCCGAGATCGCTGCGAGCAGCCCGGTGAGCGGGTAGCATCCGACCTATGCGAGACATGATTGACCGACTTCAAGAGGGTGCGTACAAGGTGTCGGAACAGGCCCAGCGCCTCGTCCGCGCCGAACTAGCGCTCGCCCAGGCCGAGATCAAAGCCAAAGCTCAGCAGGCTGCGCCCGGCATTGGCCTGATCGTCTTCGCTGGCGCACTCGCCTTTTTGGCGCTGTTCGCGATCATGATCTCGATCATCTGGGCGATCGCAAACCTCGTGCCGCTGTGGGCTGCCGCGCTGATTACCGCCGTTGGCTTTCTCGTCCTCGCCGCACTCTGTGGCCTCGCTGGTACAGCGATCTTGAAGAAGGTCGGCCCACCCACGCCCGACACGGCGATTGGCATCGCCAAGGGCACGCCAGCCGAGTTCGGTCTCGACCCCGACGCGCAGACGAAGGAGCTCTAGTGGCTGAGAACGCAAAGGTCGCCGCCGCTCGCGCCGAAGCAAAAGCCGCTCAGGTCGGACTCGTCAGCGCCGTCGGCAGCTTCGGCAGCACCGCCGGTTCGGCCAAGGACGAGGTGTCGGCAAAAGCCAAGCGTTTCGCTCCGATCGCGATCGCCGCCGCGGGCGCGCTCATCGCGATCTCGGTTATTCGCAAGCTGCGGTAAGACGTTCGCGCAAGACGCGACATTTTGGGCCCGCGCCCAAAATGTCGCCTAGTTCTTGACGGACGGCGACAGCAACATTGCCCTGCCGGCTAACACGGGGTCGGTTCCAGGGACGTCAAACGCTGGCCAGACGAGAATGCCACGCTGAGGCGCCTTGGTTCCGACGGTGAGGGCGAAGCCCGCGGGAGCTGGAAGCTCGGCGAGTTTTGCTCCATCAGACCCGAAAATCGTCACAGTTCCACCAAGGGCGGTGGCCGAGCCATCGGCAGGCACGAGTCCGTTCGCGGGAGTCTCGCCCGTCGTCAGGACGAGTTGGCGGCCGCCAGAGATCGGGATTTCAACTCGGCGGATAATTGAGTAGCCGTCGGAGTTCGCTGTAATCACGACGTGCCGCCCACCGCCCGACAAGAACGGCGGAGCATTAGCGGCAAGCACCGCACCAACCGCAGTTACCTTCGAATCGGTTTGCGAGAACGTGCCACTGCGGGCAGGCCTACGACCACGCGCATGCGCGCGCTGATCGACCAACACCAGAGAACGCAACGTCCCCGCCTTCGAAGCCGCCACGACGGCTGCACTCTGGGCCGCATTGACTGTCACCTGATAGACCACATCAAGCGGCTCGGTCAGGATCGGCAGTGCCCTCGCAGCCGAACCACCCCCAATCGAGTAGTCGCGGTCGCCCTCGAACCGCGACAAGATAATGCTCACGGAGCCGACTGAACGCAGGCCCGCAGCGGCATCCCCGATCGGCGCATGGCGCACGAGGACTCGCACGACAACTCGACCTGCAAGCCGCAACGTCTCTCCCTCTGCCGGCATGATCACACCGACACGGACCCACGTCACAGCCGGGTTGTTCAGTGTCGCGGCAGGTGGCTTGGCAGCCATTGCCGTCGCGGGCACGACCACGCTCAGGATCAGCAGCACAGGGAAGAAGATTTTGCGGAGCATCGTCACAGTCTGCGAGACGATTCGCCCTCGCGTCCAAATTTCCTCAGCTTTTCGCGTCATCGGGCAATCCGTGGCGGGCAACCAGCACAATGTGGCAATGCGCCTCGTCCGTGGACTCAGCCTGCTCGACGTCATACTCATTCTCATCGCACTAAGCGCGACGTGGCACAAGTTTTCATGGGAGGCCGCCGGGCGCATCATGCTCGTCGACATATTGCAACTGCTGTTTATTG
The DNA here is from genome assembly GCA_005798855.1 of Actinomycetota bacterium. Taxonomy (GTDB): domain Bacteria; phylum Actinomycetota; class Thermoleophilia; order Gaiellales; family F1-60-MAGs149; genus F1-60-MAGs149. Next base: position 21,156 of record SYIF01000067.1, on the reverse strand, counting down.
GTCTCTTCTTGCTCGACCGCGTACTGCGCAAGGACAGACGTCTGGCGCCAGCAGCGATCGTCGTACTTGGCTTCGTGTTGCTGTTTTTGAGCGTCCACCTCGCCGGCTTTCTCGGACTCGAGACAGCACAGAGCGTCGACCAATGGGCCAAAGGCGTTATCAAATGGAGCATCTTTGTGCTCTTCCTCGTCTGCGCGATCGCCCATGTCGCACGCCGTGGCGAGCAGCTCTGGTGGCGTGTCGGCGGCGCCTTTGTACTCGGTATCGGGTTCAGCGCGGCCTACGGCTTACTCCAGATGACTGTGCGAGTCGCATCCGGTGTCGAGCTCGACGCGATCTTGATCAAGCCCTTCTTCTCCGGCGCCCGACGGCTTGGCACGAACTTCTACGGCATTGTCTCGACCTACGACCAGTACGGCGTCACATCGCAAGACAACGTCTATCGGCTGACCGGCCTGAGCGAAGACCCCAACCACCTCGGCGTGATGGCCGCTGTGCCACTCCTGGTCCTGACGGCGCTGATCATCGGTGCCCGCAGCGGCTTTGCTGCGCGACACCGCACGCCGCTCGCCTGTCTCGCGGGCATTCTGCTCGTTGCCACCCTGCTGACACAATCGCGCAGCGGCCTGCTTGGCATCGGCGTTGGTGTGGTGATGCTGCTGTGCTGGTATCGCAAGCGGTTCTTCAACCGTCAAGTCGTCGTGGCCCTCGTCATTCTCGGCGCTGCAGGCCTCGTCGTGGCCTCAGCCAAGACCGCACAACTCGAGCAGCTGATCGCCTCGCGCACCTCGACCAGCGATCGCTCGTCGCAGGCGCACGTCGAGTTCTACTCGCTCGTCATGCCTGTACTGGAATCGTCGCCCCTGTTTGGTATCGGCATCAACAACTTCGCCGTCTACTACGAATTTCAGACCGGACGAGCCGACTTTGGACCGCACTCGTTCTACGTCGCCACGCTGACGGAGTTGGGCATCGCCGGCGCACTCGTCTGGCTCTTGTTCCTGGTCTGGGTTGGAAGTCGTCTGCGCATGCTCTTGCGAGCGGGTCGTGCGCGCTCGTCCCTCGGTGACGATGATGGCGTGCTCAGCGCGGTGGCCCGCGGCCTAACCGCTGGTTTTGTCGCGACGCTCGTCGGCAACATCTTCTACCTGACGATGATTTTCAGCGCCTTCTACGTGATCCTGCTCTTAATCCTTGCAGCGCCGGCGGCGTTCGGTATCGAACGAATCTTGGCGCGTCGGCAGGCCACGGTCCGCGCCAGACCCGCGACCTGACGACTACCCTTACGAATGTGAACCTGCTCGAGACCATCGGCTGGGTCGCGCTTGCGTTGCTCGTATGGACGCACGTGGGATATCCGCTCTTCGCGTTTGCGTGGTCGGCGCTGCTGCCCCGCCACATCGACGCCTTCGATATCGAGCCGCGCGTCGCGTTGATCATCGCCGCGCACAACGAGGCAGACGTGATCGAGGCCAAGATCGAAAATGCGCTCGCGCTGGACTACCCGCCGGAGAAGCTGCGCATTATCGTCACCTCCGATGCCTCCGACGATGGTACGGACGAGATTGTTCTGCGCTACGCCAGCCGTGGGGTCGAGCTCGTACGCGCCGAGCGTGGCGGCAAGGTCAATGCGCAGGATGCGGCCGTCCGTCAGCTCGATGATGCCACCGAAGTCGTCGCCTTCAGCGATGCTAATTGCGCGTGGAACGCGGATGCACTGCGCCTCCTCGTACGCCCGCTGTCCGACTCGCGCATCGCCTACGTCTGTGGACGTCTGTCACTCCTATGCGCCGACGGCACCAATCGCGAGGGCACCTACTGGCGCTTCGAGGTCGCCTTGCGCGGCTGGGAATCGAAGATGCGCTCGGTGACGGGCGGCAATGGCTCGATCTATGCCGTACGCCGTGACACCTACGTCTTCGTTGATCCTCGCTTCGGCCACGACCTGTCCTTCCCGTACCTGATGGTCAAAAACGGCTGGCTCGCCACGTACGTGCCCGATGCCGTTGCCACCGAGAAGCCCACCACCGACCTTGGCGACGAGTTCAAGCGCAAGGTCCGCATGTTTGGCCACTGCTGGCTGATCGTCTTTCATGGCCGCATGTTCTCGCTGCTCAAGATGGGGCCGCTGTACTGGGTCCAGATGATCTCGCACCGTCTGCTGCGCTACGCGAGCGGTCTCCTGCACGCGATCCTGCTAGCGGCCAGCCTCGTCTTGGCCGTGGTGGTTGGTGATGTCTGGTGGTGGATCCTCGCTGCGCAGTTGCTCCTGCTGGTGCTTGCGTATCTGTCGCGCCGTACGGGCGGCCGGATCGCGCCACTTGCCCTCGCTGAGTACTACGTGCTCGTCACCCTTGCGACCTTGATTGCGCTCTACGACGCACTCTTTCATGGGATCGCACCCGTCTGGGACCGTCCGGAGGGCACGCGGTGAGTGGCTGGCAGGATCGAGCTAAGCGTGCTCTGGACATCACGGGCGCCAGCGTCGGCCTGGCGCTGTCGGCACCGGTGATTGGGGTCGCGGCGCTGCTTGTTCGTCGTGAGGACAAGGGCCCAGCGCTGTTTCACCAAGAGCGTGTCGGCCTCCATGGCGCACCGTTTGACGTCCTCAAATTACGCACAATGATCGCCGATGCCGCGAGCCAGGGTGCCGGCTTTGCGGTGACCGACGGCGATGTGCGAATTACGAAGATCGGCTCGTTCCTGCGGCGTACCTCGATCGACGAGTTGCCCCAGTTTTGGAACGTGCTTGTTGGTGACATGAGCCTCGTCGGGCCACGCCCCACGCTGCAGTACCAGGTCGAGCAGTACAGCGACCGGCAGCGGTTGCGCTTGGATGTCAAACCCGGCCTGACTGGGTGGGCGCAGATCCACGGGCGCGCGAGCCTGCCATGGAACGAGCGCATCGAACTCGACGTCTGGTACGTCGAGCACCGCACCTTCTGGCTCGATCTTGAGATTATGTTCCGCACAGTGGGTCTTCTCTTCTCTGGCAGCGGCACGTACAAGGGTGAGGCCGGCGGTTGGCAGCCCGGCGATGGGAGCGGCGCATGAACGTGCTGCTGACCTGCGTCGGCCTGCGCGTCGACGTTGTCCAGGCCTTCCGCGACGCGCTTGCTCGACGAGGTGGCGGCACGTTGATCGGCACGGATTCGAGCCTGATCGCCCCTGCCCTTCCGTTTTGCAACATCGCCGTCAAAGCGCCGGCCGCCAACGATCCTGCCTACAGTGAGCACCTGCTGGCGACAGTGCGCGAGCATGGGTGCAGCATGGTCTTGCCGTGCTCCGAGTGGGATCTCGTCCAGCTCGCCGAACTCGCACCCGCGCTCGCCGAGATTGGCTGCCAGGCTTTTCTGCCTCCTGCCGAGGCTACCCGGTGCTGCGTCGACAAACTCGAGATGGCGCGCTACCTCGTCGCCCAGGGCCACGCCTCACCACGCACCTTCGATCCAAATGAACTGCCCGACGACTTGCGCTACCCCGTGCTCGTCAAGATGCGCGAGGGCCGCGGCTCTGAGGGGATCTTCCGCTGCGTCGATCGTCGTGAACTCGACTTCTTTCTCGAGTACACCGCGCTGCCATCGATGGTTCAAGAGGTCTGTCACGGCACGGAGTTTTCGATCGACGTGCTCTGCGATCTCGATGGCCGCTGCCTCGATGCGATTCCGCGCAGCATGATCCAGTCGAAGGGTGGCGAGCAGATCAAGGGCACCACGATCGACGATCCGGCACTCGTCGAGGTCGGTCGCCAGGTTGCAGAGACACTTGGTCTGCGTGGTCCCGGCACCGTCCAATGTTTCCGCGAGGCACCCGATCGCCACGAGATTACCGATGTCAACCCACGCATCGGTGGCGCCTTCCCGTTACCGCTCGCCGCCGGTGGCGACTATCCCTTCCGGATGCTCGCGCTGGCAGCCGGCGAGCCCGTCGAACCGCGCCTTGGCGCGTACACGCGTGGCGTCACCCTGTCGCGCTTCTACCACCAAGTGCTGTTCAATACCGACAACGTGGCGAGCCTTCCCCCACTTAACCTTGCTGAGCTGAGTGACGCATGAGTGTAATTCGCGGCATTGGGACGTATCTGCCAGAGAAGACCGTTGGCAACGACGAGCTGATTGAGCGGTTTGGGTGGGACCGCGAGTTTCTTGAGGTCAAGCTCGGGATCCATCAGCGCCACATCGCCGCTGAGGGTGAGGGCGCTTCCGACATGGGCGTGGCCGCAGCCGAAGATCTCTTCGCGAAGTGCCCCGACCTCAAGCGCGAGGATGTGCAGCTGCTGATCGTCTGCACGCAGAATCCGGATTACGGCCTGCCACATACGTCGGCTCTGGTTCAGGATCGGCTTGGCCTGCCGACAACGACGGCCTGCTTCGATGTCGGTCTCGGCTGCTCGGGCTTCGTCTATGGACTCGCGATCGTGCGATCGATGTTGGAGACCCTCAATCTGACGAACGCTCTGATCGTCACCTCGGACCCGTACTCAAAGGTGATCGATCCTGCCGATCGCGGCACCTCGCCCCTGTTTGGTGATGGCGCAGCAGCCACGTGGATCTCTCGCTCCGGTGCTGGCGGCCAGATTGGCACCTTTACCTTCGGTACCGATGGTGCTGGCGCGCGTAACTTGATCGTCGAGCCCGACGCTGACGGTGTCGGCTGCCTGTCGATGAATGGACGAGCGATTTTCGAGTTTATGCTCGAGCGCATCCCGGACGACCTCGAGCGCTGCGCCGACTCCAATGGACTGACGACGGACGAGATCGACCTTTTCTTGCTGCACCAGGCCAGCGCCCACATGCTCGGCTACGTGACGAAACGGATGAAGCTCGACCCGGCGCGCGTGCCGATCCACATGCAAGACACGGGCAACCTTGTCTCGTCATCGATCCCGTTCTTGATCGCACGCCTCGCAGATCAGGGCGACGTGGCAGGCAAGACGACGCTGCTCTCGGGCTTCGGTGTCGGCCTCTCGTGGGCCAGCACGGTGGTGCGCTTCGACGCGAATCCCATCGCCTAGAACACGTCCCACATCGGACGCCAAGTGGGTGATACGCTCGCCTCGGCCTTCCAAGGAGGATCGATGAACGGCGTGCAGCTGGAGCTACTGACCTCGCAGGAATTCGTCGCGGCGGATTTCACCGCGGCGATCATCCCCCTCGGTGCGTGCGAGAGCCACGGCGATCACATGCCGATGGGCACCGATGGCCTGGCGGCGCACGCGTTGGCTGTGCGCATCGCCGAGCAGCTCGAGCACACCGTGGTCCTGCCGCCGAACTACCTCGGTATGAGCGGGCACTACCGGCATCAGCCGATGGCGCTCAGCCTCAGTGCAGACACCCAGACGCGCGTGATCGCCGACGTGCTTGAGTCGCTGCACCACTGGGGTATCCACCGTGTGCTGCTCCTCAACGGGCACGACGGCAACATCCCGCCGATCGAAATCGCCGCGCGCAACACGAAAATCGCGCACCCGGAGATGAGCATCGCGACGATGGACTGGTGGGTCGTCACGAACCAGCGCATCCCCGCCGGCACGTTCGACGTCTGGGAGGGCTGGGGCCACGCGGGCGAGGCGGAGACGTCGCTCGGCATCGCACTCTTTCCCGACCTGATGCAGATGGAGCACGCCCGTGGCCAGGTGCCGACGACCGATCCTTCTGTGCGGGAGTTTTGGCTCTTCGAGGAGCTCACGTCGTACGGCGCGTCCGGCGCCCCGAGCCACGCCACCGAGGCGAAGGGCACCGCGATCGTCAACACGGTCGTCGACTACATGGTTCCGTACATGCGCCGCTTCGAGGACCACGGCCTCTCCTACAACCCACAGGACGAGCCGCCCGTCCAGTCCTAGTTAGACGCCGGCGGCCTTGGCCTTGACCAGCGCCGTGATCGTCGCATTGATCGGAGCCACCAGCCCCACGGACCGTGCGGCCGGATCGATCGCGCCGTTGATCACGTCGATCTCGCAGCGGCGCCCAGCCATCAGGTCGAGCAGCATCGATGGTCGCGCGTCGGGGATCTTCCCCCCGAAGGCGTAGGCGTAGGCGACCGGATCATCAAAGTCGAGGCGAATGCCCTTCGCGATCGCGACGTCGTAGACCTCACGGGCGCAGCCGGCTGCCACGCTCCATGCTTCCGCATCCGCCATCACCTCGCCAATGCGCCAGCCGAGCAACGAGCAGGTGCCGCTAAACGTCGCGTTGCAGAGCAGCTTCTCCCACACCAGTTGGTTGACGTCGTCGTAGACGCTGACGCGGAAGCCTGCGGCCTCCCAGACCTCTGCCACGGCGCGGATGCGATCCGTCGCGGGGCTGTTGCGCTCGCCGAGACGTACGAGCTCCATGCCGTTGTGGTGCGCGTGCCCCGGCCCAACCATCGAGGCACCAAAGCCACCGACCACACCGATCACGACGCGCTCATCACCGAGGATGGCGGCCATGCGATCGGGGCTGCCGAGCCCGTTCTGAATCGGCAGGACCACAGTCGTCTCGCCAACGAGCGGACGGATCGACTCCGCTGCCGCCTCAATGTCGAAGGCTTTCGTCGCGACGATGACGAGCTCGCACTCGCCCACGTCGCGCGGATCGGTCGTCGCCTGAATACGCACGGTTCGATCGCCACTCGCACCTTCGAGGCGCAGACCGTTGGCCTTGATCACCGCGATGTGGTCGGCCCAGCTGTCGATCGCCCAGACCTCATTGCCGGCGTCGGCGAGCAACGCTGCATAGACAGAACCCATCGCACCGGTGCCGACAACCGCAATCTTCACGTTGGCAGTCTAGAGGTGCGTAATCACACCATGGCTGACGCCAGCCAGCCGTCAGGCCGTCGCACCGAGACCAGCTACCCCGCGTAGACCCGCTCGGTCGCCTCGGCACTCGCGTCCCACGAGAACGGGCCATCGGCGGCGGCACGACTGGCGGCAGCCATCGCCTCGCGCCGCGCCGGGTCGCGCAGCACCTCGATCAGGGCGGCAGCGAGTGCGGCTGGGTCCTCGGGTGGCACGACGAGTCCGGCACCGTGCTGCTTGACCACCTCGGCGAACCCACCAACGCGCGTTGCGACGAGCGGTCGTCCAAGCGCGAGCGCCGCGAACAGCACTCCTGATTGGTCGATTCGTCGATAGGGCAGCACGACGACATCGGCACGCACCATGGCGCCGACGAACTCTTCGGTTGGTGTAAAGCGCAGGTCGGCGATCACACCGCTGCCTTCGTCCGCCATGCGCTCGAGGCGCGCGGCACCGTCGGGGTCGCCAAGCACGCGGCCGGTGACGAGCAGGTGCGCGTTGGGAATCGCCGTGCGTACCGTTGGCCACGCATCGAGCAGGATCTCCAGACCCTTATAGGGCCGCAGGAGGCCAAGCATCGCCACGAGCGGCACATCATCGGGGACCGCGGGTGCCACTGGCTCGACAGCGCGATAGGCCGTCAATGCACCATGCGGAACGACGTGCACATTGGCCGAATCCACGCCAAGCTCGTTGACGAGTGCGTCGCGACCGTGCCTCGAGTGCACGATCACACGACCAAAGGCCCGTGCGTTCTTGGCGGCGCGCCGCAATCGCTTGGTGCTCGGGTTGTTCGGCAGCGCATCGTGCGCGGTGTACGTGATCGGAATCCCAAGCGCAGCCTCGATTGCTCGCCAATAGACACGGTCCACAGCGCCGAGCGGCAGCCATTGGATATGGACCGCAGCCGGGCGCCTGCGAACCAGCGATGGCGTCAGGCCGAGCAGATCGAAGGGGTGCTCGAGCCCGCGAGCAAGCTTGCGGGCACCGTCTGGCAGACGGTCCGCGACGCGATAGAAGGCGTGACGAACCTGAACGCCAGCGGGAGCCGGTGGTTGTGCGACGCGAGGGGCACTGGTGACCAGCGTCACCTCATTGCCTCGCTCGACCAAGGCTTTCGCCAGCGCGTCGTCGTAGGGACGCGTCTCGCCGCGGGGATCGACGAGGACAACCCTCATCGTCTGGCTTTCAGCACAGCTCGCATGCCCCGATCCTACCGGCGACCCCCACGCCGAGGGTTCGCGTACCATGAGACTCGTGGTGGAATCGCACGTCACCGAGTCGGAGATTGATCTCCGCAGCTATCTCGATCGCATTCTCGCCCGTTGGTGGGTCGTCGCGATCTTCATTGCGCTCGCCATCATCGGGTCGCTCACGATCCAACGCACGCAGAATAAGAACCTAACCCGCGGCGTCGCAACGGTCTACCTTGGACAGCCCGTCACACCAAACGGTTCGCTCGTGCCAAACCCGTTGTCGTCAAACCCGCTCTACGCCAACGCGCTCGCGCGCCAAGCCGCATATCAGGAGCCTGCGAGCAAGGCCGCTGGGCTTGCCGCTGATGCCCTGACGGGCCATGTCTCCGTCGAGCTGATCTCGACCGCCGTCGGCGTTAAAGGCACCGCAGTCCCACTCGCACAGGTGATCGTGCAAGGCCCCTTCACAGCCGCACAGTCTGCTGCTGCCGCCAACGCTCTCGCCGAGGCAATCGTCGCGAAATCCAACACTTATACGAATGCCAAGCAGGCTGCGGTCGTCGCCGCTCGCGATCGCCTCAGCGCCCGCATCGATGCACTCGCCGCTGCTGGAGCCGAGACGCAGGCCCGACTCGATGCGCTGGAGCAAGCTGCGCTTAGCCCCGCCGAGCGCAGTTCGCTCACCACGCCGCTGCTCGCAATGCTGCAGTACGACTCGAATACGGAGGCTCTGCTGTCCGAGCAACTCCCCGGCCTCGAGGCTCAGGTCGACTACATCGCGACCGTCGAGTCGGGCAGCGTCATCACGCCGGCTCGCGGCTCTAAGGTCGCGCCGACATCGAAGCAGTTCTCGCTCTTTATCGCAGTCGTGCTCGGATTCCTCGTCGGCATCCTCGCTGCGATCCTCTCGACCGTCTTCTGGCCCGTGCGTAATAAACTCGAAACTGAGACGACGGCTACCCCGTAGGGGTACCATCATTCGTATGCCAACAACTGTCGTCACCGGTGGAGCAGGGTTTCTCGGATCGCATCTCTGTGAGCGACTGCTTGCAGCGGGCCACAAGGTGTGGTGTCTCGACAACCTCGACACGGGCTCACTGACGAACATTGCGCATCTGCGCGACGACAACTTCTCGTTTGTCCAACACGACGTCACGACGCACATCGAGATTCCGGGCGACGTCGATTTCGTGTTCCACTTCGCTTCCCCGGCCAGCCCGATCGATTACTTGCGCTTGCCCTTGCAGACCCTGAAGGTCGGCTCGTACGGCACGCACAATGCGCTCGGTCTCGCGAAGGCCAAGCGTGCTCGTTTTTTGACTGCCTCGACCAGAGAGGTCTACGGCGATCCGCAGATCCACCCGCAGCCCGAGTCGAACAGGGGCAACGTCAACCCGATCGGTCCTCGTGGTGTCTACGACGAGGCTAAGCGCTACGCCGAGGCGATGACGATGGCGTATCACCGCCAGCAGGGCGTTGACACGGCGATCGTGCGTATTTTCAATACGTATGGTCCGCGCATGCGTGCGTTCGATGGCCGCGCGATTCCCACCTTCGTGCGTCAGGCGCTCGAGAACAAGCCAATCACTGTCTTCGGCACGGGCGCGCAGACGCGCTCGTTTTGTTATGTCGACGATCTGATCACCGGCATCATCGCGCTCGCCTTCTCGACCGAGCACGAGCCGGTCAACATTGGCAATCCCGAGGAATTCACGCTGCTCGAACTGGCCGAAATGGTCGTCGAGCTGACGGGGTCGTCGAGCGAGATAGTGTTCGAGGCGTTGCCCGTAAACGATCCACAGCAGCGACGCCCCGACATCACGCGTGCCACGGAACTTTTGGGTTGGGGACCGACCGTGCAGCTGCGCGATGGTCTCACACGCCTGCTCGACCAGTCGAGCCGCGCCGAATTGACCGGCCGCATCGTCGGCGCGTAGCCGGCTACTGTTCCCCACCGATCAGCGGCAGCGTGCGATTGTCCGGTAGGGCAGGAAGTCGGCTCGCCACGCTGTAAACTCCTAACCGTGGCTGCACCCGTATCGCCCGAATCCGGCGGCTCGCCGCTGAGCGTCAACCCGACGCCTCGCCGCGAACTTTTCGATACGCGCTCGCAAACCCGTGTGTCGACGCGTCGCCTGCGCTATTTCTTCGGTCGCTCCCTCGAGGTCGCCGTGCTGCTGGCGATCGACATCGTTGGTGTCGCGCTGGCGATCTTCTCTGGTCTGGTGCTGCGTGAAGCGCTCAACAACCGCGTCGTCGAGACGACTCAGCTATGGTCGGCCGAGCGTCAGTGGCTGCCATTTGTGCTGCTCGTGACGGTCCTGATCTTCGCCCGCAACGGTCTCTATCGTCCCCGCGAGACACGTCCGGGTGGCGCGCAGATCGTTGCAGGCCTGTTCGTGGCGGTCGTCGTGATCGCTGTCTTCTCGGTGGCCACGAACAACGATCGCTTCACGACGTATCTGATTTTTCCGTACACCTTCCTCGCCTCTGCCCTGCTAGTGCCCTTGCTGCGCGGTATCCTCTCGGCGCTCATCGATGCGACGGCACGAATCGTTGGTGTCGAGCGCCGAGTGCTTGTGGTAGGCGAGGCGGTTGCGACGCGGAGCGTCGAGGCTGCACTGCGCGATGCGGCACCGGGCCCGGGTCTGCGCATGGTTGCCCATGTCGACGATGTCATGCACCTGAGCGACGCTATCGCTGAGCACCACCCTCACGATGTCGTGCTGGCGCGCCCACCCGACGACGAGACGCTACTGATCGCGCTCGAGGCCTGTCGCGAGCGCCGCATTCGCCTGCGTGTCGTACCGAGTGCGGCGGGCCTCTTAGCCCACCATGCCGACTACGTACCTGGCCTTGCCGTGCCGCTCTTCGATATCGTGCCTCCCACGATTCAAGGTGTCGACTGGGCAGTCAAGCGCGCCTTCGACCTCGTCATCTCAGCCGTGCTCCTCGTCGTCCTGAGCCCTGTTCTTTTGCTCGCGATGCTCCTGATTCGTGTCACCTCGCCTGGCCCAATCTTTTTTCGCGATCGGCGTGTTGGTCTTGGCGAGCAGACCTTTGCGATGTTGAAGTTGCGCAGCATGACGTCGAATGCCGAGCAAGAGCAGGCCGAGCTCGAAGATCAGAACGAGGCGGATGGTGCGCTCTTCAAGATTCGCAACGACCCGCGCATCACCCCTGTCGGCCGCGTGCTGCGTCGCTTCTCGATCGACGAGTTGCCCCAGTTGCTGAATGTCTTAAAAGGCGAGATGAGCCTCGTCGGCCCACGACCGCTGCCGATGCGCGACTACCAGCTGCTCGAGCCGTGGCACCGCCGCCGCTACAGCGTGCTGCCGGGCATCACGGGCCTCTGGCAGGTCTCGGGCCGCTCGAACCTCGGCTTCGACTCGCTCGTCCGTCTCGACTTCTTCTACCTCGAGTCGTGGTCGATCTGGATGGACATCGCGATCATCGCGCGCACGCCGCTCGCGATCCTGCGCGGCCGCGGCGCCTACTAACGTGGCGCGAAAGAGCTAGATACGGCGCAGCGCGACGGCGCCGTTGTGGCCGCCGAGGCCAATCGAACACGAGATTGCGACGTCGAGATTTGGCAACTCGCGCGCGCCCTCGGGCACGTAGTCAAGGTCGCAGTCCGGGTCGGGCTCAACAAGGTTGATCGTCGGCGGCACGATGCGATGGTGCAGCGCGAGCGCTGTCACAGCCGTCTCAAATGCACCGGCAGCACCCATCTGGTGCCCCGTCATCGACTTGGTCGACGAGACGGCAAGCGCGTCGGCGTGCGCACCAAAAATGTTGCGAATCGTCGCCGTTTCGAGGCGATCGTTAGCCTGCGTGCCCGTGCCGTGCGGATTGATGTAGCCGACCTCGCTCGGGCTGAGATCGCCGCGCCGCAGCACCGACTCGAACATGCGGTCAATGCCAACGCCATCTTCTCGTGGGGCAGCGATGTGGAACGCGTCGTTCGTCGACGACCACGACACGATCTCGGCAATGATCGTCGCGCCGCGCGCACGGGCGTCGTCCTCGCGCTCGAGCACCATCACCGTGGCGCCCTCACCAAGCACGAACCCGCCGCGTGTGAGGTCAAACGGCCGCGAGGCGGTGGCCAGTGGCTGGCCCTCAAGCGGTGTGCCGAGCACCTTCATATTGCAGAAACCGCCCATGATGAACTCGTTGATCAGCGTGTCGACGCCACCCGCCAGGCAGCGGTCGACGTCGCCGTGGCGGACGAGGTCCGAGGCAACACCAACTGCGTGTGCACCCGTCGCACAGGCGGAGGTGACGGAAAAGTTCGGGCCAATCACGCCAAGATCGTGGGCGACCTGGAAACCAGGCGTGTCGACAAGCATCGAGCCGAGCACGTGCGGTCCAATTCGGCCGGGACCCTTCTCGAACATCGTCTGCATGCCGGCCTCGATCGTACTGGCACCGCCGAAGGCCGAGCCGATGATCACACCGACGCGCTCGGGATCGTCGACCGCGGCACCACTCATCGCCCAGGCCTCACGCGCAGCAGCGATCGCCGCCACGCTACAGCGGTCGAGCTTACGCGCCTCGCGCTTCACGACAACAGACTCGGGGTCGAAGCCCTTCATCTCACAGGCAATCTGGACGTCGATCCGCGACGGATCGAAATTCGTAATCGGACCGACCCCAGACGTGCCAGCAAGCAGCGTCGCCCACGACGTAGCGGTGTCAAGACCGACCGGCGAGAGAATGCCGATGCCAGTGATGACAACCCGCGGGGTTCCTGCCTCTGCCATGGGGTGATGCTAGCGTCTGGGGCATGGATACTGCCGCACGAGATCGCCTCTTCCAGCTCCTCAACGCGCATGGCCCGTCTGGGCGTGAGCGCGAGGCAGCCGACCTGTGGGCCAGCATGGCTGCAGAGTTTGCCACCGTCGAGCGCGATCAGCTTGGCAATGCGATGGCGAGCGTTGGTCCCGACGACGCCCCGACCGTGTTGCTGCTCGGCCATATCGACCAGATCGGCGTCATCGTCACGCATATCGAGGACGAAGGCGTGCTGCGTATTCGTGGCCTCGGAGGCTGGGACCCGCGCGTGCTGGTCGGCCAGCCCGTCAGCGTCCGCACCAGTAACGGTGATATTCCTGGGGTGATTGGCAGCGTGCCAATCCACCTGCAGAAGGGCGATGAGCGCACGTCGGGCACGCAGATGAAGGATCTCTGGATCGACATCGGTGCGACCGACGGCGAACACGCTCGAAGCCTCGTTCGCGTTGGCGACGACGCGATTATCGGTGCGGCCCCAACCATGCTGGCGGGGACGCGTCTAACGTCTCGCGCACTCGACGATCGCGTTGGCGCGTGGGCGGCCCTCGAGGCGCTCCGCCAGATAGCCGCCGGCTCGCCCAAGGTGCGCGTCGTCGCTACCGGCTGCGTGCTCGAAGAGACCCTTGGCGATGGTGCGCGCCTCGTCACCGATCGCGTGGCACCCGCCGTTGCAATCGTGATCGACGTCACGCACGCGGCAGACGTACCGATGATCAACAAGGGCGACACAGGCCCGCAGGCGCTCGGCAAGGGCCCCGTGGTCACGCGCGGTCTCGGCCTCGACGAAGGCGTCGTTGCGGCGCTCGAGACAGCCGCCAAGGCCAACGACATCGTCTACGGCATGGAAGCAATGCCAGGCGGCTCGACGCATACCGACGTCGACAACGCCCTGCACGCCGTCCGCAGTCTGCGCGCCGCACTGATTGGCATTCCCTTGCGCCACATGCACTCCCCGGCCGAGGTCTGCGACCTCAACGACCTCGAAGGCACCGCCGCGCTGCTGGCCGCGTACTGCCTCGCCGCCACCCCAGAAAGTCTTGCCTGATGCGCCGTGTCGCAATCGGACTGATCGCTAGCGTCGCTCTGCTCAGCGCTGGCTGCAGCATTGGTGAAGAGAGCGCTCCCACGTCGACCGTGCAGGAGCCTCCCGCCGCGACGTCCGCAGCACCAACCCTCACGTATGGGAAAGACGGCTGTGACCACCAGGCTCCACCGGCCTCCGAAACGACCCGTCCAATCTATACTAAGGCACCACCCACACCACTCAAGGGCACGGGCCCATGGACGATCACGATGGCGACCTCGTGCGGCTCGATCGTGATGGACGTCGATACGAAGATCGGTGGTGACGCCTCGGCCTCGTTCGCCGCACTCGTCCGCTCGGGTTATTACGATGGCCTGACCTTCCATCGTGTCGTGCCGAACTTTGTCATCCAAGGAGGCGATCCTGTTGGCACGGGCGCCGGTGGACCGGGCTACACGGTCCAGACCCCGCCGCCGAGCGACTACACCTATCGCAATGGCGACGTCGCGATGGCCAAGGCACGCAACGAGCCGGACGGTACGGCTGGCTCGCAGTTCTTCATCGTCTCAACCGAAGCCGGAGCTGCCGCCCTCGAGCCACTCTACGCCGTTGTCGGCCACGTGCTCGATGCCTCCTCCACGGAGACGCTGCAGAAGATCAACAGACTCGGGATCGCCGATGGTCCTCCCGTCGAGCCGGTCTACATTTGGACCGCACGACTTGCAGAAGCAAAGTAGGATCCGGGTATGACAGAGAATCCTTTTGGTTTTGGTGGCGGCATGTTCGATCCGGAAGAGCTGCAGAATGCGATGCGACAGATGGCCGAGCAGGCTCAGGAGAGCCAGAGCGTCGCCTTTGCCGACAACGCGATTCACCTCGCCGTCCAGATGACAACCGCTGCGATCGCGCAGGTCACCCCGTCCGGCACCGCCGAAGAACAGGCCGCGCAACTCCGTGCCGCCATCACCGTGATCTACCCCGAGTGCGTCGCACTCGTGCGCGAGGCACGACAGGGCCTCAAATAGCGCTGGTGGATGTCACAAAGGGGTCAGACCCTTATGTGAAATGACCGCGATTCTTGCTCCACGAGACAGCCCACATATGTCACAAAAGGGTCTGACCACTTTGTGACATCCACACAAATAGCGCTCGCTTCGTTTAGGTGAAGAAGGAGAGTTCGGGCATGATGAGGAGATCGTACTGATGGATAACGCCTCGCTGCTTTGGATTGCTCTGCCCGTCGTCGTGATTACGGCGCTGATCTTGGATCTGTTTGTCTTCCACAAGAGCGATAAGGAAATCCCCACGCGTGAGGCGTTCATCTGGACCGGCGTCTGGGGTGGGCTCGGGATCGCTTTCGGCATCGCCATCTGGGTGATGCTCGGACCGACCGTCGGGACGGAGTTCTTCACGGGGTACCTCGTTGAGTACAGCCTCTCAATCGACAACGTCGCCGTTTTCGCGATCCTCTTTGCAGCGCTTGCTGTACCGAACGAGCTCCGTTATCGCGCCTTGTTCTGGGGCGTCATCATGGCGATCGTCCTACGCGGCATCCTCATTGCCATCGGTGGCGCACTCCTCGAGGCGTTTTGGTGGATGCCATTCATCTTCGGTACCTTTCTGGTCATCACCGGCATCCGCATGGCGCGGCACACCGACACGACTGGGCACCCTGAGGACAGCCGCATCCTCGCCCTGATACGCCGCGTGCTTCCGCTCACCGAAGATTTCCGTGGCGCGTCGATGACGGTGAAGGAGAAGGGTCGGCGCCTCTTCACGCCGCTCTTCGTCGCGTTCGTGGCACTCGCATTTTTCGACCTGATGTTCGCCGTCGATTCGGTGCCGGCGATCTACGCAATCACGGACGACCCCTTCATCGTGCTTGCTGCGAACGCCTTCGCATTGCTCGGGCTACGAACGCTCTACTTCGCCATCGCCACCTCGCTCGAACGCTTTATCTTTCTTCAGCCGACGTTGGCAATCGTGTTGGGCTGGGTCGGCTTCAAGATGATCATCTCCCACTGGTTCCACATGCCGCCGCTGATCAGCCTTGCCGTGATTCTGACGATCCTGACGATCGGCATCCTCGCCAGCGTCCGCGCAAACCGCAAGGCCGAGGCCGCCGGCGCCTGAGCGCCCCGCGACGAGCAGGCGGCTAGGCCGGATCCTGCTGGCGCGTGGCGGTCTCCACTTGGCCGCGATCCTCTGGTGCTTCGATCGTTAGGCGCGGCAAGATCTTGTCGAGCCAGCGTGGGATGTACCAGGCTTTGCCGTCGAGCAGGTGCATCATCGCCGGGACGAGCGTTAGGCGGATCACGAAGGCGTCGAGGATGATCGCTAGGCCGAGTGCCAGACCAAACTCCTTGATCGTGCGGTCGATGCCAGTCATGAAGGCGAAGAAGACCGACGCCATGATCAATGCAGCCGCGATGATCACGCGCCCGATTGTGGCAACGCCATCGGTGACTGCCACGCGGGGCGTATCACCCCCGATCAACGCCTCGCGGATGCGGCTGACGAGGAAGACCTCGTAGTCCATCGAGAGGCCGAAGACGAGGGCAAACACGATCACCGGCAGGAACGACTCGATCGGTCCGGTCTTGTCGAGACCGATCAGGCTGGCGCCATGGCCCTCTTGGAAGACGAGCGTGAGGATGCCGAAGGCCGCGGCACACGACAGGATCGTTGTGAGCGCCGCCTTGACCGAGATGACGAGGCTCCGGAACGCCATCGTCAAGATCACGATCGTGATGCCGACGACGAAGAGTAGGAACCACGGAATATTCGAGAAAATCGTGGCGGAGATGTCCTCGAATGCCGCGGTCGAGCCGCCGACGTACGCCGTGGCACCCGTACCCTTGAGGGCGTCAGGGATCGTGGTTTGTCGCAGCTTGTCGACGAGCTTAGTCGTCGCAACATCCTGTGGAGAACTCTTGGCGTAGACGGTGATGATCGCCGCCTGTTTATTGGGGCTCGGAATTGCCGGCGTGGCGGCAGCCACGTTTGGTGTGGCAGCAATCGCCTTCCGCAGCTTGTCAGCAGCGGCCAGGTCTCCCTTGGTGTCGACAGCGACAATCAGCGGACCATTGAAGCCCGGGCCAAAGCCCTCGGCGAGCCAGTCGTAGGCGACGCGTTGCGTTGTCGACTTCGGCGCCGTACCCGCATCGGCTGCACCGAGGTGCACACCAGCGACAGGGGCGGCGAAGAGCAGCATCATGCCGAGCGGCACGATCAAAAACACCCACGCGTGCGAGGTGACGAAGCAACCCCAGCGTGCGACCCCAGTCTTCTGGGCGGCGGCGAGCGAGTTGTCAGGCGTCTTGATGAACGGAATCTTGAGGCGGTCCACCTTGTGGCCGAGCAACGCCAGCACGGCTGGCAGCAGCGTGACGGCAATCGCCACGCTGGTCAGCACGCTCAGCGAAGCACCAACGCCCATCTTGGTGATGAAGTCGAGGCCAATCGTGGCCAAACCGACGACGGAGATTGCGACCGTCGCGCCGGCGAAGATGACTGCGCGACCCGCCGTCGAGGCCGCAAGCGCGGCGGCCTCCTGCGGCGTGGCGCCGTCGTGCAGCGCCTGTCGGAACCGCATCAGGATAAACAGTGAGTAGTCGATGCCAACGCCGAGGCCGATCATCGAGACGAGAATCGGCGTGATCGTGTTGAAATCCGTGAAACCCGCGGCAATCGTCAAGATCGAGATGCCCAGCACCACGGCGAGGATCGCCAACACGATCGGAATCAACGCGGGAATCAAGGTCCCGAAGACGATCAGCAGGATGATGACCGCCACACCAATGCCAATCAGCTCGGACGCGCCCTGCTGCGGCTGCTCTTGGACGGCCTGCCCGGTGTACGCGATCTGGACCGAACTACCTTGGGCTGCTGCTTCGGTTGCAGATTTAAAATCAGGAATCACGTTCGCTGGCAGACCCCAGGCCTGACCATCGAATTGGATATCGACGAAGCCAACGTTGCCCTCGGGCGAGATCGCACCACCCTGCTGCGTAAACGGATCACCAGCACCAGTAACGCGATTGGTCGTTTTGGCGGCGCTGATGATCTTGTCGACTGTCGCCTTGTTCTGCGCATCCGTCAGCTTGCCGTCGGTGTGAAAGACGATGGTGGCCGAGTCTCCCGCACGCGCAGGGAACTGCTTTTGCAGCAGGTCCGTCGCTTTTTGAGCGTCGGAGTTGGGGATCGTAAAGTTGTTCTGAAGCTGGCCGCCGATCGTGCCGGCGGCGGCAAAGATGCCAGCGATAATCAGTACCCAAATACCGATCGTGCGCCACGGGTGGGCGGCGATTGAGCGGGTCAGACTGGCGAGGAGGCCCGTTTTGCTGGGTGGAGTAGTGACGGTCATCGTGGAATCTTGCGTGGGGCGAGTGAGCACGGTGACGTACCGCCGACTGCCCAAAGGGTGCCATATCTTCCCTGCGTGGGACTCCGCCTACAGCGTTTTCCGGAAGCTCTCGTAGTACCAGCTATGGTCGGTCTGCGATAGCGTTCCCCTATGCCACGTCGCCCCCGCATCGGAGTAACCCTCGAACTCGATGATCCGATGCTGATCGCAGTCGAGCGCAACCTGCGCACGCCCATGGCCGAGGCGGGCGCGATCGTCGTTGCAATCCCGCGTGACACGCCCGTTGCCGACATTCCCGAACTGTTAGAGGACCTTGATGGCGTGCTGATCTCGGGTGGCCAAGATGTCGATCCGGCCCATTACGGCGAGGAGCGCCACCCCACCGTTGACACGGTGCCAGCCGAGCATGACGCCTTCGAGCTGCGGCTCGCCCGCTCGGCGCTCGAGCAGGGCATCCCGATCCTTGGTATCTGCCGTGGCAGCCAGGTTTTGGCTGTCGCTGATGGTGGTGCCCTCACCCAGGACGTCCCGAGCATGCACCCGGATGCCCAGCGCCACATGGTTGACTGGGCGACGCACGCCGAGGCCGAGCCTGGCGACCACTGGCACACGATCGAGGTCGAGCCAACGAGCCGTCTCGCCACCTGGATCGGTGATGGCGAGCCCCTGATCAACTCTTTCCATCATCAAGCCGTGGTCCGCACCGGTGACTACCTCCACCCCGTCGCTCGCGCCGAGGACGGCGTCATCGAGGCGACCGAAAGCGCACCCGGCGCACCCTTTGCCGTCGGTCTGCAATGGCACAACGAGTTTATGTGGCAACGCGACGAACGCTGGCGCGGGCCGTTCGTGGAGTTGGTTAAAGAATCGAGAATAAGAGCCAATTCTCGGAGGTCGTAGGTATAGTGCATGTGTTTGATAACACCCCGTAGTTACCATCCGTATTACCATCCGCATCGGATTTGTGGCCGAGCAGCTGCTGATACGGGCCGGCTTGAATGAATTAGCACACCCGGTCCCCCGTTGCCGGTCCCGACTCCTTATGTAAGGCGCCCCGCATACTCTTCGCACACCAAAGGCAGGATGGTGTCGTGAGGATTTCTGACGGCGTATGCTGGCGACATGGACCCGTTCACCACGATCGCGGTAGTCGGTGGTGCTGTTGCCGTGGTGATCGCCGGTATTTGGCGGATCAACAGCGATCGCAAGGAGAAGGCCCACAAACAGTCCGCTGAGAGCCCAACTGCGAGTGATGCGGCACCACGATCCGCTGAGCCCCAAGTTGTGGTTCCGCAGGTCGTGGTGAAGTCGAACAACGGAGTTGTCGTGGTCCTCCTAATCATCCTGATCCTGCTGATAGCAGCAGGGATGTTTGCGTGTGCGACCGCTGAAATCACTCTCACCCCAGCCTAGACACACCATGCGTGCGCTCCTCCTTCTTGGAATAGATGCGTCCTTGATGACCTAAGCGTCTTTCCGGTCGTGCACACTTGATGAATCTAATGACTCGGCTAACCATCATCGGGCCGCCCGACGCGGAGGGTACTGGTTCAGACGCAGTTCTTAACGAAGGCGTTCGCGCGCTTTCCGACCGCCGCCGCCAGCGTCAGAACAGCAGTGTCGCTTTTCTATTGCAATAAAGACGTCCACCCTCGGAGTAGATCGTCTTTGAGTCCGCCAGGCAGATATTCCAGAATGCGTCTGTGCCTTCCCATATGCGGCTACTCGGCGTGAAAAAGGCCTGTTTCTTCAGCGTTCGGTTGGTCTTGCCGATCGTGATGGTGACGCCGATGTCCTGCTCTCCGTCCTTTCGCAACGTGCTCCTGACAATGATGGAGCCCTTGCCGGTAGTGACCTTGCCACCCGGGACTTTGATCTCCTTCTTGACCTTTGTCGGAGCAACCAGATCGCACTGGTCAGCGATAGACATCCGCGCTTTGCCCGCCCCAGCGATGCCACTGCTCTGCGCCATTACCTTGATCGGCAACACCGCAAGTGTCTGGCAGGAGCGTTCCTGCCATTGCGACTGCTTGGTGGCCGAAGTTTCGTAGCCGAAGACGCCGCGACCAAGGAAAGCGGATGACCACTTCCCGAGCAGGACCAACCCTTCAGCACGTTTGACCATGATGATCATTGGGGTGCACTCGACATACCCGGCGTACGAGGGGGCAAACGTCGCCGTGATCGTGATGTCGCCGCTCGCCGGCAACCCGGTGAAGGCAGACACGTAGGCTTGGAACCAGTTGTCCGCGTTCCGCGTCACTGAATCCGCCCCGAGGACGGTCCCCGCCGAATCGGTCGCAGTCGCGGTCACTGTCCCGTTAACGGTGAAATAGGCCACGAAGTCAATGGACGTCCGACCTTCAGCGATTGTGTTTTGGACATTGATACTCGCCAGCACCTCGGTGCTGCCGTAGGCAGCCGACTTGCACGTGCTATCGACTTTGACCGACGCGCCCCCCGCTTGTGTCGGCAGCAACAGGCCAAATGCGAAGCAGCACACAACAATAAAATTACGGCCCATGGCCAGAGCGTAGCGCCGAACGGGCTACCCCTACCAAGAGACGGTGCAGCGCCTATTCGGCCTTATTAGGCCCCATCGTCGGCGTGGTTCGTCATAAGGGCCGCAAGTCCGCGCAGCGTCACGGGCGCATTGCCTGGGTCTGTCTCAACATGGACACGGCCGCCTGAACATGCAGTCCACGAAGTGAGGCCGTAGTGCCGACTGTTCTACTCGTCGTGTAACCGAGGCGGTGGACTTTGGACGCGACACCTACTTCCAAGGCGAGCCTCAGCCCTAGACCCTCACCGTCTTCTTCACTGGCTTACCCAGAGAACCATTCTTCTCCGGAGTAATCAGGACGCTCCATGTGCCCTTGGTCTTGAGTCTGACGCTGCACGTTGCTTTGCCGCTCTTGATCTTGCAGGAGCCTTTGGTGGTGGTGGCTCGTAGTGTTTTTGCGGCTTTGGTGAGTGTTGCGGTGATCAG
>SYIF01000066.1 GCA_005798855.1 Actinomycetota bacterium | reverse complement strand
CGGCGACATCTCGCGCAAGCGGAAGTTGCTGGAGAAGCAGAAAAAAGGCAAGAAAAACCGCATGAAGTACGTCGGCGCGGTGGAGGTCCCCCAAGAGGCCTTCCTCAGCGTCCTCTCGCTCGACGCCGACAAGTAGCGGCGATCAACCTTGCTTTGGGGTCAGACCCCTATGTAAAGCAGATCCCCCGCCTATTCGCCCTGAGTTACCGCCGTCAGCTCTGCATAGGAGTCTGACCCCAAGGCAACGTTGATCCACTATGTGGTCTCAGCAGTTGATCACGTCGTGGAACGGTTTTGCGCAAAGCGGTACTCCAGCGTAGGCTGACGCCATGACTTCCTCCACACGCTTCGTCGGCCTCGGCTCCATGGGTTCCGGCATGGTCCGTAACTTGCTCCGGCATGACTTTGCCGTCACCGTCGACGATCTCAGCCCCGACCGCGTCGCAGCAGTGGTTGCCGATGGCGCTACTGCGGGAGAACCAGGTCCAATCACCGAGCCCGTCGTGATGATCTCGGTGCCAGGCCCCCCGGAGGTCGAGGCCGTCTGCTTCGGCGAGCAGGGCCTGCTTAGCCGCATGCAGCCAGAATCGGTCCTGATCAATCTCTCGACGGTCAACCTTGCAAACGCCAAGGACCTCGATGTCGCAGCCACCGAGCGAGGGATCCTCTGTGTCGATGCTCCCGTCACCGGTGCAGCCGACGGCGCTGCCGACGGCACGCTGGTGATCATGTGCGGCGCTACCGACGAGGCGCTGGCGGCCGCGCGACCGGCGCTGGAGGCAATCTCCACCAGCATCCATCACATGGGTCCAGCCGCGACCGGCACCGCAGCCAAATTACTGACCAACATGCTGTGGTTCATTCACGTCACGGCGCTCTCGGACTCGCTCTCACTCGCGACCCGCTGCGGGATCGATCCCGATACGTTCGGAACACTCGTGTGCGAAAGCGCCGGCGACTCGTGGGTTGCCGGACATGACCTGCCGAACATCTTGGCCGACGATGATGACAAGTCGTTCACGCTTGCACTCTGCGTCAAGGATCTGCGCCTGATCGGAGAGATCGAGAGCGAAATGGGCTATACCAGCGACCTCGCGACTGCCGCTCGCGTACGTTTCGGTGCCGCCTACGAGATGTACGGTCCGCAGGCGGGCGAGCTCGCCGTCACACGGCTCGCCGAGCAGGCCGCCCAGACCTCAATTCGCTCGCGCTAGAGCCAGCGAAGCCAGCGAGCGAGACCCAGCAGCGAGAGGACCGTCACAATCAAGGCCACGAGGATCGCGATGAATGCCACTTCGGTGTCTGCAAACGGCACGGGCACGTTCATGCCAAACAGGTTCGTCACGAACGTGATCGGCAGAAAGACGACGGTCAGCACGGTCAGGACCTGCAGGATGCGGTTCTGGCGGTGCGAGATTGCTGTCTCGTTGGTTCCTTCGAGCGCCTCGACAACTTCCTTGTAGTTCTCGAGGAGGTCCCAGATGCGCTCCGCCGAGTCGATCAGGTCGTCGTAGTAGATGTCGAGATCTTCGCTCGCAAGAAAGCGCTCGCCGGCGCGCTCTAGTTGGCGCAGCACAGGACGCTGTGGCTTGGTGATCTTGCGGTACGAGATGATCTCCTGCTTGGCGTTGGAGATCTGGCGCACGATCGATTCGTCCGGATCGCGCTCGAACATGTGATCCTCGATCTGTTCGAGCTTGCGCCCGATCTGATCAAGAATCGGGAAGCAGTAGCCATAGAGCGCGTCGAGCACCTCGTAGAAGAGGAAGCCGGAGCCCTTGGCAAACCATTCCGCACACTCCTTCGGGTTTGCCTCGAGTCGACGAAAGACGTTCCGGACCGGCTTCAGCGGCACGTTCGGAATCGTGATCAGAAAGTCCTTGCCAAAAAAGGCATTGACCTCGGCAGAAAACAGTCGTCCAGAGGACTTGTCGTACCAGGGAAAGTGGAGGACCACAAAGACGTAATCGGGGTAGTCGTCGACCTTCGGACGCTGACGTCGCGAGCGGACGTCTTCGATATCAAGCTCGTGGAAGGAGAACTCTGTCTCCAGCCAAGCGATCTCAGCGGGCCCGGGCGACTCCAGCTGGATCCATCGCATGCCACCCTGCTCGAGCACGCTGACGCGTGGCTCCGACGAGACCGGAGCCGAGACGGACGCGGCGCGAGGCCGGGGTCGACGAATACGAGGCATAAGGGCTTACTTTGTCGGGCATTGGACGCGACACAGAGTAACGCGAAACGCCGATCTGGGGGCTATTCTGGTTTCGTGAAGATTATTTTGATCGGCTCGGGTCGCGTCGGAACAAGCGTCGTCGCTGCGCTTCAAGCCCAGCATGACGTGACCGTCATCGACCTCGACGGTGACCATCTCGGCGCGATCGGCGACCGCTACGACGTGATGACCATCGTCGGTAACGGCACCTCTCGTTCCGTTATGCAGGATGCTGGCATCGATCACGCCGATCTCGTGATCGCCGCCACGGACCGCGACGAGATCAACATCGTGGCCGCTCTTCAGGCACGCGCGCTCACCAAGGCGCGCATCGTGGTGCGCACCTCAAGCGCCGAGTACCTTTCGGCCTGGCGCGCCGGCGAGCTTCCTGTCGACGCGATGATTTCGGCAGAACACGAGATCGCCCAAGCTGTCGCCAGAGCAATCGGCATGCCGGGTGCCCTGCAGACCGATCTCTTCGCCGATGGTCGTGCGGAGATGGTGGAGTTCGAGGTGCACGCAGATGCGGCCGAGAACATCGTGGGGCGGCGCATCGCCGAGCTCCGGGTACCCGACGCGAGCGTCATCGCCTCGCTGATCCGTGCCGACGACGTCATTATTCCGGGCGGTGGCGATATCGTGCAGGAGGGCGATCGCATCGTGCTGATCGCCTCGCCGGAGGCGTCGCGAGCGTGGTCAGTCCGGCTCGCCCGACGCGATCTGGCGGTGATTCGCGAGGTCGTCGTCGTCGGCGGCGGCATGACCGGCCGAGCGATTGCGCGGGCCCTCTGCGCTCAACGCCTGCGGGTGCGGATCGTCGATGCGGATCAGGCCGTCGCCCGCATCTGCGCCGAGGAGATCTCCCAAGCCGACGTGTTCTGCGCCGACGCAACCGATACCGCATTCCTCCAGCGCGAGAACATCGGCCACGCAGACGCCATCATCTGTTGCACGGAGCGCGACGAGCGCGACCTGCTGATCGCGCTCTTGGCCAAGTCACTCGGAGTGCGGATCGCCATCGCCCTTGTCGGCGATCCCGACTACGTCCCCATCTTCGAGCGCGTCGGCGTGGACCACGCGCTCAACCAGCGACTCGTGGTCGCCGAGGAGATTATCCGCTTTACACGCGATCCGCGCACCCGCGGGTTCGCCATGCTGGAGAACGACCGTGTCGAGATACTTGAGTTGGAGATCCGACCCCAGAGTAGTCTGATCGGCCGGCCCTTCCGCGAGCGCCCGCTCGAGGGCGCGATCGTCGGTGCGATCGTGCGGGGCGACCGCGTGATCTTCCCGCGCGGCGACGATGCGCTGCAGGCCGGCGACTCGGCGATCATCCTCGCCGAGGCCCAGCGCGTCGCTGCGCTGGAGCAGGCGCTGTGAGCGTGGCGGCCGTCGCGCCGCCGGGATGCCGAGGGCTGCGGGTCGATCTGGCGGCCAGTGGCAGCCTGATCGGCGTGATCCTGCGGTGGCTCAGCCTGACCCTGATCCTCCCGATCATCGTGGCCCTGATCTACGGGGAGTCGATCATGCCGTTCGTGATCCCGCTGGTCGGCGGCGTCGCCGTCGGCACCGCCGTCGAGCGAGCCTGCGGGCGTCGGTCAAACGATGTCGGCGTCCGCGAGGCATTCGTCGTGGTCGCCATATCCTGGCTCGCCGCCGCACTGCTCGGCGGTGTTCCCTACCTGATCGAGGGGGGTGATATCGCGAGCCCGCTCGACGCCTACTTCGAGTCGATGAGCGGGTTCACCACGACCGGTTCGAGCGTGATGGCCGACATCGCCTCGCACCCGCAGTCGATCCTGTTCTGGCGATCGCTCACTCAGTGGCTTGGTGGGATGGGGATTATCGTGCTGGCGATCGCCGTTCTGAACCAGGTGGGTCCCGGCGGCAAGGCGCTCCTGCAGCACGAGGCGCCCGGACCGGACGCGGAGAAGCTTACACCGCGACTGCGGGACACGGCAGTGCGGTTGTGGATCATCTACATCGGCCTATCCGCCGTTCTGGCCGCCGTGCTCTACGTGATCGGCCTCGCCAACGGACGGGAGGGGATGGACCTCTACGGCGCGATCACTCATTCCTTCACGACGATGTCCACGGGCGGGTTTTCGCCCGAGCCGCGCAGCCTCGAGGCGTTCGGCTGGGTCTCCCAACTTGTGGTCGCGGTGTTCATGATCATCGCGGGCGCCAACTTCGCGCTTTGGTACCGCACAATGCGTGGTGACCTCAGAGCCGCGCCGCGCGACGGGGAGTTCCGGATCTACATTGCGATCATGACAGTGCTCTCGCTGCTGATCGGCACGGCGCTCGTCGTGGCCTCCGACGACGGCTGGCTGAGTGCCTTCGGGCAGAGCACTTTCCAAGTGATCACCGTGATGACTACGACCGGCTACGCGTCGCAGGACTTCGCGCCGTGGACCGCCTTCGCGCTCTTGGCGCTGTTCGCCGCAATGTTTATCGGCGGCTGCGCCGGCTCG
>SYIF01000065.1 GCA_005798855.1 Actinomycetota bacterium | reverse complement strand
CGCAACTGGTTCAGAAAGATCACGGTGCATCCCGACTTGCCGATATTGCCGGTGATCTTGCGCATCGCCTGGCTCATCAGCCGAGCCTGTAGGCCAACGAAGGAGTCCCCCATCTCGCCCTCAATCTCGGCCCGCGGCACGAGTGCGGCAACCGAGTCGATCGCGACGACGTCGAGGCCACCAGAGCGAATCAGCATCTCGGCAATCTCCAGCGCCTGCTCACCGTTGTCTGGCTGAGAGACGAGCAGGTTGTCGATGTCGACACCGATGTTGCGCGCATACGTGGGATCCATCGCGTGCTCGGCGTCGATGAAGGCGCAGACACCCCCCTTGCGTTGAGCCTCGGCGATCACGTGGTAGACCAGTGTCGTCTTGCCCGAAGACTCAGGGCCGAAGATCTCGCAGATACGTCCACGAGGTAGGCCACCAACGCCGAGTGCGAGGTCGAGGCCAAGACAGCCTGTTGAGATCGCCGCAACTGGCGTGCGGGTTGAGTCGCCAAGTCGCATGACAGCGCCCTTGCCGTGCTGCTTTTCGATCTGCTGCAGCGCTGCCGCTACCGCCTTGTCTTTTTCGCTCATCGTGACCTCCCACCGGCTCGTGCCGGGTTGGACTGAATGCGGTTCGCTCGTGGAACCCAGTATGGCTGCCGACTCGGACGCCATTCATGCAAACAACGTCGCGGGTTTCGCGCACTTCCTTACACGTCTACGGCCAGACGCTCGTCCTGCAGTAGCAGGCGCACGAGATGCAGGCTAGCCAGCGCAGAATTCGTCCGTACTGCTTCGCGATCTCCGGGAAAGCTTCGCTCCAAAACTTGGCTTGTGCCGTGCGGGCCGACAACGGCGACGTAGACGAGACCGACTGGTTTCTGATCCGAGCCACCACCGGGACCGGCCACGCCGGTGACGCCGATTCCAACGTCGCTCCGCAGAACCTCACGGACTCCCTGCGCGAGCGCCAACGCCACCTCGGCCGAGACGGCTCCGTGCTCGGCGATTGTCTCTGGCGGAACACCAACCTGCTCGATCTTGACGTCGTTCGCGTAGGCCACGATGCCGCCGCGCAAGACATTCGATGCGCCAGGCACAGCCGCGAGGCGTGCCGCCACCAGGCCTGCCGTGCAACTCTCGGCACAGGCTACGGTCAGTTCCCGCTGCTGAAGACCCTGAACGACGTGGGCCTCGACCGGAAGATCATCTTCGGCGTACACGGCATCACCAAACGCAGCCAGCAGACCGTCCGCCAGCGCTTCCCCCGCTGCCCGAGCGGATGGTGCGAAGCGAATCACAACCTCGACCTCGAGACGGGTCGCGCAAATCGACGTCTCGGTGCCATGGTCGTCCCCGCCGAGCTCGTCGAAGGCACGAGCCACGGTCGATTCGGGCGTGCTCCAGATTCGCAGCACGCGACGTTCGAGTTGCGCTCCGAGCAGATCGCCCATTGCCTCGTGCTCAAGTGCTCGGCGCCAGACCTCAGCGAGTTCTGTTGGTGGCCCGGGTAGCACCACGATCGTGGTCGGTCCCGGCACGATCAATCCCGGTGCGGTGCCGGCGGGTGAGATCACATGGGCACCATCGGGCACCATCGCCTGCTTGCGGGCGCCCGGCAACAGTTGCTCTACCGACACCCTCCGCTGCGCTGCGTAGACGGTGACGATCTCGGTAATCTCGGCGAGAGTGGCCTCGTCCAGTTGAAGCGCTAGTCCGGTCACGTCCGCGATGATCGACACTGTGCGATCGTCGTGTGTTGGTCCAAGGCCGCCCGAGGTGATGATCAGGTCATAGCCGCCATTTGCGAGATCGAGCAGTGCTGCACGCAGGTGCTCCTCACGGTCGTCGACCGCCACGATTCGCTCGAGGCGAATGCCATGACGATCAAGCGAGCGAGCGATCGTGCCACTGTTCCGGTCCTGCGTCCGCCCAAGCAGAATCTCAGATCCGGTCACCAGAATCGCTGCGGTTGGGCGTCCGCTCACTCTGTGATGGCAGCGACACGGCCGTTGGGATCGATGGAGAGCAGCGTGTCGGTGGGGCCCGGCACAACGGGACTCCCGTTGACGACGAGCGTCAACGTGTTTGGCCGATCGAGTCGGATCAGATACCCGGAAGCCGACTTGGGCAGTTGGAAGCCGTTGGGTTGGTTCGGGTTAGGGTCGACCTTCTGTTGAAACAGCGCCGCGCTCCCCTCGGGTGACTCGAGGGCACGCACGGTCAGTGTGACCTGCGCAAAGGGCTTGACGAACACGATCGCCTCTGCGGCGGCCGAGGTCGAATCGGGAGTGGTTTGTGCAGTGATCACGGTCGCTACCGGGTTGACGGCAGCCTCCGTGACGGTGACGACGTTGGTACCACCTGTTGCTGGAAGCGGTGTTGTACGCGTGGACGGATAGGTCGCGGCGATCACAATCAAAACAGTGATCGCCAAGATGCCGACGATCACAACGATCACGATGCCGGACCAGTGGCTCGAATGTCGACTCGATCGGGAACTGCCGCGACGGGGAAACATTACCTCGTCGTCAACCTCCCACGGAGCCGACGAAAAACGCTCCGAAAACTCGTCAATCAACTGTTGCGCATCAAGCTCGAGGAATTCACTGTAGGAACGCAAGAAGCCGCGAGCGTAGGTTGGCCCAGGGAGGCATTCGAAGTCCTCTTTCTCAAGCGCGACGAGATAGCTCGCGCGAATCTTCGTGGCCTCAGCGGCGTCGTCAATGCTGAAGCCACGCTGTTCGCGTGCGGTACGCAGAGTGGCGCCGATCTCAACCATGCGTGCAGTCTATCGGTGTGAAAGGTGCGCTAGCGCGGTTCTGCTGCGAAGCGGTACCCCACGCCGTAGTGCGTGTGAACATAGTCGTGGGTCTCGCTTAAGCGATCCAACTTCTCGCGGATCTTGCGCACGCAGACATCGGCCGTGCGATCACGGTGCCGATAGGGAATGCCCCAGACGCGACGCTGCAACTCGTCACGCGAGAGTGCGCGTCCCTCCTGGCGGGCTAGGGCGACGACGAGTCGGAACTCGGTGGGAGTCAACTGACTATCGATCAAGTCGGCTAGTGCCTGATCGGGCGAGACGCGAATGAACGTGCGCCGCAGGTCGGGGTCGATCCGAAACCCGTCGACCTCAATTGCGTTACCACGTGACTCGGAGGCCGCCACCAGGCGTGTGCGGCGCAGCAGTGCTTCGATCCTCGCAATCAACTCACGCATACCGAACGGCTTCGACCGGTAGTCATCAGCACGGATCTCGAGCGTGTGCACCTTGTCGTGCTCCGAACCGCGTGCAGAGACGACGATCACGGGTACGCCGAGATGGTTCTCGCGGATCGCCTCGGTCACCGCCCAGCCGCCGAGGCCAGGCAGCATTAGATCGATGATGGCAATATCGGCGCGGGCATGGCGCAAGCGGCGAAGGCCGCGCTCTCCATCTTCGGCGAGGTCGACATCGAAGGCGGCATGCCGCAGGTGCATCGCCATCGCTTTTCCGAGGATGGGATCGTCTTCGATTACGAGAACACTTGGCATTGCCTCAAGGCTACGGTGGCGCCCAAGCTTGATGGGTTGCAGCATGGTCGTGGGATAGGTACGAAGTGGTTCTCGTTGCGGACAGGTACTCACAGCCGTGGGCTGACGCCGTATCGTGTCGCCATGCAGATTGCATATGCCGTCCTCCTTGTTGCAGGTGGCGCGATCTCGGGCTGGTTTGTTCACCGCTTGTTAGGCCGGCCAAATTACGCGCGCGTGCTGACGGCTGCGGCGGATTCGGTAAACGTCGATCCGTCCTGGCAGATCGACGCACGAGTGCTCGTCGAAGGGATCCCGGCAGCCTGCTTTACCGTCAGTGATGGCGGCCGCATTGTGCACATCAATGCGCTCGGTGCGCGGGATTTCTCGAGCCTGACAATCGGTTGCGACCCAGCGACTTGGTCGGCATCCCTCGCGGACATCATCCATCGCGTCATGCTCGGTAGCGACAGCATCGCTCTCGAGACGATCTTCCTTGGCGATCCGCCCCGCTCGCTCAGAGCGACCGCGGTGAAATACGCGACGGGCGTTCTGGTGATGCTCGTAGATGTCACAGAAGAAGTGGACTTCGAAGAGGCTCGACGCACCTTCTCGGCGGCTGTATCGCACGAACTGCGGACGCCGCTCGCGCGCATTCTTGGCCTCGCGGAGACGCTTGCGCTTCCCGACATCGAAGACGAGCGCGACGAGCTGGTGATGCAGATCGAAAACGAAGTCGACGGAATGCGCAGACTGATCGACGAAATGTTGCTTCTTGCTGCTCTTGATCGCGGGCGTCTGGCGGTTGCCGACGGCATTTCGGACGCATGCCTGATGGCAGCCCACGTCGTTGCCGACGCGCAGCAGCGTCGGATCGGTCGCGGTCGCGAGATCACCCTGACAGCTCCGGGTGAGGTCGACGTGCCGGTCGCCGCTCGCCTCTATGAAGTTGTGATCCAAAACTTGGTTGATAACGCCCTGATCCATGGCGGCCCTGACGCGAACGTCGACGTGACAGTCGCGGTCGCTCATGGGCAGGCCTATCTGACTGTGAGTGACACCGGTGGTGGCATCGATGCGCAGCACCTGCCATTCGTGTTCCAGCGTTTTTATCGTGGCGATGCTGCGCGCAGTGGCCCCGGATCGGGACTCGGGCTGGCCTTGGTCAAGCACATCATCGAGGCACATGGCGGCACGGTCGTTGCCGAATCCGACGGCACGACTGGCACGACAATTCGCGTCGTGCTTCCGCTCGCTACGTAACGGGAGTTGTGCCTTTGATCTCGGGCTCGAAGCGATAGCCGACCCCGTAGTGCGTCTGGATAAAGGAATAGTCCGTTGACCGCATGTCGAGCTTTTCGCGTAACTTGCGAACGCATACATCGACGATGCGGTCTCGCGGTCGGTGAGGCGAACCCCAAACCCGCTGTTGGATCTCGTCTCGGCTGAGCACGCGGCCCCGTTCTCGCGCAAGCGTGACAAGTAGTCGAAACTCGCGAGCGGTAAGTTCGGCATCGACCCACGATCCGTGTGCTATTTCAATCAATGCGCGATGAGTGCGGAAATCAATTTGAATGCCAGGCGCTTCGATCGGGAGTTCGTCGCGCTCGGGAGCGTTCGCGGGTGTGCGTCCCGAACGCCGCAGCGCGGCCTCGACACGAGCCGCAAGTTCTCGCATCGAAGCGGGTTTGACGAGATAGTCATCGGCTCCGATGCCGAGCGTATGAACCTTGTCGTGTTCGTTCGAGCGAGCAGATAGAACGATCACCGGGATTGTCACGCCTTCGGTGCGGACCTGTTCGATTAGGCCCCAACCATCCGTTCCCGGCATCATCAGGTCGACAATGCAGACGTCTGGACGTTCGAAGCGAATCTTGCGCAATCCGCGCTCACCATCGGCTGCCCACTCCACGTCGTAGCCCGCCTTCGACAGGTGTCGTTGCATCACGCCAGCAAGCACTTCGTCGTCTTCAACAATCAGCACGGTCGCCATCTTTAGATTCTAACGGGCTGGCCGATCGGCGGGTTCGTTGTATACTCACGTCCCTCGCGCAAGCGAGACGTGGTGGGCGTAGCTCAGCTGGTGGTAGCTCCGGGTTGTGGTCTCGGCGGTCGTGTGTTCGAGTCCCACCGCTCACCCTCGTATTCCACTGATTGCGTGGAGAACGCAAGCAGTGGCCTAGGCCGAGCCGGACGGTGCTGACGTCGATTCGCCCGTCACCATGTAGGTCGTACGTTCGGCCACATTGACCGCGTGATCGCCCACTCGCTCCAGCCAGCGACCTGCAAACAGCATCCGCGCTGCCCACTTGCGCAACTCGGGATCGTTGTTTTCCATCGTCAAGATCGTGTGTGCAATTTTCTCGTTCTCGCGATCAACAAGCTCGTCTAACGCGGATAGCAGCCGCGCTGCACTTGCATCGCGTCGCTCGAAGGTGTCGACGGCGGTGCGCACCATCTCGGCGCCGCGATCTCCCATTGCGCGGAGTGCGTCGGTGATCACAGCTTCTTCGACCAGGGCTCGACGTGGCGGCGGAGTTGCGAGGTGCGCCACGCGGGCTGCGTTATGGGCTGCTCGCTCAAGGCTGCGGTTGATGTGAAGTGCCGCGAGCACGGTGCGCAAGTCGCTAGCGACTGGTGCCTGCGTGGCAAGTAGCGTCTCAACGCGAACCTCGGTCTCGTCGTAGTGGAGCTTGACTGCGTCCTCAGCGGCGAGCGTCGCCTCGAAAGCCTCCACGCTCCAGTCCACGAGGGCGCGCGTCGCGTCGCTGACGGCCACCGCAGTCAGCCGTCCCTCGGACTGAATGCCATTACAGAGCTCGTCGAGCTCCTCCTGAAAGCCAGCTCTCATCCGAACCGTCCTGTCACGTAGGCCTCTGTGCGCTCGTTCCCTGGCTTCGTAAAGATCTTCTCGGTGCTGTCAACCTCAATCAACACGCCGCAGCGCGTACCGGTCTCTCCCTGATCGACTGAGAAAAAAGCAGTCATGTCAGCGACGCGTGCCGCTTGTTGCATGTTGTGGGTAACGATCACCACCGTGAACTCGGACTTCAAATCCGTCATCAGATCCTCGATTGCTGCTGTCGAGATCG
>SYIF01000064.1 GCA_005798855.1 Actinomycetota bacterium | reverse complement strand
TGGCTTTGGCAAGACCGAGGTTGCGTTGCGTGCCGCGGTACGCGTGATCGAATCGGGCAAGCAGGTGTTGATGCTCGCGCCGACCACGATCCTCGCCCAGCAGCACGGCGCCACGTTCCGCAACCGTCTGCTCGACCTGCCGATTCGAATCGAGGTCGTCTCCCGCATGCGCAGTGCCAAGGAGGCCAAGGCTGCAGTCGATGGCTTCCGTGCTGGTGAGGTCGACCTGCTGCTTGGTACCCACCGCGTGCTCTCGCGCGACGTCGTTCCGGCCGATCTTGGCCTCGTGATCGTCGATGAGGAGCAGCGTTTTGGTGTGGCTCAGAAGGAGCTGTTGCGGCAGATGCGCACCGAGGTCGATGTGCTCGCGCTCTCGGCCACGCCGATTCCGCGCACTCTGCACATGTCGCTTGCTGGACTGCGCGATATCTCGGTCATCGCCACGCCACCGCGTGGACGCCGTCCCATTCACACGCACGTTGGTGAGTACGACGACGAGCAGGTTGCGGGCTCGCTGCGGCGCGAGATCGAGCGTGGTGGACAGGCCTTCTATCTCCACAACCGCGTCGAGACGATCGAGGAGGCCACCGCGCATCTGCGTCAGCTGTGCCCCGAACTGCGCTTTGGGATTGGTCACGGCCAAATGTCGGAGCGCCAATTGGAAGAGGCAATGGCGTCGTTCCTCCGGGGTGATCAAGACGTGCTGGTCGCGACTACGATCATCGAGTCGGGACTCGACATTCCGACGGCCAATACGTTGATTGTCGAGCGTGCCGACCTGCTGGGACTCTCGCAGCTGTACCAGATTCGTGGTCGCGTCGGCCGGTCCGATGTGACTGCCCATGCCTATCTGCTCTATCCCGATGCCACCGAGTTGAGCGAGGAGGCACGTGCGCGCCTCGCCGCGCTCGCCGACTACACCGAGCTCGGTTCGGGCTTTCGTGTCGCCATGCGCGATCTCGAGCTGAGGGGTGCCGGCAATCTGCTGGGAGACGAGCAGTCGGGCCACGTCGCGGCGATCGGCTTCGAGCTCTACTGCGACCTGTTGGCCGAAGCCGTCGCCGACCTGCAGGGCGTGGCGCCCGAGACGCTCGCTGCTGGCCCCCGCATCGACGTCACGCTCGATGCCTACGTGCCAGCCGATTACGTGGGACTTGAGGCGGTCAAGATGGACGTTCATCGCCGCATTGCCCTGGCCACAGAGATTGACCAGTTGCGCGACCTCGAGCTCGAGCTCGCCGATCGCTTTGGCCCAGTACCCGAGCCGGTTGCCAACCTCATCGGCATGCAGGAGCTGCGCCTGTCAGTCGCTCCGCTTGGAGCCGTCGCGATCCAAGTGCGAAAGGACGGCGTGCAGATTCGTGGTGCGCGCATCACGCTCGACGAGGTACGAGCACTACGCGAGCAATTCCCGGAACTGCGTGCAGTCACGACGAAGGACGACTTAGGGTTGCCGCCACGGGAATCCGGCTCACTCCTCGAGCGGGCTGGCGAACTAGCCGATGCTATGATCCGATTGCGTTCGGAAGCGCCCATCGGGGCATAGTTTCCCAGCCGCGTGAGTTCGAACCATTTTCCTTTCTGGAGTTCCTCCTATGCGTAAAGTCACTTCGCTCAGTATCCTGCTCTTCTTCCTCGCGCTCTTCGTTGCAGCCTGTGGCGGCTCCGATTCGGACTCGAGCTCGGGTGAGAAGCCGACCGTTGCGGCTGGCAGTGTTGCCGCAGTCGGGGCGCAGCAAATCACGCAGGCTGAGTTTGATTCGCTCTACGACTCCGCTGTCAAGCAAGGCGTTGCCAATGGGCAGCCGGCGCCCAAGAAGGGCTCTGCCGAGGAGACGACGCTGAAGGAGCAGGTGATGCAGAGTCTCGTGCAGAACGCAGAGATCGCGCAGGAGGCCACGGCGCAGAAGATCAAGGTCGACCCCACGAAGGTCGACGCCGATCTCGAGGCGTTCAAGCTGCAGTGCTGTGAGAACAAGCCCGCCAAGTACCAGAAATACCTCAAGGACCAGGGGTTGACCGAAGCCCAGTTGATAGCCCAGTTCGAGTTGCGCCAGCAGGCGCAGGGGCTCTACGACGATGTCACCAAGGGCGTCAAAGTGACGGCCGAAGAGGCACAGAAGCAGTACGACAAGGAAAAGAAGGCGAAGTACACGACTGCGCAATCGCGCAAGGTCGCGCACATACTGCTCGACGTCGCTCCCAAGGGTAAGGGCACGGAAGCCGATTGCGTCAAGGCCGCTGAGGTACTCAAGGAAGTCGAGGCCAACCCCAAGGATTGGAAGGCGCTCGTCAAGAAGTACTCGGCCGACCCTGGCTCCAAGGACACGGGTGGCGAGTACACAATCACCGACGACGAGAACTGGGATGCCGATTTCCGTAAGGGCGCCTTCGGTCTCGCCAACACGGGTGACATCACGGATCCGCCGGTCCAGTCGCAGTTCGGCTGCCACATCATCAAGGCGCTCGGCCCGACCACGCCCGCCACGGTCAAGGCGTTCGACGAGGTCAAGCAGCAGATCATCGACGAGCTGACGCAGACCAAGAAAAACGAGGCTGCGACGAAGTGGTTCGTGGGCGTGCAAAAGTCGTACGAGAGCAAGACGGTCTTTGCCAAGGGCTACTCGATGCCGCCGGCACAGACCACTTCGACGGCAACGACTACGGGCTAACGAATGACGGCTCGGCGCGTCGTCGCACTGGGCGGGGGAGACCCGTCTGGTGTGCCGGCGCTGGGCCTAGAAGAGCTCGTGCGTGCGGGTATCGCAGACATCCGCACCACGGGTGTCCTCGCCGCTTGGCTGGCCGAGCGCGGAGTCGTGCACGACACGTCAGCCGCGTTGATTGCGACGGACGATCTATCGGCGTGGCGCCTCGTGCGTGACGACGCAGCACTCGAGTGCGTGCCCGCCCGCGAGGAGCTCGCGACACGTGCGACCGCCGCAGCGCTCGGCGCGTTGTGGGAGATCACTGTGAGGCTTCGCAGCGAGTGTCCGTGGGATCGCGAGCAGACTCCGGCAACGATCGTGCAGCACACGATTGAGGAGGCTTACGAGCTGGCCGATGTCGCGCTTGCGGGGCCGCCTGGCCCGAAGCTCGTGGACGAGCTGGGGGACCTGCTCTTTCAGTCTTTTATCTTGTCGTTGATGACGCGCGAGGTGGGTGCGGGCGATCTCTCCGACGTCGCCCAAGGCATCTCCGACAAGTTGATCCGGCGCCATCCGCACGTTTTCGGTGAGACGACCGTCGAGACGAGCGCCGATGTGTTGGACCGCTGGGAAGGCATCAAGCGAGAGCAGGAAGGCCGCGAGGGCATCTTCCACGACATTCCCGAATCGTTGACGACGATGCTGGTAGCCCTCAAGACGCAGAAGCGGGCTGCTGCGATTGGGTTCGACTGGGTCGAGTGGACGGGAGCAGAGGTTTCGGTGCGGGCCGAACTTGACGAGTTGGTCGAGGCGCTCGCGGAACACCCGGTCGCCGGGCCAGAGCCCGATCCGACAGTGCGAGCCGAGGCGGGCGACATTCTGTTCGCCGCGATCAACCTGTTGCGCCTCGTTAAGGTCGATCCCGAAACGGCGTTGCGTACGGCCACCAAGCGCTTTCGGCTGCGCGTTGAGGAGGCCGAACGGATCGCCGCGGAGGAGGGCATCGAGTTCTCAGCGCTGCCGACGGATGACCAAGAGCGGTACTATCGCGCCGCGAAGACTCGCCTGGCCGACCAGGCACCCGACGAAGGAACAGCATGAGCGCAATCACCTCGGTTCACGGACGACAGATCCTCGACTCGCGTGGCAATCCGACCGTTGAGGTCGATGTCGTGCTCGAGGATGGTGCGCGTGGTCATGCTGCTGTGCCATCGGGTGCTTCGACGGGTCAGTGGGAGGCAGTTGAGCTCCGCGACGGTGGCTCGGCCTGGGGCGGCAAGGGTGTCACGCACGCTGTTAGTCACGTCAACGGCGAGATTGCCGACTGCCTGCGCGGAATGGATGCTGCGGACCAACGCGCACTCGATACGGCATTGATCGAGCTCGATGGCACGCCCGCAAAGGGTCGCCTCGGTGCCAACGCCATCCTCGGTGCATCGCTTGCGGCTGCCCACGCCGCCGCTGCTAGTGCGGGCGTCGAGTTGTTCGAGTGGGTCGGTGGAACCGATGCCCACGTGCTGCCGGTGCCGATGATG
>SYIF01000063.1 GCA_005798855.1 Actinomycetota bacterium | reverse complement strand
CTGCAGGGAGGACATGACATCCGCGCGGTTGTGGTGTCCTCCTTGCCATCAACGCCACGCAGTTGATGGCTTGAGCCTAGGCCGGAGCGCCGTACACGCTGGCAGCAAAACGCTGCTCTGCTGCACCATCAACCCGCACCCAGGCCGGGCCTGTGGGAGCGAGCCAAGTATCGCGCGGAGGGTCGAGCAGCACCGCGTCGACAAAGTGTGAAGCGAGTTCGGGATGGGCTGTCAGCGTGTCGTGATCGATCAACGCGAGCCACGAGCCCGTGTCGAGTTGTTGCGACCGTTCAGTGATTGCAACCTCGGAGCAGAGTCGAGAGAACAGCAGTGCCCCACTGAGCCCAAAGCGTTCAGGGTGAAGCGCGGCCGACAGCATGCTCCGCCGACGGGAGACATCCGCCACCACGATCAGCACGCCCTCGCCCGCGGCGGCCAGACGGGTCAGCTCGGCGATCGCGCCTCCATCGCGCGCATCGCGCATCGCCTCGATCGCCACACCGTTAGCCAAACAGGGCTGTTCCGCTAACGGAGACTCGCGGAGCAACTGGCAGGTCTGATCGCAGGGCGTGAGGCAGAGGCCCAGCGGCACCGGGAGGTCCGTCGGGAGCGGCTGCACCGCGCGGGTGATCAACTCGACTCGTTCGGCGCCCTGCCAGACCGAACGCTCCACGCGGGCCGCCACATCCATCCGTGCGCCACTCGCGAGTTCGTCAAAGCGATCGCCACTGCTCCAGGCGACCGCACGGCACGAGCCGGCCGCCGTGCGCACGCGCATATCGACATGCTTACCGTCCGCGCCGATCCGACGCACATCGGTCAATTCTGCGGC
The DNA here is from genome assembly GCA_005798855.1 of Actinomycetota bacterium. Taxonomy (GTDB): domain Bacteria; phylum Actinomycetota; class Thermoleophilia; order Gaiellales; family F1-60-MAGs149; genus F1-60-MAGs149. The sequence goes on along the minus strand of SYIF01000063.1, from coordinate 13,938 downwards.
GGGGATCATGACTGTGACCGCGGGATTTCCAATCCCCACGGGATCGAGGCGTGCGAGATCCGTCGCCACTTCGATCGTGACATCAGTCAGCGAAATAACCGCGTCGATCCGTTCCGTGGTGCGCAGATCAGCACCTTGGAGCGTGGCCGTTGCGTGGACAGCAAAGGCCTCCGCAAACGCATCGACCTGATCCGTGCGAACCGAGACGCCTGCGGCGGCCCTGTGCCCGCCCCAGCGCTCGAGATACGGATCGCAGGCCGCCAACGCGGCGTGGAGATCAAACGCCTCAATGCTGCGACCTGAGCCCTGCCCTTGCTCGCCGTCCAGCGCGACCAAGACCACGGGACGACGCAGGCGCTCAACCACCCTCGAGGCGACAATGCCGACCACACCCGCATGCCAACCGTCCGAGGCGAGCACGATGCCGAGGGCATCCTGCCTCGACTGCGATGAGTTCTCGTACACGTCGATGGCTTCGCGCAGGATGCGATCCTCGATCGCTCGCCGTCGACGGTTGAGGCTATCCAACTGCTCTGCCAACTCGTGTGCCTCGCGCGGATCCTGCGTCATCATCAACCGCAACGCGGCGTCCGCGTGTTCCAATCGGCCAGCCGCGTTGAGTCGCGGCCCGACGCGAAAACCAATTGCGCTGGCATCAATCACGCGCTTATCGATCTTTGCCACCTTCAGCAAGGCCTCCAGCCCAAGCCGCTTGCCCTCACCAATCCGGCGAAGACCGCAGCGAGCCAAGGACCTATTCTCGTCAATCAGGGGCACCAGATCGGCGATCGTTGCGATCGCGACCAGGTCGACGACGCCGTCGAGAATCGCAGGATCAGCGTGGCACGCAGCGACAAGGCCCTCCAACAACTTGTAGGCCGTCCCTGCTCCACACAGCGCAGCGAAGGGGTACTGATCACGGAGTGCTGGCGCAACAATTGGACAGGTCGGGAGCGAGCCGGCCTGCCGATGATGATCGGTGATGATCAACGTCACACCGAGCGTCGCCGCCCGCTCCGCAGCCTCAACCGCCGTAATCCCGCAGTCGACGGTCACGATCAGCTGAGCCCCCTCGGCATGGAGACGCTCAACGGTCGCGACCGCTAACCCGTATCCCTCGTCAAAGCGACTGGGGATAAACGGTCGCACGGTCGCCCCGAGCGCCGCGAGACCCTCGCACAGCAACGCTGTCGCGCAGACGCCGTCGGCGTCGTAGTCGCCATGCACCACGATCTGCGCCCGCTTTGTGATTGCCGTTTGGAGCAATGGGATCGCCAGTGCGGCATCGCCGAGCAGCAACGGATCGTGCAGCGAGCCCTCGAGCTCGAGAAAATCAGTCACCGCCGCAGGATCTGTCCAGCCTCGTCGCACGAGCGCATCGGCCAGCACGCGTGAGATGCCGACCGATTCCACCAGCCGCTGCGAAGCCACGGTGGTGCAAGGTGGGATAATCAGACGTTTTCCCGACGACATGACGTCAGGCTAGGCGCAGACTCGGACGCGGACTACGAACGCCCGCGCTTGCCGCGGCGATCAACACGACGCTTGCGCGCGGCTTCAATTGCTGCTTCATCAGGTCCGGCGTTGGTGGTCGGACCTGTGGATGCGGGGTCAGGATCGGGACTGGAGCCGTCCTCCGGTGCATCCACCACGTCGTCCGTGGCGACCGAGACGTCGCCGACTGCACCAGCATTTCCAACCGCAACGGCAGCAACTGCTCGTACCGGCACACCTTGCTTGCCGAGCATGAAGGCCGGCAACTCATCTGAGCCCTTGCGGCTCTGGTAGGCCGGCTCGCGGCTCTTGAGCACACTCAGGAGCGGTGCTGCAATGAAGAACGAAGAGTAGGCGCCAGAGGCGATGCCGATGATCAACGCGAAGGCGAAGTCCTGCAGCGTGGCTCCACCGAAGAAAAACAGCGCGAGGATCGGAAGCAGCGTCGAGAAGGACGTGTTGAGCGAGCGGGTCGCCGTCTCCCACAGTGAGATGTTGACGATCTGGTCGTACGTCTGGCGAAGCAGCGTCTTCTCGTTCTCGCGTACGCGGTCGAAGACGATGATCGTGTCGTAGAGCGAGTAACCCAGAATCGTCAGCAACGCTGCAATCGTGGCGCTCGTCACCTCGCGGCCGCTGATCGCGTAGATACCAACCGCAATCACGAGGTCGTGCAAGAGGGCAACGATCATCGGCATCGCGAACTTCCAGTCGAAACGGAATGCCATGTAGATGATGATCAGCAGAATCGAAAACAACAGGGCCAACAGTGCGCCGCGCAAGATTTCGCTACCAAACGAAGCAGAGACGGTTCTCACATCGATCTGCTCGGCGAGTCCGTACTGCTGATTAACGGTCTGCTGGACGGTCTGGACCTTCTCCGGCGAAATCTCCTTGGCATCGATCTGGAACGTCGTGTACGTCGACCCGGCGGTGCTGCCCTCACCGCGAATGATGGCGCCGCCCAACTCGGAGTCCACCTGTACGAGCAGCGTCCGCATCTCGTCGACCGTGGCTGGGTTCGTCGTGACGACGGCCATGCGTGTGCCGCCCGTGAAGTCGAGGCCCATGTTGAGACCTCGAATCCCTGCCGCAGCAATGCAGATAACGATCATCACGCCAGCGATCGCGAAGAACAAGCGCTTGCGGCCGGCGAAGTCGAAGCGCCAACGAACCGGCTTGGCCTCAGCACCAATCACCCGCGGTTTGTTGAACCACGCGAAGTTGGAGAGCACGCTGAGGATGGCGCGCGTCGCGACCACTGAGGTAAACATCGAGACCAGCACGCCGATCGCGAGCAGGAGAGCAAAGCCCTTCACGCTGGACTGCGACGCGACGAACAGCACGCCAGCAGTGATCAACGTGACGGCGTTCGCGTCCAAAATGGTGCGGAAACCGCGCGAGTAGCCAGCGGAGATCGACGCCTTCAGCGTCTTGCCCGCACGGAACTCTTCTCTGATGCGTTCGAATACGACAATGTTGGCATCCGCCGCCACACCAATAGTGAGGATCATGCCTGCGATGCCCGGTAGCGTCATTGTGACGGGGATCGCCAAAATGACGCCATAGAAGAGAGCGGCAAAGATAATCAGAGCGACCGCGGCGACCACACCGAGCACGCGATAGAACGCAATCAGATAGAGCATCATCAACAGCAGCCCAATGCCCCCTGCGATGAGTCCCTGCTGCAATGACGTCGAACCGAGCGTTGCCGAGACCTGACTCGAAGAGAGCGCTACGAAACGAACCGGGAGCGAGCCCGACTGCAGCACAAGCGCGATGTCATTCGCCTCTTGCTGAGACGCGAGGCCCGTGATCTGCGCTGAGCCGCCCTGAATACCGTCGGGATTCGCGGAGAAATCGATCGTTGGGTACGTCTCGAGTTCGCCGTCCAGGATGATTGAGAAGCGCTGGAAGTAGGCACTTTCCTGACCAGCCTGTGCACCACCTGCGCTCCACTCGGAACGACCACGATCGGCGAGCTGCTTCGTGATATCACCGAACAGCTTCGCGCCTCGCTCATTGAAGTCCATCAGTACGACGGGCTGTCCCGTCGTCGTATCGATGTCGGCCTTCGCGCTGTCGAGATCGTCGCCCGTCAGGCGCTGATCAACTGGCGGAAGGTCGAACATGTACCAAAAGAACTTTTCCTTGGCAGTGGTTGGAACCGGCGTGATATTCGGAGGACATCCGGCGGACGACTGATTCGAGCACTTGACCGCGAGGTGCTCGGCGGGCACGCCGTACACAACGACGTCGCTCGGGAGCGTCGAGACGCCAAGCTGCAGCAGCAGTTGAGGCATATCGACGGCGCCATTTGGATTGAGAGGTTCGGCCGTATCGCTCTTCTTGAAGGCGTAGAGCACGCTCTGCTCGCCCGACTGCAACTTCTTGGGAGCAGACTTGAGCAGGTCGTACAGCGTCGTCTTCGGCACGATGCCAGCGCCCGCGACAAACGAGCGCGAGACGCCCTCTGTGAGCCCCTCCTCGAGATCGATGAAGTACAACTGCCCTGTCGATCCCACGAGCGCGAAGACGCGCGCCGGGTCGTTCTCGCCGGCCACGGCGATCGAAATACGGTTGCCTTGCTCGAGCTGAATCTGCGGCTCCGAAACACCGATTGCGTCGACGCGTGTGCGCAAGATCTGCACGGCCGCGTTCATCTGCTCTTCCGTTACCGTCTGACCCTTTTCCGGTTGCGCTTCGAGCGTAACCTCGGCGCCGCCTTGAAGGTCGAGCCCCAAGACCGGCGCCCGCAGGTACGACAGCGCACCCGTGGCTATGAGCAGCGCGAGCAGCGCTACGAGAATCAGTACAGTTCCGCGACGCAACATGGGTTAGGCCGGGCGGTCCCCGGCTGCTCGCATTTCCTCGACATCGTTGTCGTCGTCATGATCTTCTTCCACAGACGCATCATCTTCGAGATCTTCGTCTTCGTCCTCATCGTCTTCGTCCGTTGCGACCGGGATTACCGTTGCGAGGGCGCGGCGATCGATGCGCATCACGACACCTTCGGCGATCTCGAGATCCATGTCCTCGTCTCGCAGTTCGATCACGGTGCCGTAGATGCCACCAACGGTCAAGATCTCACTGCCCTCGGTGAGTGCACTCATCAGCTCGGCCTTGGCGCGCTTGGCGCGCTGCTGCGGCCGCAGGATCAGGAAGTAGAAGATCGCGGCCATCGCCACGAACAACAGGAGATAGGTCTGCATGGTCAGTCAGCTCCGGTCATTAGTCGTTCAAGGGACGCCGCGAGGAAGGCATCGAACCGCTGTTCGATGATTGCCTCCCGTGCGGCTGTGCACAAGGCTAGCAGGAAGGCCATGTTGTGAACCGACAACAGGCGCATACCGAGTAGCTCTTTTTGCATCACCAAATGGCGAATATAGGCGCGAGAGAAGCGTTGACAGGTCGGGCATCCACAGCGCGGATCAAGCGGGTCTGGGTCGCGAGCAAAGGCGGCGTTGCGCATGTTTAGGCGCCCATTCGACGTCATCGCCGCACCCGTTCGTCCCAGCCGCGTCGGTAGCACGCAGTCGAACATGTCGACGCCGGCTGCGATCACGCGCAGGATTCCCTCCGGGTCGCCGATACCCATGAAGTAGCGGGGTTGGTCGACTGGCAGCAAGGCGGCGGTGCTATCGGTGATGCGGAAGGTTGCCTCGCGCTCCTCGCCGACAGCCAGGCCACCGATTGCATAACCATCAAAGCCGATTTCAAGAAGGTCGCTCGCACTGCGCTCGCGCAACGCTGGATCGACGCCGCCCTGCACGATGCCGAAGCGCAACTGACCCGGGGCGGGAGCCGTCACCTTGCAGCGGGCCGCCCAGCGCGACGTCCGCTTCACCGCTGCCGCCAGTTCTGCCAGCGGAGCATCGGGCTTCGGTACCTCGTCAAAGCACATTGCGATATCTGAACCAAGCGCAGCCTGGATCGCCATCGCATCCTCTGGGCGCAGACGCACGAGATCCCCGTCGTAGACACTGCGGAAGCTGACTCCGTCGTCGTCGATTGTGCGCGTATCAGCAAGCGAGAAAACCTGAAAGCCACCCGAGTCGGTCAGGATCGGGCCGTCCCACGCCATGAAGCGATGGAGGCCACCCAATTCCGCGACGAGGTCTTCGCCTGGCTTGAGGTGCAGGTGATAGGTATTGCCCAGCAGGATCTGCGTGCCAATCGTCTTCAACTCGTCAGGATCGACACCTTTGACGGTGCCGAGCGTGCCGACCGGCATAAAGACGGGAGTCTGGATCGCGCCGTGGGCCGTCACGAGCGTCGCTGCCCGCGCCTTGCCATCCGTCGCCTGAATACTGAAGTCCCCGGGCACGCTCACAGAATCACCATCGCATCGCCAAACGAATAGAAGCGGTACCGCGTGCTCACGGCATGAGCGTACGCGTCCCGGATCAGCGACTCCCCCGCCAGGCCCATCACGAGCGCAAGCAGCGTTGAGCGCGGCAGGTGGAAGTTCGTCACGAGCGCGCCGACCGTGCGGAACGGCACGCCGGGCTGGAGCAGGATCGACGTCCGCCCCACGTCGAGCGCCGCCGCATCCGCGATCGTCTCGAGGACGCGCGTGGTCGTCGTTCCGATCGCGACGACGCGACGGCCAGCCCCCACCGCGGCGGTGATCTCCGCCCGCGCCGCCGGTGTGACCGCATAGGCCTCGGAGTGCATCTCGTGCTCCTCGAGCGCCGTCGCGGTGACGGGTCGGAACGTGTCCAGACCGACCTGGAGGTCCACCTCGACCACACGGCAGACGGACCGCACGCGCTCCAGCAGCTCGGGGGTGAAGTGCAGACCCGCGGTCGGTGCGGCGGCGGACCCGAGCGTCTGCGCGAAGACGGTCTGGTAGCGCTCGGGGTCGGCCACGGCGGTGCGGATGTAGGGCGGCAGCGGCATCACGCCGGCACGTGCGATCGCCGCGTCGATCGAGCCTTCGGCGTGGATGCGCACGAGCGCCTCACCGGCCTCACCAACCTCGACGATCTCGACCTCGAGGCCATCACCGGCCAGACGCGCGCCGGGCCGCAGCTTCCGGGCGGGGCGTACCAGCGCCTTCCAGACGCCACCCTGCGGCTCGAGCAGGAGCACCTCGGCCGCACCGCCGGTCGCGCGCCGCAGCCACAGTCGCGCGGCCCGCACGCGTGTCGTGTTGAGCACCACGAGGTCATCCGCGCGGAGCAGCGTGGGCAGGTCGCGGAACGTGGCGTCGGTCAGCGAGGCATCAGCCCGATCGACGATCAGGAGCCGGCTTGCGTCACGCGGCTCGAGCGGCGCCTGGGCGATAAGGTGCTCGGGCAGGTCGTAGTCGAGCTCGTCGATGCGCACGCAGCGCACGGTACCGGAGCGCCAGCGCCCCGTCGACCTCTGGCCGTGGTGGAGGCGGTTAGGGAAATCGCCGACGCGCACCGTCAGACACCCGGCTCATGGCAGAATCAGGAGCGTCATGACGTCGACGTCCACCGCCACCGGCGCCGTTTCGGCCCGCTTCGCCCGCATCGCCGACTCCGAGCGCTTCCAGACCGCGATCATCGTCGTGATCGCCCTTAACGCCTTGCTGCTCGGCGTGGAGACCTTCGACGGAGTCATGACGCAGCACGGCGACACGCTGCGCCTCCTCAACAGCGTCTTCCTGACCATTTTCGTGGCCGAGCTGGTGATCCGCATCTTGGCGTACGGTCGCCGACCGCAGGCGTTCTTCCGCTCCGGCTGGAACATGTTCGACTTCGTGATCATCGCCGCGCTGTTCGTGCCGGGGATCCGCGAGAACGCCGCCCTGCTGCGCATCCTTCGCCTGCTCCGCGTCACGCGGCTGCTCAAGTACCTCCCCGACGTCCAGGTCCTGCTGCGCGGTGCCACCCGTGCGATCCGCCCGGCCACGGGCCTCGGCGTCCTGACCGGCCTTCTTCTGTTCCTCTACGGCATGGTCGGCTGGACGCTGTTCGCCGACCTCGATCCGGTTGCCTGGGGCAACATCGGACGCTCGATGCTGTCGCTGTTCTCGATCCTGACCCTGGAGGGCTGGACGACCACGTTCGCGCTCGTCTTCGCGGCCAAGCCGCTCGAGAGCGTGCTGTTTTTCCTGTCCTTCATCCTGCTCGGCACGTTCGTCGTGCTCAACCTGCTGCTCGGCATCATGATCGGCAGCCTCGAGGAGGTTCGGCAGGAGGAGCGCATCCGTCAGGGTGGCGACACGGCCGATATCGAGGCTCGCATCCGCGATCTGCACGAGGCGCTCGACGCCGTCGAGCACGGCCTGCGCACACGCCGCGATTAGGACGGCTACCCACGGGCGTGGGGATTATCGTGCCGGATGCATCCGATAGTGCGTGGACGCTCACGCAGCCTACTCCGGTCGACTCTAACCTGGGGGCCGCCAGCAATTCCCCCGACGGTCGTGTTCTCGAGGGGTCTTGAACGCTGCAGGAGCCCGTCCGCAGCGCAGCACTGCGACGTCGCTTTCACATGCCGGTTGCGATGACGGTGAGATCACCGTTGTCGAAAAACGTGGAAAGAAAAAAGCAGCTGTTGCTCTCCTCACAGCGCACGCCGAACGAATACTCGCCGGGTTCAAGCGCAATTGCGCCCGTGAGGCCGATCTCCACGTACACGTCGCGGAACTCGACTCTGTTGGGGGTGGGCGTCGCGCGGGAGAGTCCGCCGAGGTGCGCCAACAGGTCTTCAGTGCGCTGCCGGAGACGGCACCGGAGACGGCACCGGAGAAGGCCACTGCGCGCCTCCGACCCTGCGCGGCGCTGAGGAACAAGGATCTGCGCGACGCCGACCCCACAACGCACACGGCACCATCCAGCGACCGTGTCCACGACCCTTGGCAGGTCCACGATTAGTCGAGCAGGGAGGGCATGCCTGGATCGTTCGGCATGCCAGCCAACTCGCGACCCCGTGCTGTCAACACTCGACCTCGAGCCGTACGTTGAATGAGGCCCTGCTGAATGAGATACGGCTCGTAGACGTCCTCGAGCGTCCCAGCATCCTCGCCGAGCGCCACGGCCAATGTCGAGAGGCCGACGGGACCTCCAGCAAAACGCTCGGCGATTGTGCGCAGGTACTCGCGGTCGGCGCGGTCGAGCCCATCTTCGTCGACACCGAGCAGGTCGAGCGCTGCCAGCGCTCCTTCGCGATCGACCGTCGCCCACTCACGAACCTGAGCGACGTCGCGTACACGGCGAAGGATGCGATTGGCGATGCGTGGCGTACCCCGCGATCGCCGAGCGATCTCGTGTGCAGCCTCATCGTCGACCGTCACGTCCAGAATCCCCGCCGACCGGCGAATGATCAATAGCAATTCGTCGGTCGTGTAGTGCTCGAGTCGAAGTGAAATTCCGAAGCGATCGCGCATCGGGGTGGTCAACAATCCTGCGCGCGTGGTGGCTCCGACGAGGGTGAACGGCGCAAGGTCGAGTCGCAGCGTTCGTGCGCCCGGCCCTTGGCCGACCACGATGTCGATCGCTCGATCTTCCATCGCGGGGTACAGCAACTCCTCGATCGCGCGTGGCAGCCGATGGACCTCATCGATAAAAAGCACATCGCGCGGTTCGAGTGCGGTCAGAATCGATGCGATGTCGCCCTTGCGCTCCAAGGCGGGTCCCGAGATCGTATGAATGCGGCTGTCCATCTCGGTCGCGACAATAAACGCGAGGCTGGTCTTGCCCAGCCCAGGCGGCCCGGCAAGCAGGACGTGGTCACACGCTTCGCCACGGCCACGCGCAGCGGCAACGAACGTCTCCAACTGGCGGACGGCGTGCTCCTGCCCAACAAAGTCGCCCAGTCGCTGAGGACGAAGCGAGCCGTCGTTCTCCCGATCTTCCGGCTCTTCTTCCCCCGCAATCAGGCGTGTGTCGTCGGTCATGGGCGTCCGCCGGAGAGCGCTGCGAGCCCGGCCTTGACCCGCTCGCCTGTCGAGCCTTCACACCCGACAAGGGCGGCTTCGGCGTCCATCACCGAAAAGCCGAGAGCGACCAGAGCATCTCGCGCTTCCCGGTGAGGATCGGCTGCAGCAGGAACCTCAGAGCCCACGCTCGCTGCCCCGCCACCAGCACCAGCAATCTTGTCTTTGAGATCGAGACAGATCCGCTCGGCGGTCTTCTTCCCAACACCACTGACGCTCGAGAGCAGCGCGATATCACCAAGCAATACCGCGTTCTCGATGCGATCGGGATCTTGTGCGGAGACGATCGCGAGCGCCAACTTCGGTCCAACACCGTTGACGCCCAACAGGAGTCGGAAAATGCGCCGCTCCGCGTCGTTCGAGAACCCGAACAACAGCATCGCGTCTTCGCGCACATGGAGGTAGGTCGGCACCGTCACCGTCATCCCCGGTTCGCAACGAGACAGGGCGGCCAGCGTCGCTGTCACCTCATAGCCAACACCACCAACGTCAACAACAAGGATCTCACCATCGCGACTCGTGACTGTTCCTGCTACGTGCGCGATCATGCTTTGAGACCCGCTCGCTTGAGCGAAGCCTGAAGTGGACTCGTTGACGCGTGACAGATGGCGGCGGCAAGGGCGTCTGCAGTGTGGTCTGGCGTTGGTGGCTTGGGTAGTCCTAAAACAGCCCCAACCATCGTCTGGACCTGCTTCTTGTCGGCTCGTCCATAGCCGCACACGGCGGTCTTGATCTGCGCGACGCTGTACTCGGCAACAGGGATGTAGCGCAGACCAGCCATCGTCAGTACGGCACCCCGAGCCTGCCCCACCGCGAGCGCAGTGCGTGGATTGCCTCCGACATACACCTCTTCGACGGCGACCGCCGTGGGCTCGTGTTGCTCCAACAACAGATCCACAGCCCGCGCGATCACGGCCAATCGCTCCTCGGGTGGCGTGTGTGCGTCGGTATGGATGCAGCCGAAATCGACCGACCTGAGCCGGCTGCCTGCCACTGTCACGATGCCGTAACCAGTCGACGCCGTTCCTGGGTCCAGCCCAAGGATCACCATGGCAGTCAGTCTACGAGCGCCGCCGGTCGTCCCCGCCCTCGCAGGTCGTCGCGTACGATGCGGAGCATGGCTGAACGCCCTGCCCGACAGATTGCTTTTATCGAGCGTCACCCACGCTGGTGGCCGGATGTCGAGGCCGCAGCGGAAGAGTTACTGCGCGCTACCGAGGCCGACAATTTGTTTTTGCTTGTCGATGGCGAGGGCGAGTGGGAAGCTGTCTGTGTCGAGGTCCCCACAACAGTGACTGCCAGCCGTTGGATCGAGACAAAAACCTTGCCCGCCGGCGAATGGGCTGTCTCGACGATTGACGGATGCCCCGCCGAGCGCCTGCGCGAGCGCAGCGACCGGCGACCGCAGTGGCTCACACGCGCCGAAGATGCACCCACCGGCGAAGGCGAGTACGAGCCGGGCGGCGAGACGTTCGGGCTTTCGAGTCGCCTCGGTGAGCACGCGGGTCTGCGTCGCATAGGCGTCAACGTCGATCTTGTTCGTCCCGGCGAGCGCTCGACAAAGTTTCATTGGCACCACGAGGAAGAGGAGTGCTTTCTCGTACTCAGTGGAACAGGTGTCCTCATGGTCGGCGAGGAGGTGTACCGCGTGGGTCCCGGTGACTTCTTCGCCAAGCGCGAAGGACCCGAACGCCCGCACCAGTTTCTCAACGATGGCGACCAGGATCTGCGCATCCTGACGATCGGTGAGCATCGAGGCGACCAGGCCGAGTATCCGCCTGCCCCCTGGCAGCCCGGCGATCCTCCGCCGCAAACGAGTTAGCGCAAACGGGCGGCGAGCTCGCCCAGACGTCCGAGTAACAGCGCGCGAAACTGATCCACGTCGACGCTTTCTGCCCAATCGGCGTTTGCACCGCCACCAAAGACGCTCAGGCGATCGACAAGCGTCGAGCCACGAGCCGGTCCCACGCCCGTATCAACTTCCACGTGGCAATGAACGAGCCCAAGGATCGCGGGGTCGATCAGGTGTGCAATCGCGAGACTATCATGCTGATAGACGACCTCCTCGCCATACCAGTCGACATGCTTGCGCATGTAGAAACGCAGCATTCCCGCTAGCGCTGGGCCAATCGTGGGGAGCTTCTCGAGCACATCGATATCACCACTCGCCAGGATCGCCTGCCGCGTCACATCGAGCCCAACGAGCGTCAGGTCCTGACCAGCTTGCAGCACACGCTCGGCCGCCTCAGGGTCGAACCAGACGTTGAACTCCGCGTACGGCGACATGTTGCCGCCGTTCGACGCACCACCCATCACGACGATGCGTCGGAGCGCACCAAAGGCGTCTGGTCGGAGAGCTGCGAGGAGGGCCACATTCGTCAGTGGGCCGACTGCCGCCAGCGTTACCTCACCGGGGCGCTCCAACGCCAGCCGGGCAATCAGATCGACGGCGTGTTCTCCCACAGCCGTTCGCGACGGCGCGGGGAGTTTTGAGCCATCCAATCCCGTCTCACCATGTGTCGCGGACGAATCGTCGCTTGGCACTCGCACAAGTGGTCGCTCCGCACCCGCGGCCAGCAGGAGGTCGGAGCGGCCGACCAGGTCGAGCACCCGCAGACCGTTCGCCGTCGTGCTGGCAAGCGGCACATTCCCAGCGACCGTGGTGATTGCCAGCACATCCAACTCGGGGCTCGCGAGGGCAAGCAGAATTGCGATCGCGTCGTCGATCCCAGGATCGCAGTCGATGATCAGCGGCTGGGACGCCATCGCAGAATTAGACCTACTGCTCGGCCAACACGGCTTCGGTGATCTCGACGTCGAAGAAAACCTCCTGGACATCGTCGTCATCCTCGAGCGAGTCGACCATCTTCAACACCTTGCGACTACCTTCATCGTCGATCTCGGCGAGCTGCTTGGGTAGGAGCGTCAACTCGGCACTCGTCACCTCGAAGCCAGCAGCCTCGAGAGCGATACGAACCACTGACAGCTCGGACGGATCGGTCGTGACGCGGAAGATCCCATCCTCACCCTCGGAATCATCTGCGCCTGCATCCGCAGCGGCCAGCAGCAGCTCGTCCTCATCTGCCACGTTCTCGAGAATTACCACGCCCTTGCGATCGAACTTCCAGGCCACGCTGCCAGGAGCGCCGAGCGCTGAGCCGGCCTTCGTAAAAATACTGCGTACGTTGGCAGCAGTTCGATTGCGATTGTCGGTCAGCGCCTCGACAACGAACGCAGCGCCACCGGGACCAAAGCCCTCGTAAATGACGGTCTCGAAGTTCTCACCGTCGCCACCACCAGCACCCTTCTGGATCGCGCGCTCAATGTTCTCGCGTGGCAACGAGTACGATTTTGCCTTCGCGACAGCGTTGGCGAGTGCGGCGTTCGAATCGGGATCGCCACCCCCCTCCTTCGCGGCAACCATGATGGCGCGGGCGAGTTTGCTGAACTGCTGACCGCGCTTCTTATCTGTCGCAGCCTTCTTGTGCTTGATGGTGGACCATTTGGAATGACCGGACATGCCTCTACTCCCGCCTACGAATGCGTGGTCACGCGACCGAGAAAGCGCGCGTGGAGCCGGTCATCGTGCGCCAGCTCCGGATGGAACGTTGCCGCCATGATAGAGCCGCTGCCGACAGCGACGGGCTCATCGCCCACGGAGGCGAGCACCTCGACGCCTTCGCCAACCCGCGTGATGCGGGGTGCACGAATAAAGATTCCGACCATCGGCATGTCATCGCCTGCCAATTCGACGGCGGCCTCAAACGAGGCGAACTGCCGCCCGTAGCCATTGCGGAGCGCTGTCACATCGAGCGCGCTCAACGTGCGCTGATCTTCCGTGCCGTCTTCAAGGTCGGTCGCGAGCAAGATCAATCCGGCGCAGGTACCGAAGACTGGCAGCCCGCCAGCAACGATCTCGGTGATCGGTTCGCGCAGACCCGACGATTCGAGCAGAAGGCCCATCGTGGTCGATTCTCCACCAGGCAGCATGAGGCCATCGAGGCCAGCCAACTCCGCGGGCGTCCGAACCTCAATTGCCGTTGCACCCAGTCGCTCGAGCGCCTGCACGTGCTCGCGGAACGCCCCTTGGAGGGCGAGCACGCCAACGCGCGGGGTACTACCAGCCACGTCCGGCGAGCAGTTCGTCCTCAGGAATCGACTTGGCGCTCCGACCGACCATTGCCTCGCCGAGATTCTTCGAAACCTCGGCGACCTTGGCGGGATCGCGGAAATGCGTCGTGGCTTCGACAACTGCGCGGGCGCGCTTGGCAGGATCACCGCTCTTGAAGATGCCAGACCCGACAAAGACACCGTCGGAGCCGAGCTGCATCATCAGCGCCGCGTCGGCTGGCGTTGCGACACCCCCGGCCGTGAAAAGCACGACCGGTAGACGACCTTCGCGTGCGCAGAACTGCACCAGATCGAGCGGTGCCTGCAACTCCTTGGCGCGGGCGTAGACCTCGTCCGGGTCCATACCGTGGAGGCGCTTGATCTCGCCGGTGATACCGCGAATGTGGCGGACCGCCTCAACG
>SYIF01000062.1 GCA_005798855.1 Actinomycetota bacterium | reverse complement strand
CTGGCGCCGCACCTGACGCGCATCTTTCCCGAGCCGGCAAGTGACGAGGACATCCTGCGTGTACATACCCCGCAACATCTAGCACGGATAAAGGCCGAGAGTGCGCAACCCAAAGGTGGTGATGCCGGCGACGGCACCTCACCTTTTGGCCATGAGGGATTTGCGATCGCAGCACTCGCTGCCGGTGGCTCGATAGCGGCGCTTAATTCGGTGCTCGACGGAACCGTCCGAAATTCGTACGCACTCGTTCGACCACCTGGGCATCATGCGCGCCCTGAGACCGGCATGGGTTTTTGTATTTTCAGCAACGCCGCAATCGCCATTCGACATGCGCAGGCGAAGAACCCTGACCTTCGTGTCGCAACGGTTGACTGGGACGTCCATCACGGCAACGGTACGCAGGCCTGCTTTTGGGAGCGGTCCGACGTGCTCACCGTCTCCCTGCACATGCCTCACGGAGCGTGGGGTTTGTCGCACCCGCAGACGGGCGGCGTTGATGAGCTCGGCATGGGCGTCGGGCAGGGCTTCAACATTAACGTGCCACTTGAATTTGGGACGGGCGACAGCGGGTATCTGCGCGCCTTTAGCGAAGTCATCGATCCAATCGTGCGCGCGTTCGATCCGAGTCTGATCGTGGTCGCCTGTGGGCAGGATGCCAGTGCGTTTGATCCTAACGGCCGTCAGTGCGTGTCGATGGCGGGATTCCACGGTTTGGGCGCAGCGGTTGCGGCTCTGGCGACGGCGTGCTGCGATGGCCGAATCGTGTTGGTGCAGGAGGGCGGTTATGCCCGTACCTATGCCGCGTTTTGTCTCCAGGCAACGTTGGAGGGCGTGCTCGGGGAGGTCCCCAAAAGCGCCGATCCGCTCGCCTTCTATCCGGATGACTCGGCCCGCAGTGACGCCTCTATCGAGGTGGCGCGCACGGCACTGCAGCCGTTTTGGCCGGTCCTCGCAAAGCACTAGGCCGGGGGGGGTAACGCAGTCGCGAGCGTCCTGTGCCCGTCAGCACAGGACGCTCGCGACGATCACGCTACGACCAGGGGTACGGGCTGTTCGACACCGGGTGAAGGTCACCTGTCGCGAAGCGCTCGTAGCGGAACGGATGCAGCAGCGACGAGTGGCCACCGAGCAGGACGTTGGCAACTTCCTTACCGACGCCGATCATCTTGTAGCCGTGGTTCGAGTCGGCGATCACATACACGTTCGGGCGCATGTAATCGAAGACGGGGAAGTTATCGACCGTAAACGAGCCGACGCCACCGGAGCGGGCCGTCTTGTAGTTGGCGCGACACCCTTCGAAGCGGCTCATGCAGTGCGAGAGGCTCGCACACCACATGTCCGGGAAGGCCGGGTCGACGCTGGCGGTAGGGTACGGATCAAGCTCGAAGTCCGTATCGAGGGCGATCGGCGCTGCGCCACCCTGGATGCCGTGACGGTCACGCTTGAAGTAGTTGCCCCACAGCTCATCGGTGACGAGCTTGCCGTCATCGGTGTAGAGCGGTGCGTCGGAGTCGACGTGGAGGACCGGTGGCATCTTGCCGTCGGCCGTCGCATGCATCAATGGGTCGACAGCGATCTCACCCTCCTGCAGGTACCAGAACGTCCACATGTCCTGATCCTTGTGGATGTCGCCGGTCGGCGTGCGGACGTCGAGCTTGTCGGGCAAGCCGAGCATTTCCCAGATGCGCGGGACCCACGGTCCAACGCCGATGATGACCTGCTCGCACTCGATGTCGCCTTCGGAGGTGTTGACTTTCGTGACGGCACCCGAGCCGTCGAGCTCGAAGCCATTGACCTTGACGCCCTCGATGATCGTGACGCCTTCGCCCTTGGCCTTCGCGGCGAGTGCGTGCATCGACTCGACGTTGAAGGCAAAGCCGCCCTTGTGCTCGTGCAGCGCAACCTTGAGGCCTGGAGCGCGCCAGTCGGGGAAGAGCTTGAGCATGTGCTCACGCACTGCGTCCTCGCCTGTGATCAGCGTGGAGGGGTAGCCAATCTGCTCGTGGCGACCGGCGACCTCGGTCAGATCGCCGACCTGGCCCTCGGGGCCGAGCGCGATGTAGCCGACTTCGTGGTAGTGGTACGCGGCTGGATCGGACTCCCAGACCTCGACGTTGGCGGCCATCAGCTCGGCCATTGCGGGCTGGAAATAGTTGTTGCGCACCACGCCGCAGGCGATGCCCGATGCACCGGCGGCGACGCCGGACTTGTCGATGATCGTGATGTCAGCGCCCGAGCCTGCGCCGGTTGCCTTCAGTTGCTTGGCGAGGTGGTACCCGGTCGAAAGACCATGGATACCGGCACCAATGATCAGGTACTTGCTGGAACTGGGAACAGACATCTGTCTGGTCGCCTCCTCCGTGTTGCCGATAGGTCAACACCGTTGCCGTGGGTGATACCCGGAGTGTAGCGGACAGTTGCGCCGAAAGGAAGCGCGCCGTTCGCGTACGCTGCCGCATGCAATGAGTACGTGGCAGATCATCGACCTCGATCCCTTCGCAGCGGCCCGCGCCGGACTCCCGACCCAAGTCGCGGTCCCGGCCGATGTGGACCCTGCCGCCGTCACGCCTATCGACCTCGCCCGTTACGGCGTGGACTATGCGGATGTCGAACCCGACGGTCCGCTCGCCTCCGACCTTCGTCGCCTCGCCGCCAAACAGCGGCCCGTTGCAGAGGTGCAGAAGGCGCTGGCCGAACGTCGCTGGGCCGATGCGCTGGCTGCAGTCGAGGAGGTGCTCGCAATCGACCCGCACGATGCGCCGGTGCGCCTCAATCGCGCTGCCGCTCTCCGCGAGTTGGGCGAGCCGAAGGCCGCGCTCGCCGAACTCGACGCGGTCGCGGCGATCTTTGCGGTCGTACCGTTGTTTCATCGCAACCGTGCCCGTGTACTCGAAGACTTGGGTAATCCGACGGCAGCAATCGCGGCCTACCGGGAGGCCCTCGAGTTGACGCCCGGCGACCCGGCGGTTGTCGATCGCCTGCGCGTGCTCGGTGCGATCACCACCGTCAGTGGACCGGATGGTCCGATCGAGGTCGACCGCGAGGCATTGGCTGATCTTGTGCGCCGCGATCTTGCCCAGCACGACGATAATCATCAGCATCTTGCGAGTGCGGCACATTCGCTGCTCGGTGATGGTCAACCCGACCTTGCCGCCACCGCAGCAGCGCTTGCTCTGGCTGTGCAGGATGACGACGAGAGCACGCGACTCGTCCTGATCGAGGCGTTGCTCGCGGCCCAGCGATCATCCGAAGCACTGGCCGCAGCCGAGCGGCACGTCGAGGCCGAATCGAACTCTGCGCTCGGTCACGAGTTTCGCGCGGTTGCTTTGGCCCGGCTCGGGCGAGCAGATGAGGCAACGTCGGCGGCCCTCAGGGCAGTCGAGTTAGACCCCGCCGCACCTGCCGCAGGGAGAATCCTCGCGGACGGCAGCGGCTGAGCGCTACGCCGCTCCTGATACACTTCACCCACTCGTGGGCCACGCCACCGACCAGACAGCCAACAGACCGGACTCAATGCCTCCGTCAAAGCGTGAGACGACGTCGTGACCTCGGTGACGTTGATCGAGATCGCGCTGATTGTTGTGATTATCGCGTGGAACGCCTTCTTCGTGTCCGCCGAGTACGCCTTCGTCGCCGTTCGTCGCACGCGCATCGACGAACTTGTTGAGGAGGGCTCGGCCGCGGCGAAGCGCGTCCGACGATTGCTGGACGACCCGGCACGTTTTATCTCGGCCTTCCAAGTTGCGATCACGCTCTCCTCGCTGGCGCTCGGCGCCGTCGGCGAACCCGCGGTCTCGCGCGTATTCGAAGAGCTCTTTGGCAACATCGGCATGCTTGGCGATGGAGCCGTTGCCGTAATCAGCGTGATCTTCGCGTTTGCAATCATCTCGTCGCTCCACGTCGTGCTTGGCGAGATCGTGCCGAAGACGCTGACGCTCTCGCGTGCCGAGTCCGTGGCGCTGACCGTTGTGTTGCCCGTGACCGTCTTTATGTGGGTCTTCTGGCCGTTTATTTGGGTGCTACGTGGGATCAGCGAGGCGCTGATCCGCCTGATGGGCCTCGAGTCGCCCTCCGAGATGCGCCTCGTCCATTCGGAGGAAGAACTCAAGTTGCTGATCTCGGCCTCGCACGAAGAGGGCGTGCTCGAAGCCGAGGAACGCCAGTTGCTTTACAAGGTCTTCGATTTTGCCGAGACCGAGGCGCGCCAAGTGATGGTGCCGCGACCAGACGTCGTCGCACTCAAAGTTGATCTCACGCCCGACGAGGCGATCGAGCAGACGCTCAATGCGCCCTATACGCGCTATCCGGTTTATGGCGAAACCCTGGACGACCTCGTTGGTGTCGTTCACATTCGGCACCTCTTCGGTGCCCGCCTACAACAATCGGACGCGACCACGCTTGAGGCCTTCGTGCGCCCTGTCCCGATCGTGCCCGAGACGAAGAAACTCGACGAGTTGCTGGCCGAATTTCGGCGCACGAACACGCACATGGCGATCGTCGTCGACGAGTACGGGTCGACCGTCGGGATCGCGACGCTTGAGGACGTGCTCGAGGAGATCGTCGGCGAGATCAACGACGAGTTCGACCTGCCCGACCGCGAGCTAATCCGTCTCGCTCCCGACCGCATTCGGATCGAGGCATCGTTCCCGATCGAAGACTTCAATGAACGCTTCGGTGGCGATCTTCCTGACGAGGACTACACCTCCGTCGGCGGTTTTTTGTTTGGCGAGTTGGGACGACCGGCCCGGCCAGGCGACGTCGTTTCTCACCGGAACTTCCGCTTCACGGTGCGCGAGGTCGACGGGCCGCGCATTCGCGTGGTCGATGTTGAGCTTAAAGCGCACCCGCAGGCAGGCGCCGAGGAATCCGAAAACCTCTAGCGCGCGTAACCATATTGTGATATAACACCCCACGTCGGTGTTGATATACGTCATACTGACGGTTGATAGAAGTGCTGCCCGCTCAGCGGGAGCACCCCGAGACCTGAGGAGGGACCTCGTATGACCGATTTCAATCAGTTGGACCCGTTCCGCAAGAAAGCAGACCCGCTCCAACTTGACCTCGTTGAGTCGTTTGCGCAGGGCAAGATCAACCGCCGTCACTTCATCCAGCGCGGTACGGTTCTGGGCCTGTCGCTCGCCTCGATTAGCGCAATCGTCGCAGCTTGCGGCGGTAGCAGTAGCGATGGTGGTGGTGCGAGCGTCGAGACGGCCGAAGGTGCCATCTCGGAGGCAACGACTGCCGCGGCCGTCGCCGGTGGCAAAATGATTTGGGGCATGTCCAAGCTCGGCTCTGAAGGCATTAACCCAGTCACGATGATCGACCTCGTCACCTACAACGTGACGGCACAGGTTTTCGAGTATCTCGTTCGTTCAGCGGCCGACCTGTCGGTGCAGCCGCAGCTCGCGAGTGAGTGGACTGCGAATCCGGACGGCACCGAGTGGACCTTCAAGTTGCGCGAGGGCGTGATGTGGGCGGATGGCACGCCGCTGACGTCGGCCGACGTCGTGGCGACCTTCGATCGTCTGATTGAGGCTGGCAACTCGGCCCTCTCAGGTACGCTCGAAAAGGGTGGTACGACGGCGCCCGACGACACGACGGTGGTCTTCACGTTGGCCGCCCCGAACGGTAACTTCCCGTACCTCGTCTCCTCCGACAATACGCAGTCGCAGATTGTTCAGGCAGCGTGGACTGTTGAGAAGAATCTCGAGGCGGGTATGGGTGGTACGGGTCCGTGGATTGTGGACACACTCGATCCGGCAACCGGCGTCACCTACAAGCGCAACGAGGCTTGGTGGGGTGGCACGACGCCGCTCGACGAGATCGAGTTCAAGTTCATCGAGGATCCGCAGGCACAGATTGCGGCGATGGCTGCCGGCGAGGTCGACGGTCTCCCGGCCTTCTCCTACGACATCGGTGAGGTTCTGTTCCAGGACTCGAACATCAACATCGTCGAGATGAAGTCGGCGACTCACCGTCAGATCTCGATGCGCACTGACAAGGGCGCGTTGGCTGACAAGCGGCTGCGTCAGGCGATCGCTCTGACGTTCGATCGCGATAAGATGGTGGAGAAGTTGCTTGGCGGTCGCGGCGCGGTGGCCAACGACAACGTGATCTTCGGTCTCTACCCGTACTCGGACTCGTCCGTGCCTCAGCGCGCGAGGGACATCGAGAAGGCCAAGGCGCTGCTCGTCGAGGCTGGAGCCGAGGGACTCGAGATCGAGTGCCAGTACATCAAGGGTCTCGAGATGCCTGGTCTTGCCCAGATCATGCAGGAGGGCGCGAAGGAGGCCGGCATCAACATTAAGATCGTTGGCGTCGACTACTCCGTGTATTACTCGAAGTACTGGTGCCCGGCCGAGCCGGCCGACCCGCCGTGCTCGGGTGCTTCGGACTTCAATATCTGCGACTACGGGCATCGTGGCACGCCCGACGTGTACCTCAACGCCTCCCTTAAGTCGGGTGGCGTGTGGAACTCGGCGCAGTACCAGAATGCCGAGTTCGACGGCCTGTTCAAGGAGTTCCAAGGCGCCATCGACGTTGACGCCAAGATGGGCGTCTGCAAGAAGATCCAGGAGAACCTGATCGAGGAGACGCCGTACGGTATCGGCTACACGATCAGCGCCCTTGCCTGCAACAGCAATAAGTTCCAGGGTGTGGCCAATACGGCCATGGGCTTCACGTTCCTCGAGGCGGCCTCTCAGGCCTAAGCAGAAAAGCTAGCCGCAGCACGTTGCGCGAGATTCGAGGGCCGGGGTGCCATGAGCGCCCCGGCCCTCGCTGTCTCGGTGATGCGACATTCGCGGCCAAGGGCTCTCATTCTGCGAGGCTATCGACGGCAAAAACACACTAGACTCATTATCCCGTGGCACTCTTTCTCATCCGTCGAATCGGCCTCGCGATCGTCACACTGCTGCTCTTGACGGTGATCGTCTTTGCGCTGTCGAACGTTCTTCCTCAGAATGTGGGTCGCGCGATCCTCGGACCGTTCGCTCCACAGGAGTCCGTCGACGAACTCAATCAGCGGCTCGGGACCGACAAACCGCTCGTGGTGCAATATCTCAACCAGATGAAGGGCTACGCGACGCTCGACTTCGGCGAGTCATACACGACGCGAGAACCGGTTACCAAGGTCATCAAGACGACCTTTCTCAACTCGGCAAAATTGGCGTTTCTGGCGCTGCTGATCACCGTTCCACTGGCGATTCTTGGTGGGGTGATCGCGGCACTCAAACGCGGTTCAATCTGGGATCGCATCATCGTTACCGTGAGCCTCGGCGGATCGTCGTTGCCCGAGTTTGTGACGGCGACCTTCATTATTGTGGTCCTCGGCGTCAACTTGTCGCTGTTTCCTGTGCTCGCACGCCCCCCGGATGATGCAGGCCCGTTGACCGTCCTGTGGTACTTGGCGATGCCGATTCTCGCCCTTGTGATCGTCTACTTTGGCTACATCGCACGCATGGCTCGTGCTGGCGTGATTACGGCACTCGAGGCGGATTACACGCGCACGGCGATCTTGAAAGGTCTGCCGCGGCGCGTTGTGATTCGCCATCACGTACTCCGCAATGCACTGCTGCCGACCATCTCCGTGGTCGCCACACAGACCGGCTACCTGTTCGGCGGCCTGCTTGCCGTTGAGTTGATCTTCAATTACAACGGTCTCGGTCGTCTGCTCGTCTCTTCAGCCCGCGAGAAGGACTTGCCCGTGCTTGCCGCGGGTGTGCTAATCATCGGCGCTGTCTACATGGTGGCGAACCTGCTGGCCGATATCCTGATCTCGATTCTGAATCCGCGCGTGCGTCTTGGGGAGGACGGATGAGCACCGTCGATTCGACCGCACCAGATCAGCCCACCACGACGGCCGACATGACTGCCGCCGATCGTCGTTCGGCGCGTACCGAGACGCTACGGTCATTTCTCCGCAATCCCTCAACGATCATCGGCCTAGTGATCCTGACCATCTGGATCATCTGCGCTATCTTCGGCGAGAGCCTCGCACCGTACGATCCGTATGTTCAAGACTTCGACGGGCACATCCCGCCTGGCGTCGACGGGCACCTGCTCGGAACCGACCGGCTCGGTCGAGACGTGCTTTCGCGTCTGATGGTCGGAGCGCGCGATGTGCTGATCGCAGCACCGATTTGCGCAGCGATCGGAGTGGGCTTCGGCACGCTGCTTGGTCTCATCATGGGCTACTACCGAGGCATCGCAGACGATGTGCTGTCGCGTTTTGTCGAGGCGTTTCTGTCGTTGCCGATCGCACTGGTCGGTCTGCTGGCAATCGCAGCGCTTGGTCCTTCGACGGTCACCGTGGTCATCATCGTCGGCCTCCTCTTCACGCCGATCGTCGCGCGCACCGTGCGCGCTGCCGTCCTCGCCGAGCGCGAGAACGATTACGTGCAGTCGGCCAAGTTGCGCGGCGAGAACGGCGTCTACATCATGGGACTCGAAATTCTGCCGAACATCACCGGTCCGATTGTTGTCGAGTTCACCGTCCGCATCGGTTACGCGATCTTCACGATCGCCACCCTCTCCTTCCTCGGTGTTGGCATCCAGCCACCGACGCCGGACTGGGGTCTGATGGTGGCCGATGAGTACCAGCTGATCATCGGCGGGTACTGGTGGGTCACGGTCGCTCCCGCCGTGGCGATCGCGAGTCTCGTGATCTCTGTCAATCTGATCGCCGATGCTTTGCAGGAGGCGATTGAGTTATGAGTGCCATCACCACGGCTGCCCTCAGCGTCGAGAACCTCGAGGTGGCCTACGACGTGCGCGGAATCCTGCGGCCAGTCCTGCGCGGCGTGTCATTCGAGATCCGTCCCGGTGAGGCATATGGTCTCGTCGGCGAGTCTGG